>DASZRK010000002.1 GCA_035549195.1 bacterium
AGGTGTTCGTCGGGGTAGTGGTGGGGGTGTTGGTGCGGGTCGGTGTATTGGTCGGCGTATTGGTGAAGACCACCGTGAATGTGTTCGTGAAAGTGTTGGTCGGGGTATTGGTCCTCGTGAAGGTGTTGGTCGGGGTGTTGGTGAAGGTCGGGGTATTGGTAAAGGTGTTCGTGAAGGTGTTGGTGGGGGTATTGGTGCGGGTCGGGGTCAAGGTCGGGGTGAAGGTGAACGTGAAGGTGTTGGTGGGCGTGTTGGTCCTGGTCGGCGTGGGCGTGGCCACTGTCGGGGTATTGGTGGGCGTATTGGTCCTCGTGAAGGTGAAAGTCGGGCTGGGGGTCCAGGTATGGGTCGGGGTAGGAGTCGGCACCAACTGGATATAGGTGATGGCGCCGGAAGTTTTACTGCCCGAGGGCCATGTGACTTGGGCCTGGTCCACGAATGTCAGGCCGCAACTGGAGATGGGGTCATAGTAATTGATGACCTGGGCGGTCGCGGTCACACAACCGTTCCCCAAACTCGGGAAGACAAGATTGTTGCTGTTGGCGGTCGGCTCGTTGGCCAATCCTCCGGCCGGGGCGTAGTAACAAAGGGTATAGGGTTGGGCGGCATCCCCGAAGCCCCAGCAACCGAACGAGAACTGGCTACAGGTGGAATTGTTGGTGACGAAATTATCCGTGATCGTGGTGCTCCCATTGGTGACAGGCCCTCCGGTGTTACAGACCTGGATGGTGAAATTCATCGTCACCGTATTGGAACCCGTGTTGGTGACTGCGCTGGCCAGGGTCTTGGTGATGGTGAAGTTCGGGGGGCCAATGGTGGGCGAGGGGGTCGGAATGGTCACGCATTGACGCCAGAAAAGGGCTCCATCCGAGGTCCCATAATCCCCCGAACAGTTGTTCGCGATGAATGGCAAAGGCTTCCCGGTGACCGGGTTATAGATCTGGTTCGCCCACACCGATGCCGTCACCCCGGAGGAGCAATAGGAAGAAGAGAACCCGCCCCCGGTATAGTTCGGGTCGTACCAGGGACGACTACTGCCGTCGTTGGCCGGCGGGGTGGAAGGATTGCCGCCGGAAACATAGTCCACTTGGACACCGCCCGATCCGCTGGTGATCTCGGAATGATTCCCCCCGGAACAGGTGATATCCAGGTCCCAGGAGGAGAAGGTGTCCTGGGGGGCGGTGTTCTGGGTATAGATGGCCAGACAGACCGTAGGACCGGTCAATAGGCCGATCGGAACCGACATACAGGGAACGGCAGCGGCCCCACCGGTGCCGGGAGCCCCGGCATAATTGAAGGTCCCGATCGAGGTTCCGCCGATCCAGACCTGTGAAACGTCGTCACCGGATACGCAGATCTTCGCCGAAGTCGGAGTGCACTGCGCTTGGGCCTTGGAGGTGAAAGCGGACAAAAAAAGGACACAGAGGAAGGGAAGGACGACTTTGGTTGAATCGGTTAAACGCATGAAGGGGAAACCTGTGTTCTCCGGGGGCGGTCCTGGCCTTTCAGGATCGGACGAAGCCCGGGATCTTGTTGTCTCGAAACGTTTTTAAGCCTGGAACCGGTTTTATGGGGACAAGGCTGTTCATCGCTTGGATGACAAAATCTTAACGTAAATACCGAACAAAATCGAGGAAACAAGGGTCTAAAGGAGTTCCAGGAAAGCGATTTTCCAAATCCACTTTCCCGTTAAACCGGAATTCATCAAAAATATAAATCCATAGGGAATAAACAGACCTTGAGCGCTTTGGGATCGATCCGGGAAACAGGGCTTCCAGTAGGGCTCCTGGGAGAAGCTTCCCGGCCGGATGATCTTTAGGATAATGCCCCCATGCAAGGAACTTCTCCCAAGACCGGTCCCTGGCTCTTCCCGGTCCTTGCGGCCTTCCTCCTGGCCGCCCTCTTCGGCCTTCATCGGATCAACGACGCCGACCTGGGCTTCCATCTCACCGCCGGCACTTGGATCCTGGACCACCACGCCGTCCCAAGGACGGACACCTCCACCTACACCGTCCCCGACCATCCCTACGTGGACCTGGAATGGCTTTACCAGGTCCTGCTGGTGCTGGGGTTCAAGCTGGGCGGCTATTCCCTTCTCTCACTCTCCCATATCGTACTTTCCCTGCTGGCCTTCTACATCCTTTGGCGAAGGCTCGAGGAACAAGGAACACCCGCCGCTTCCCTGCTCTTCTGCGGCGCCGTTCTTGCGTGCGAGGCCCGTTTCCGGGTCCGGCCTGAGGTACCCGCCTGGCTCCTGCTCGGCCTCACCCTTCTCATCCTGGAACAACGGGCCGCAAGGGCCAAGGACCACTTGGCCTGGCTCCCGGTCCTTCAACTCCTTTGGGTCAACAGCGAGGGCCTTTTCTTCCTCGGCTTCGCCGCCATGACCTTCTTCTTTTTCTCATCGCGGATCCACGGAGGCCGTTGGGACGGGAAACTCGCGAAGATGTCCCTGGTCGCCCTGGCCCTGTCGCTCTTGAACCCCTATTTCCTGGACGGCCTGCTCTTCCCGTTCCATTTCCTGGGAAGCCTGGGTTCTTCCGGGATCTATCGATGGGCGGTGCAGGAGTTCCAAAACCCCTGGACCTTCACCCCGGCCCCCGGGGCCGACTTCCCCCTTTCCATCCGGGTCTACCAGGCCTTCACCCTGGTCCTCTTCACCGCGATGGCCCTGACCGCCCGGCGGAGGAGGTTCCACGAATGGGCCCTGGCCCTTTTCTTCTTCGCCCTTTCGGTGGCCGCCCTGCGCAACATCCCGCTCTTCCTGCTGGCCTGCGCTCCCATCGCGGCGCGCGCCATCGGGGAATGGCCCTGGAGGACTTGGCTTCCTTTCCTTCGCCGCAAGACCTGGGACCATGGGGTCCCCGCCCTGCTCGCCCTTTTCCTTTTGGGGACCGGCTGGTCGGTGGTGACCAACCGCCACTGGGTGGCGCTCAAAGTCACGGACCGTTTCGGGTTGGGGCTCGACGAGGACGCCCTGCCCGAAGGAGCCTGCCGTTTCCTGAACGACCATCACTTGGACGGACGCGTCATCAACGACTTGGACAGTGGCGACTGGCTGTCCTGGCGTTGGGGCGGTAAGACCTTCCTGGACGGGCGTCTCGACGTCATGGGTCCGGACCTCTTCCAGGTCTATACCCGTTCCCAGGCTCCCGGCGGGGCCTCGGCCTTGGCCTCCGAACTTCAGCCCGACCTCTTTTGCTTCCAACCCCTGATCATTCCAGCCTGGGCGGCCGAACTCCCCCATTTAGGATGGCGCCTGGTCTACCTGGACCCGGTCTCGGTCATCTTCCTGCGCAAGGGTTATCACGACGAGGTCCGGTCCCTGGGGCCCTGGGACCCCGTGAACGAACGGGGACTGGACCCCACCCTGGGGCTCCGGGCCCGCGCGATCCTGGAGAGGACCCCGCCGGGTCCCGCCATGGCGGACCTCTTTCATCCCAGCGATTACCCCAACGAACTCTTGAGTTTAGGGATCCTTTCCGGGCTCTGCGGCCTCACCCGGGAATCGGAGGTCTTTTTCCTCGAGGGCATCGACCGGACCCATGGAAAATACTGGGACTTCTTCTACAACCTGGGTCTTCTCTATGACTTCGAGGGCCGCAACGACCTGGCCACCCTCTGCATGGAACGGGTGAAGCCGGTCCTTCCCAAGGACCCGGCCCTGCGGAAGATCCTGGGCCTGCCCCCGGAACCCTGAGAAAAACCATTTCACCACAGGCCGCCTTCGGCGGCGCACCGAGAGCACAGAGAAAGACCTTTCCTTATTAAAGTAAAAGACAAATCCGCACCATCACCTTGTGACCTCCGTGGTTCGGACCATTTTGCTTTTGTTTTTTATTGGGAATTCTCCGTTATCCTAGGCCCATGACCTCCTCCCCACCCGCAAGCCTGCTGAGCGCTCCCGCTTCCGCCAACAAGAAATGGGCGGCCCTGCTCCTGGGCCTGGCGGTGCTGGGCCTCTTCTCCAAGGTCCTTTCCACGCCCGGCCTGCTCCTGTCCACCCCCGATGGGGACCTGGCCAGCCAGTTCCTGGGCTGGCGGGCCTGGGGTTTTTCCGAATGGAGGAAGGGCCACTTGGCCCTTTGGAACCCCTATATTTTCTGCGGGGCTCCCTTCTTCGCCGGGGCCCAGTCGGCGCTCCTCTACCCCTTGAACATCCTCTTTCTTTTCGTCCCCATCCTCCTGGCCTTGAACCTTTCCATCGCCCTCCATGTATGGCTGGCCGGGTTCTTCACTTATCTCTGGCTGGCCTCCCGCCGCCTCTATTTCCTGCCCGCCCTCCTGGGAGCTTTCGCCTTCATGTTCGGCGGCGCCTTCATCGCCCATGTCTACCCGGGGCACCTCTCGAACCTTTGTGCCATGGCCTGGATCCCGCTGGTCCTCTGGGCCCTGGAAAGACTGGCCCGCGCCCCCGACCTGACTTCGTCCCTGGCGCTGGCCGGTGTCCTTTCGCTCCAAATTTTGGCCGGTCATCCCCAATACTTCGCTTACACCCTGCTCCTGGGTCTCCTTTATTTCTCCATCCTCGTGGCGGGCGAACCGACCGAATGGAAGCCCAAGATCCTTGGGGCGACGGCGGGCGCGGCGCTGGCCGCGCTGCTCACGATCGTCCAATGGTTGCCCGGCCTATTGGCCTCGAGGGACTTCCACCGGGACCTGGATCCGGGGACCTTGGGTTTCTTCTCGACCGATTGGGCCTCGCTTCGCGCCTTCCTTTACCTGGACCCCCGAACTTCCCCGGTCTTCCATCCCGGGGTCATCGATTCACGCATCTGGTGGGAGAATTGCCCCTTCCTGGGCGTGGGCGTGATCTTTTGGGTCCTGCTGGGCCTCACGGACGACCGCAGGACCGGGAAGGCGAAGTGGGCGCCCTTCGGGCTCGCGGTCCTGGCGGTCCTCCTCGCGCTCGGGCCCCATACCCCCCTGGACGGCCTCCTGCGTCTTGTTCCCCCCTTCGGTGATTTCCGGGGCAGTTCCAAGTTCCTGGTCCTCTCCCAGGTTTTTCTCGCCCTCCTGGCGGCCCAAGGAGCCCAAGGCTTCCTCGAGGCGGGCACCTCGCCCCTGGCCCGGACCCTGCGGTTCCTCCGGAACCCCTGGGGCCTCTCGATCCTCCTGGCGGTGTCCTTCATTCCCCTCTTTGATCTGGCCCGTCTTTGTTCCCCGTCCTTCGACGCGGAAAAATGGGGCGCCGAAGGGGAAAGGGCCGCCGAAACCTGGAAGGGCAAGTTGGGGGATGGGCGCATCTATATGAAAGGGAACAACGACCGATCCATGTTGTTGGGGGCTCCTTCCATCTGGGGGGACGACCCCTTGGTCCCGCGGCGCTTGGAGCGGCTCCTGGCCGCAGGGGCCCCAAAACCCCGGACCGCCGACGGGACCCTGCTCAACCTCGACGCCCACAAGATGGCCGTCACGCGCCTGGCCTACTGGGTGGAGGAGGGCCCCGACGGCCTCCAGGCCCGGGCCCTTCATTCCCCCTGGCTCCCGCGCTTCCTACTGGTCGGCGCCTACCTGAAGGTGAAGGACCTGGACGAAGGCATCCAAGCCCTCGGACAGCCGGCTTTCCATCCCGTCTCCCAGGTGGTCCTGGAAGAGGATCCGGATCCCGCCCCGCTCGAGAACGGGGGACGCGGCCAGGTCTCGGTCAGGATCCAGGATCCGGACCGGATGGAATTCAGCCTCAAGCTGGACAAGCCCCAGATTCTTTTGATGACCGACAGTTATGCGCCCGGTTGGGAAGCCCGGGCTTTCCCCGACAGCGGCCAAAGGAGCTATCGGGTCCTGCCCGCGGACGTCTTCGCGCGGGCCATCCCCTTGTCGGCGGGCTCCCATCATTTCGAATTGGCCTATGCCCCGCCTGGCTTCGACCTGGGAAAATGGCTTTCCCTCCTGGGTCTGCTTCTTTATGGGGCCGCTTGGGTCCGGGTCTTTCGCTTAAAATAGCCGGATGAAATTCCCGGACCGGCTCACCCTCCCCCTGGTCTTCCTGGCCGCCTTTGGCCTGGCCCTTTGGGGCCTGAACCCAAGCTTTTATATGGACGATAGCCCGGAGATCACTACCGCGGCCGCCACCCTCGGCATCGCCCACCCGCCCGGCTATCCGCTCTATACCCTTCTGGGCCGCCTTCTTTCTTTATTACCGCTAGGGCCCATCTGCTTAAGGGTGAACCTGCTCGCCGCCCTTTCGGGCGCGGGGACCTGCCTCCTTCTTTACATCCTTCTTTCCAGGACCGTCCAACTGCCCAAGGCCCTGGCCGCGCCCTTCTCGCTCATCTGGATGGCGGGGGCCACCGCCTACCCGGCCTCTTTGAGCTCCAAGAACGGCGTTTATCAGATGGCGGCCCTCTTCATCCTGGCGACCCTGGCCTCCCTCTGGCGCTCCAAACGTCCCCTGGCCTTTATCCTCTTCGGCCTCTCCCTCGCCGGCCACTGGATGACCATGCTCCCCTGTCTCGGGGGATTCGGCTGGATCCTTTACAACCAATGGAAAGGGCGGCCGCTGCCGGTCAAGGAACTGGTCCGATCCATCGCGTTCCTCTTGCTGGGTCTTTCGCTTTATCTCTATCTCCCCCTTCGGTCTTCCTTGGACCCCGTCATCAACTGGGCCCATCCGGTCGACCTCACCAACTTTTGGCACCACGTGACCCGCTATGTCGATAAGAACAAGGACTTCACTTGGGATATCGGCTTATGGGTCCAACAAGGACTGTTTTACCTGAAGGGGTCCTTCCTTGAGTTCAACGGCTTGGCATTGCTTTCGATCCTGGGGATATGGGCCCTCTGGAAAACCGAAAAAAACCGGGCACTTGGACTGGGCCTGGCCTGGGCCGGCCTTTTGGCCGCCGTTTGTGTCTTCTCCAAATTCTCCAGCGGCCGGGAATACCTCATGCAGAACTATTCCATCGCCTCCCTGGCCTTCATCCCGCTTTTGGCCGCCCTGGGCTGGCGGTGGCTGTCCGGAAGGTTCGCGGCACTGTCCGAGTTCGCCTCTCCACTGGCTTGGGCGCTCGCCTTGGGCCTCCTGTCCCTGGGACTCCCCCGGGGAAGCCAGGCGGGTTATACCTACAGCTACGACTACCTGCTCAACGCCTGGCGGGACACGCCCAAGGGATCCTTTTTCTTCTGCAAAGGGGACGTGTTGGATTTCCCCGCCTGGTATTTCCAGATCATCGGCGGGAAAAGGCCCGACCTGGCGGTCCTGGGCGGCGGGAGCCTGCCGATGGATTGGTACCGCATCCACCTGGCCAAGACCCACCCGGGCCTGGTCGTTCCCTATCCCGTCCACGAAAAGGGCAAGGAATACATCTCAGGTCATCTGATGCTTTGGATGGTGGATCACAACCCGGACCGCCGCCTTTTCTTCACCTTCCCCGACCTCCGGGACGACGGGATGGCGGACCGGACCCTGGTCCCCTATGGACTGGTCCAGGAAGCCTTCGGGCCGGGGACCCGGCCGCATTGGGATGAAGGACGGGCCGAAAGGCTTTGGGAGGACATGCGGCTCCGGCATTTCGAGGCGGGCGACCGTTATGTGGACGAAGTGACCTGGGACCAGTTCTTGAGGGACTACGGCGCCACCCGGTCCTGGATGGCCGGCTATTACTCGAAAGAAGCCGGGGCCAAGGACGATCCGGCCCGTTCCCGAAAGGGGGAACTGCGGAAGGCCATCCCGCACCTGCTTTGGGCCCAGGCCTGGGACCCGCGCAACGCGGCTTATGCCATGAACCTGGGGATCGCGGAGAATTATCTGGGGGAAAAGGAAGCGGCCCTTCGATGGTTCAAGACGGCCGCCGAGCTGGATCCCAGCCTCGTCCCACCTTCCGAACCTTGACCCTACCTTAAGATCAACAATTTCAGGATGGACCGGCCCTGCGCGGTCTGGACGGCCACGTAATAGAGGCCGTTGGCCAGCGGCACGCCCATGCGGTCCGTCAGGACGACGGTGACCGTGGCCCCGGCCGGCACTTTCGGGAAACTTTCCAGGTTCACCCGGCGGAAGGCGGTGGTCAGGATCGAGACCGTCACGTCGGAGGTGGCGGAAAGGCCCGGGTTCAGGGTCACGTCCCCGCCAGTGACCGGGTTGGGATAGAGCACGGGCTTGAACAGGGGCAGGGGCGTGGAGGTCGGAGTGGAAGTGGCGGTCCAGGTGGACGTGGGCGTGGCGGAAGGGCTAGCCGTAGCCGTCGGAGTAAAGCTGTGGGTGAAGGTCGCCGTGAAGGAAGCGGTCGCGGTGAAGGTGCGGGTCGGGCTGCTGGTGGCGGTGGCCACGGGGGTAAGGGTCGAGGTGGACGTAGCGGAGAAGGTGAAGGTCGGTGTGAAGGTCCGGGTCGGGGTATGGCTCCAGGTGAAGGTCGCCGTCGCCGTAAAGGTGAAGGTCGGGGTCCCGGTCGGGGTGAAGGTCCGCGTAGCCGAACTTGTCGGCGTAGCCGACAACGTATGGGTCGGGCTCAAGGTCCCGGTCGGGGAGTCCGTGGGGGTGGAAGTCTTGGTCGGGGTGGAAGTGGCGGTCGCCGTGAAGGTGAAACTCGCGGTAGGGCTATCCGTCAGGGTGAAGGTCCGGGTCGGGGTCCCCGTCGAGGTGGCCGTTGCCGTGAAGGTGGCGGTGGGGTTGACCTCGGTCATGGCGTTCCCCGTCACCGGAGCACCGGTGAAGAGCACCGGCAGGCCATAGGTCCCGTCCACACCGGTCATGTCGCTGTTCGCGGCCACCGAAGCGGTGTAGGTCCCAGAGGCGGTGGCGGAGAAGGTATAGACCACCAGCAGCTGTTCGGTCGTGAAAGCGGGCACGCTGTTGGTGAAGCTCAAGGTCAAGGTCCCGTTGTCCGAACCATAGGTCCCGCTGGTGAGGAGGGAATCCCCACCGTCCAGGATCCCGTTGCCGTTGGTATCCACATAGAGCGAAACGCTGGTGATACCGGTCGCGTCGTTCCCCGTCCCCGAGGCCGTCAGTTTCAGGCTCGTGAAGGTGGTGGGAGCGTTGCTTTGGTTATTGACCTGGAGCTGCAGGACCGGGACCGAGGATCCGGGGATGAAGTTGGCCGCGGGGGGCTCGGAAGGACCCACCGTCAAGTGGACGAGGGGAGGGGTCGGGACCGAGGTCGGGGAAGAGGTCCCCGTCGGGCTCGAGGTGGCGGTGAAGGTTCGTGTCGGCGTGGACGTTGGGGTCAACGTGAACGTCAAGGTCCGGGTGGGGGTCGAAGTCGGGGTCGCCGTGTTGGCCAGGGTATTGGTGGGTGTCCCAGTGAAGGTGTTCGTCCGGGTGGCGGTGGCCGTCGGGGTCGAAGTGGCGGTGGAAGTGCCCGTAAAAGTACGGGTTGGCGTAACCGAAGGCGTAGCGGTGAGGGACGCCGTAGGCGTCATCGAAGCCGTACGGGTGGCCGTGGACGTGGGGGTCGAAGTGGCCGTGAAGGTCCTTGTCGGCGTAACCGAAGGCGTCGCCGTGAGGGTCGCCGTGGGGCTATTGGTCCGGGTGGAAGTGGCGGTGGAAGTCGCGGTGCGGGTCGGGGTGCCGGTGAAGGTATAGGTGTTGGTGGGGGTGTTGGTACGAGTCGCGGTCGAGGTGGGTGTGAAGGTGAAGGTCGGGGTGCTGGCGCCGCAATTGGGGGTCGGGGTCTGGTTGAGGTTGTAAAGCCAGGTGGAGACCGGGGCGCCATGGTAGGAAGTGGTGGGATAGCCGCTGAAACTGGTCAAAAGGGTCGGCCCCACGTCCGAGCTGAAGCACCAGGCCAGGGCGGAATAGGTGTAGCTGCGGTTGTTGCTTCCATTGATCCAAGCCAATGTTTGGGTGTCCCAATTGGCCGGATCCGAATTGGAAGCCCCGAATTCCTCGATGAAGACCGGGTAGTTGTTGGTGATGGTGGTCACGTAAGGGTCCCATCCGCCGGCGGTCACGCCTTTGTTGTTGTAGATATGGGAGGTGTAGAGGATGCCGTTGCCCGAAGCCTGGGTCAGGGCGTTACCCGCGGTCGCCAGGGGTGAGAGGTCGTAGGAATAACCCAGGCCGCCGATCAGGCAGATATTGTTGGCCCCTGCGGTCCGCACCGCGTTCACGATGGCCTGGAGTCCCGGCGACGTGAAGTTCCCCGAGGTACCCGCCACGGTCCCTCCGTTCTTCAGGATGGCCCAAGTGGTCGGATAAGGTTCGTTGTAAAGATCGAAGAGGACCGCCGGGTTGTTGCCATAGACCCCGGAGATGGACTGCCAGAGGGTGACCGCGTTGGCGTCCGGCATGGGTTGCTGGCTGGCCGAGCCTCCCCAACCGGCGCCGCACGGGGCCGAAGCGGCGGAGGCCTGACTGGACCAGTGCAGGTCCAGGTCCAGGTACACGTTGTTGTTCGAGCAATAATTGATGACGGCCTGGATCATGGCGCGATAGGCGGTCTGGTTGGGCGTCTGGCCGTTCGCGGTGCATCCGAACCAATAGTCCTGGTTGATGGGCAGTCGGATACAGTTGGCGTGCCAGACCTGGACGGCTTCCGTGATGATGGTGACGTAGTCGGTCATGGTGACGCCGCTGATGGTCGTGGTCGGACGGCCCGTACCCCCGTCGCCCGTCGGGCTGTACTCCAAACCGGACACGTTCACGCCATGCAGGCGGACGGTGCAGCCGCTTGCGTTCACGATCTGGTTGCCGTTGATGTGCAGCATGGAGGGCGCGGCGAAAAGGGGTTGGGCGGAAAGAACCGCCAACAAAAGGGCGGAAGCCAATAACGTTTTCAGCGGCATGGCTGAAAGTTTGGCACCTCTATGAAAAGTTCGGTCTTGCATGGTCCCGTTCACGGCTTCGAGCGCTCCACGTGACTCCACCCGTCAAGGCGGAACAAAGCGGAACAGCTCTCAGAAGATTTCCGGAAAATACGACAGGCTTTCACCTAAATCGTTTTATCAACTATACCATGAAGGGAAAATGCCCAGGGTCGGACCCGCTAAAAGAGGCTTCCAAAGACCCCCAAATGCCGGGGACTGACACGTTCAAGCAAACCTGATGAAAATTTATTTCCGGGGACGGTGATAGTGGAGGACCTTTACGTCCTGCAAGGTCACCAGGCCGTGGGGCGGGAGCATCGGCTCCACCCATTTCCAAGCCTTCTTGATACGGGCCGGACTGTCGACGATCTCCACCATCACGGGAAGGTTCTCGGTGATGTCCAGGATCCGGGCCGAATGGATGCGGGTCGAGGATCCAAATCCCTCCAGACCCTTGACCACCGTGCAGCCCGCCAATCCCTCACGGTGCGCCATTTCCAGCAGGGCGTGATAGAGGGGCCGTCCCTTCCACTTCAGGTCCTCGTCCACGTAGATCCGCAGCGACTGGCATTTGCCTTTCAAGTCCATGACGTCCTCCTAGATCAGCCTGCCGACGACCACGCCCGCCCAGGTCGCCACCAGACATCCTACCAAAGTGGCCCCCATATTGACGAAAGCCAAGGTCATATTGCCCTGCTGGATGTACCGAAAACTGTCCCAACTGAAGGTGGAATAGGTGGTGAAGGAGGCGCACCAACCCACCGCCACCAGGAAACGGATGTTCGTGCTGAAGAACTGCCGGTCCAGGTTCAGGGTCAGGAAGAGGGCCAGCACGAAGGACCCGACCACGTTGATCATCAGGGTCCCATAGACGAAGTCGGTCCCCCATCGCTCGGTGGCCCAGGCACCGGCCCAAAAACGGCAATAGGCCCCCAGGACCGCGCCCAAACCGATATAAAGGTATTTCTCCATCCTCAACCTCCCCGAAAGGTCCTTAAATGAAAAACTCCTACCAGGCCTCATGGCCGGTAGGAGTCATCGGCCCCGAAGCGGGGCGGTTTTGGCAAACTCCATTGCCGTTGGTCGTCGGATAACGTTTTTTATCTTAGCGGGAAGGCCTACGGGCGACAAGCCCCACGGAAGATGCTTTTCCGGCGGGGAAACCTTAAAATGCGCCCCATCCAGCCCTCAGGAGCGGACCATGCCCCGTGTCTCTTGCTTCCAACACATCGATTGCGAAGGGCCCGGCACCCTTTGGGACGTCCTCAAGTCCAAGGGCGTGCAGGTGGAATTGCTCAAGCCCTTCCAAGGGGAGGAGATCCCCGCCCATCCGGGCGACGGGCTCATCGTGTTGGGCGGCCCCATGGGCGTCTATGAGGAGCGACGGTTCCCCTGGATGACGAAGGAACTGGACGCCATCCGCCGCTGCCTGGATTCCTCCATCCCCGTGCTCGGCATCTGCCTGGGGTCCCAGATGCTGGCCCACGCGGCCGGCGGCCAGGTCTTCCGCGGCGCCCAGCCCGAAGTGGGTTGGTTCCCCATCGACCTCACGTCCGAGGGCCACGGGGACCCGTTGCTCTTGGGGCTCCCGGGGACCTTCGACGCCTTCCATTGGCATGGGGACACCTTCACCCTGCCCAAGGGCGCCGTGCGCCTGGCCGAGAGCGCCCTTTACCGCCACCAGGTCTTCAAGGTGGGCGGCAACGCCTACGGCTTTCAATGCCATCTGGAAGTGACCGGGGCCATGGCCAGGGAATGGGCCTCCCTCTATGCCAAGGAACTCACACCTCAGGGCGGGCCCAACCGTCCCGAAAGGATCCTCGAGGGGTTGGAGGACAAGGCGCGGGCCCTCCGAGTATTTTCGGAAAAGGTCTTCAGCCGCTTCGCCGCGCTCCTTTAAGGGACCCGGGGGCTTTTTTTCACTACTTGGACGGGCCATTTCAGGACGGCGGGGGTAAGTCCCGGCGCGGAGGCCTCCAGCTCGATCTCCCCCGGTTCTTCCCCGCTTTGCACCAGCACCTGGGCCAGGCCGTTGAAAAGATGCCGCTTCCAGGCCGGGGCCGGCACCACCACCCGCAGGGCTCCGGGGTCCAGATTGAGTTCCTCCCATTCCCAGCGCCTCAGCAATTCTTTACCCATGACCGCATAGCTGTTGCGGCCTGGCTGGAGGATCCCTGGGTCCAGGGTAACGGCGGCGCTACGGTCGTCCCGCTTAATGCCCTCCATCACCAAATGGCCGTTCACGAAGACCTTCTGCCCATCCACCAGGGCCTTGGGGTAAAGGACGATCTGGGAATAGCTGGAAAGATCGGGCAGATCGAAATGGCCCCGGACCACCCGGTCCTTTGGGATATCCTTCGTGACCTTGCCCTGGTCGTCCTCGCGGCCGCTGAAGAGCTTGGGCCAACCCGATCCGCCGTCCCCCGCCCCCACCGGCCCGTCGCCCGAAAAGGGACCGTCCTTCATCCGCAGGTCCTGGATGGGCACCTGGGACACGGTATCGAAGTATCTGTCCGCCTCGTGGCTGATCGGGTCCCCGTTGCCCACCCCCAACAGCCGCCCCGGGCCCTTGACGGTGAACTGCACCAGGTCCGACGCGTCGGGAACTTCCAGGCCCTGGGAATCCAGAGCCTTCACGGTCACCACCGCCACGTCCTCCCCGTCGGCCCTCAGGAATTCCTGGTCGTTCACCAGGGCCAGCCGCGCGGGTGCCCCGCTGGTCTCCCGCTTGGTTTCGGCCACGACCTTGCCGCCCTTAGAACCCTTGGCGGAAAGCGTCCCCGGGGCGTAAGCCACCGCCCACTCGAGGTGCGAATCCTTCTCCATACGTTTCTTGCCCAGGCTCTTCCCATTGAGGAAAAGCTCCACCTCGTCGCAGTTGCTGTAGGCGAAGACCGTGACCGGCTTTCCCTCCTTGCCCTTCTTCTGCCAGTCGGGCGTGAGGAAAAGGGCGGGCGCCGGGTCCCACCAACAGCGCAGGTAGTCGGCGCAGTCCTTCCAGAACCCGCAGGTATCCAGGATGCCGTATTGGGAACTGACGGCGGGATAATGGAAGGGGCTCTCCTCGCCGCGGTAGTCGAAGCCTGTCCAGAGGAAGAGGCCGCCCAGGTAGGGACGGGCCTCGTAATACTTCCAGATGCGCTCGATGCCGTCCTTGGGGTCCTTGCGGTCCGAGGGGCCTTCCCGGCCATAGGTGGCGTCGTCATAAACGCCCCGGGTCTGGTGGGTGGTGGAATCCTCGGTGCCGAAGCTGGGTTTTTGAGGGTACTTGGCGTGGAAATCGTCGGTGTTGCCGTGGTCGATGTAGTTGTATCCCATCAATTCGATGGGGATGGAAGTTCCGTTCCCCCACCCGCCCGAGATGGCGGCCGTCACCAAACGGGTCGGGTCCAGGGCCTGGATGCGGGGCTGGAGGGAAGCGGTGATCTGCACGCCCCGGTCGTTGCCTTCCATCCCCCATTCCTCGTTCCCGAGCGACCAGGCGAAGATGCAGGGGTGGTTGCGTTCGGAAAGCACCTGCCGCCGGAAACGGTCCAGCAGTTCAGGGGTGGTGCCCATCAGCCGGTTCTCGGAAAGCACCAGCATCCCCAGCCGGTCGCAGGCTTCCAACAGCTCGGGGGTCGGCGGGTTGTGGGAACAGCGGTAGGCGTTGCAACCGAAGGATCTCAGCTGTTTGATCCGGAAGTCCTGCAAGGCGTCGGGCAGGGCCACCCCCACCCCGGCGTGGTCCTGATGGTCGCTGGTCCCCTTCAATTCCACGCGCTTTCCATTGAGGAAGAACCCCTTGTTGGCGTCCCAGCGCAGGGTGCGGATGCCGAAGGGCGTCTCCACCTGGTCCACCACTTTCCCTTTCACGATGAGGCTGGTCACGCAACGGTAGAGGGAGGGTTCCTCGGGGGACCAAAGCCAGGGCTTGGGGACCTGCATCTTGAGGACGTTGGTCGAGGAACCGTTCAAGGGCAGGGCCGCGACCGTGGTCTTGGCCCCGGTGAGGGCCTTGCCGCGCGGGTCCAACAGGATCTGGGCGACCTGCACCGGGCCCTGCCCCGCTTCCCCTTCCTGGGACAGGGTGGTCTGCACCGTCACCTGGGCGCCCCCGGCGCCCAGGGCGCTGGTCACGAAGACCCCGTCGGGGGCCACATGCAGGGGCGAGGTCTTGATCAGCCAGACATGGCGGTAGATCCCGGCGCCCTCGTAGAACCAGCCCTCTTCCTTCGAGGCGTCCACCCGCACCGACACCGTGTTCTTCTCCCCATAGAGGAGGTAGTCGGTGATGTCGTAGCGGAAGCCGTTGTAGCCGCTCTGCTCCCGGCCCATATAGAAGCCGTTGACGAAAACGATGGAATCGCGGAAGACGCCGTCGAACTTGAGGACGAAACGCTTCCCCTTCTCATCCTTGCCGACCTGGAAGGTCCGGCGGTACCAGCCCACGCTGTTCTGGGGGAACATCCGCCCGATGGCCTTGTAGCCGTGGCTGAAGCATTCCCCCTGGTCGGTGAAGGGCAGTTCCGCCGCCCAGTCGTGGGGTAGGTCCACCACCCGCCAGGCCCGGTCGTCGAACTTGGGGTCCGCGGGCCCGTCGGCCAGCCCGGCCTTCGCGAAGTAGGAGAAGTAGGCCTTGCCGAAACCGAAATCCTTGTCCGGATCCACCGCGTTGCCCAGGGCGAAATGCCAGCCCCGGTCCATGGAGAGGCGTTCCCAGGAGGTTCCCGAAGGACCGGGATCCGGGACGGCCCCTAAAGCCATCCCCTGTGCCAAGATGAAAAGCGAAACGATGTGGAAAACCCGGCGAAATGTTCCCATGGTCCGTCCTTGAAAGGTGATCGAGCGCCCCAATCATGCCACCAGGTGAACGGTCGGAGGGAGGAAAAAAGGAAAGCGTCGGAACGTCCGTTAAAAAATTCCCAGGAATTCCCGGACCGGCGGTCAGGGCCGGGGGCTCTTGGGGCCGTCCGGGCTCCCCACGCCTTCCGCAGGGATCAGGCCTTGCTCCAGCAAGGAGCGGCTCAATAGATAGCCGATCAACCGGCTTCCATAGGCCGTGTAGTGACCGTCACAGCAACGGGTCGCGGCGGGATAGTAGCTGACCTTGAGCGCGTTATAGGGCCCGCTCAGGTCCAGGTAAGAAAAATGATAGCGCCCCGCCAGGGTCCCCCAAAATTCAGGGATAGAGTCCGGCCAGATCCGGTAAGGGACGTAGAAAAGGACCATACGCGGAGCCTTCCCGCCGGAGGTCCTCAGGGCCGAGAGCCTCTCGTCGAACAATTGGAGGCGCTTGCCGGTCATTTGGACCAGGTCCTCCCAATTCTCCCGGTCCTCCCAAAGCCCCAGGCCGGCATCGTTCCCCTGCCCGGGATAACCCAACTTTTCCGTGTCGCCCTTTTCCCTTTCCTTGAAGCGCCGGTAAAGGTCCGCCGCCGGACCCTTCGACGGCACCCTCCGGGACAAAGGTTTTAGGACCCTTTCCGGATCCACCCGGTAGGCCGGCACCCCCTCGTGGGTCAGGGGTTTGAGGTAATAATCCATGAAACCGGTGCTCCCCGCCAGGCAGAGGACCAGGTCCACGTCGTATTTCTGCACGATCGACGGGAGCTCGTATTGCGCGTAGGAAGCCAGTGCCTCCCCTTTCCGGTTCCATTCCAGGACCTCGTAATGGGTCCCGTCCCCCCGGAGGGCGGCGTCCGTATCCAGGTAGAACTCCAACTGTTTGGCCATGGTGTCCGCCCGGAGGGTCTTGTAGAGGATCCCGGGAGTGACCCGGTCCAAGGATGGGTCCGGGGGGCCTGAGTCCGCCCGGGGGGCCACATAGGCGCGCGAGTCCCCCGCTAGGAGGATCCGGAAGGTCCCCTTGGGCTTGGCCGCCGGATAGGAATAGTCCATGACCACATCCCCGGGCTCGGAGTTGGTGGAGGCGATCCGGTATTTCTCGAACTCGTAATCCTTGACGCTGACCACCGCGTTGGGGATCACGCTGGGCCGGCTGATGAAGAATTGACGCGGTTCGACCGGGCTGGCCAGGAACCCGACCCGGCGGTCCGGGGTGATGCCGAGGAAGGCCTCGGGCATCGGGTCCTTTTCATCGCCCAGGAATCCCCAGGCCGTCCCGAGGCCCACGGGTTCGATGATCCCCCCGTCGAACCGGATCCATTCCTTTTGCGAGGACTGGAGGGCGTAAAGACGCCCGTCGGAGAAGGCCATTTCCTCCACCTGGTCCGCGTGGCTGTACAAGGAAAGGACGGTCCCGGGACCCGTCAGGTCCATCCGGTGGATCTTGGAGGAATCCCTGTCCGAGACGTAAAGGCGGTCTTTCCCGATGCACAGGGCCTTGGGGAAAGGGACGGAGGCGTCATGGACGAGAAGGTCCACGATCTTCATGGATCGCAGGACCAGTTTCGAAAGGAGCCCCCGGTCGGGCTGGGTGAAATAAAGGCAATCATCCGCCGGCCGGTAGGCCAGGTCCCGAATGGCCAGGTCGCCCGGGAAGCTGGAAACGGTGCGGGACTTCAGGTCCAGGAACCGCAGCCGGTGGGAGGCCCGGTCGAAGACCGCCAACCGGTCCTTCGACAGGAACGCCATCGGGGACGGCCCATCGAAGCTGGCCTTTTCGAAAGGTCCGTCCTCCTGCCCGGGAGCGCCGGTCCCGGCCAGGGTCGTGACCCGGTCGCCATGGGCCAGGTCGACCTGCCGGATCCTTTCGTTCCCCGTATCCGCGATGAAGAGTTTTTCCCCCGAAGGGTCCACGGCCATCCCTTCGGGCGCGTTGAACCTCGCGTCGACGAAAGGACCATCCGCGAAACCCGGGTCATCCCCTCCCGCCACCAGGCTGTTGTAATGGCCCATGGGGGCCACCGCATGGCACATTCCCAGGACCAAGCCCCAAGACACGAGAAGGCCCACGGACATGGGCGGACGGTTGGCCACGGAAGCGCTCCTTGGAACGGACGAAGATCGACGGATTCTACCAAAAAAGGAAAGGCTCGAACGGATCCCGGGGCCTTCGAAAACCGAGTGGGTCGGCGGCATCGTACGGGAAGTCGAAAAAGTGGAACTTAGGGGAAAACCCGATAAAATTTCAGGGAATTCGTTGAATGAATTCCCTGCCCGCTTTCCCCGGAGAGGTCCCTTGAAAAAATGGCAGGTCATCGACCTGGTCCGCAGCTTTTCCATCATCGCCGTCATGGGTGTCCACAACTACGCCAACATTCCCTTCCAGCACGCCTGGACCTGCTGGCTTTGGGGCCGCTTTTGCTTGAACGGCTTTTATGGTGTGCTTCTCTTCCTGATGGTCTCGGGCTTCCTGATCACCCATGTCATCGCCAAGAACCCGGGCGGATTGGCCAAGCCCAACCTCCGGCTTTTTTATGTCCAAAGGATCGGCCGGATATGGCCCCTTTTCCTCCTGGTGTGCGGGTTCGGCGGCCTGTTGTACCTTTTGGGTTCCCCCAACGGCCCCCGATACCGGGAATGGTTCCAGCCAGGGCCTTACTACGGCCCCTGGTTCTGGCTCTCCATCCCGACCTTCCTGTTCAACTGGTTCCTGGTGGCCTTCAATGACTGGGGATACGCGGGACAATGGAACATCCTCTGGAGCCTTTCCATCGAGGAACAGTTCTATCTTTTCTATCCCCTTTGTCTTAAAAAAATCGCCCGTAAGACGCGGGGCTGGATGGTCGCGCTGGGGGTCATCCTTTTCGCGATGGCGTGGCGCCTTTTCTTCTACTTCCATTGGACCGGCAACCATTTCATCCAATCCTATGGGACGCCCGCGAAACTCGACATGATCGCCATGGGGATCCTCCTCTATTGGACCGTCCAGCATCATGGCAAGGCCCTGTCCCGGGCCGGGGCCCTGAGCGCTTGCCTTTGCGTGGCGGGGGGACTTCTCCTCCTGGCGTCCTATTTCGGGACCCGCTGGAACGACCCCCTCGAGGAGATCTACGCGCCCGAGCTGTTGGGCCTCGGCCTTTTTCTTTTCCTTTTGGGCGGGCTCCATCTGTCGTTCTTCGAGTCCGCCCTTTTGAGACCCTTGAGCCTTCCGGGAAAATATTGCTACGGCGGTTACCTGCTCCACCTGCCCCTCAAATCGCTCCTAGATCCCTTTTTAGGGCGGTTCGACGTCTTCAGCCGCTTCGGGATCTGCATCCTCGCCACCACCCTGGTGGCGGCTTCTTCCTACCATTTTTTTGAGATGCCCTTGAACCGGGCCATCCGCAGGCACTTCGGGGGAAAAACCGCCCCTCGGACCCGGTGAACCGGCAGGAAAGTTTTCGACCCTTTCTTAAGCCCTTGATTTAACAATCCTGTGCCCCGGGTCCCGCAGGGTCCCTCCCTATAATCGGCCCCAGCCCACAAAAGAAAAACCTGATGGTTCATCGATAAACTTTCGGGGAATGGTCCAAGGATTTTCAGGACCACGTTCGGCCTTTTTCCAAAAAAGTGATATTCTTTGGGATATTAAAAGTCCCTTCTGACGAGGTCCTATGAAAAAGATCCTATTAGTTGCTCCGTTCTTCTTCGCGATCCTGGTCCCCTTCGGCTGCAAGCTTCCGCCGGTCACGATGCCGTTTGCCACCCCGACCCCCACCTCCATCCCCGCGGTCCCTCCGACCGCCACGCCGACCTTGGCCCCCGCGACCCCAACGCCCACCGCTACCGTCCCTTCAACCTCCACTCCCTCCGCAACGCCCAGTCCCATTGCCCCGATCCCCACCATCGACCCCAATGCCGTTTGCGGTTTTACGGTCGTGACGGTTCCAACCAATACGACCCCGACCAACCTCTCCGCTTTGGAGGTCCCGATCGTGAACGTTTCCAATCTCCCGACCGCGAATTGCCTTGTCATCCGCTCTTTCGCCGATTGGCAAAATTGGTGCGGAACGGCGACACCCCCGGCCCCGCCCGTCGATTTCTCCCAACAAATGCTTGTCGAAACCTTCCTTTCCTCCGGGTGTTTGGGGCATTCCACCCTCGACAACGTCTGTGTGGGCCCTTCCCAGGTCATCCTCTACAAAACGTTCCACCCCGCGGCCCAAAGCTTTTGTTGGGCCCAGGCCCAAATACCCATTTGGGTGGCCATACCGCAGAACAATCTCCCTATCGCCATCTACTCTTCGAATTAACAAGCCTGTGCCCTCGACCCCGGGGGGTCCCTCTCTATAATCCCCCCGTGAAACCCTTCGACCTCCCCGACGACGGCAAGCCCACCCCCTCTCCCGACCGGCCCGAATGGGTCCGCGAGCGGATCCGCCGCCAGGACCGTCCTCTCGAACCTAGGTTCCGAAAGGCCAAATGGTCCCTCATGGCCCGGTCCCCCTTCTTCTTTTTCCGCGGCTCCAACGGCCTTTTCTGGGCCGACCTCGCCCGGTCCCCCTTGTTGGAGGGTTTCGGCGGCGGCAAGGGGACCCGCCTTTGGGTCAGCGGGGACGCCCATTGCGACAATTTCGGGAGCTTCACCGACGCCACCGGACGCCTGGTCTATGACCTGACCGATTTCGACGATGGGATCGTGGCCGATTACCAGATGGACCTCTGGCGCCTGGCCGCCAGCCTGGTGCTCCTGGGCCGGGGAACGGGCCAGGGCGCCAAGACCCAATACCGGATGGCCTACGAGGCCGCCCGGGGTTATTGGCAGGAACTCAAGAGCTGCCGCTGGTACGAGAACGTCCGCCACGGTCCCTGGGACGAGGAACAATCCTCCGGCTCCCTCCGCCATTTCCTGTCCCATGTGAGGGACCACTACGGTTTTGGGAAGATGCTGGAACGATGGACCAAGGACGGCAAGGGAGTCCCGCGCTTCAAGATCCCCGGCTCCAAGGACCTGGAGGCCCTCCCCCGACCCTTGGCCAAGGAACTGGAGAAGACCCTGCGCCGTTACGCCGGGGACCTTAAGCCCTGGCCCGCGGACAAACCCCGCCTCTTCGAGGTGCTGGACCTGGCCCGCCGCTTGAACGGCGGGATCGGTTCGGAAGGCCTGCGCCGCTTTTACGCCCTGGTCCGGGTCAGCGGAAAAACGGAAGCGCCTTACCGGATCCTGGAGATCAAGGAGCAGGTCCGGCCCGGCGCCTGGGACCATCTTCCCAAAAGATCCCGGCGCAAGACACAGGAACTCGCCGGCAAGGGCCAGGCCGCCAGGGCCCGGTCGGCCGAGGAGGCCCTGGCCCGGCAGCCCGATCCCTGGCTGGGCGTCTTGGCCCTCGGGGGCGGGGATTTCCTGGTGCGGGAACGGTCCCCTTTCAAGGCGGTGATGCCGCCGGAGGAAGTGGACGAGGTGGCCGCGCGCCAGATGGGCGGCATCCTGGCCCGGGCCCATTGCCGCGCCAAGGACAGCTTCGCCCGGAAGGCCTTCGACCTCATCCGCCGGGACAAGAAGGTCTTCCGCCGCCGCGTGGCCGACATCGCCCTGGCCTACGCCGACCAGGTCGAGGCCGACTTCAAGGCCTTCAAGACCCTCAAGGCCGATTAGGTTTCAATGGATCACAATTGGTTCTGGCCCCCTCAAAGCTATATACTTGTTCGTCTTTCGATCAAATCTTGGAGGAAGCCAATGAAATTCAGGTCTATTTTTGCAAGCGCCTTGATCCTTTCGGTCATGGGTCTGACCCGTGCCCTGGCCGATGCCCAACCGACCCCGGATCCCGCCGCCAAGGCAGAAGCCGACTATCAGAAATATCTGAAGGACCGCCACGGGGCCATGAAGGCGGAACACGATAAATTCAAGAATCAGACCACCTTGTCCCTGGAATATTACATGAGCCTCCATGACCTGGAATTCCAGAAACCCAAGGGGGGCGGCACCAAACTCCACATGACGATCATCGGCGTCATCCCGGATAAAATCACCAAAAAGGAAGGCCCCCAATTTGCATTGGAGATCATCGCTCCAGGTGATAAAGGTTGGCGTTATCTGGATTGCAAGGAACTGAATTGGCTGGTGGACGGGAAGCCCTTCAAATGGCAGGACCAGGATTACGACAACAGCGTCTTGGACAGCGGCTCCACAATGGAATATTTCCGGATCTACCTGACCCCCAAGATGTTGGCGAAACTCGCCAAAGCGCAAACGATCGAGGGGAAGATCTGCAACGATGAGTTCGTCTCCAACCAAAAGCAGATGTGGGTCCTCCGTTGGGCGAATGAACAGATCGAGGCCATCTCCAAGGCCAACACCGCCACAAAATAAGGCCTCTTTCAAATCCAACCGTTATCGGACCTAAAAACCCGGCCCTCCCAGGCCGGGTTTTCTTTTTCACGCTTTCGGTAAACCGCTTGACCTCGGATTTACTTTCTCGGAACCCCCTCTTTACTTCCCCATCCTTCCAAGGGAATAGTCTTCTTAATAAATCGATCCAGGAGGGCTACCACTCGGTCACCCCTTACCTGTCCATCGATGGCGCGGCCCAGGCCATCGAGTTCTATAAGAAGGCCTTCGGGGCCCAGGAGCTCTACCGCATGCCCGCCCCCAACGACCGCGTCGGCCACGCCGAGATCCAGATCGGCGATTCCCGCGTCATGCTGGCCGATGAGGAACCCTCCATGAGCTCCTTCGGCCCCAAATCGGTGGGAGGCACACCGGTGAGGCTCCTGATCTACCTGGAGGACGTGGACAAGGTCTTCTAGAGGTCCCTCCAGGCCGGCGCCAAGATCCTCAAGCCGGTCCAGGACCAGTTCTACGGGGACCACTCCGACTCCCTGGAGGACCCCTTCGGCCACAAGTAGCATCTTGCCACCCACATCGAGAACGTGGCCCCCGATGAGATGAACCGGTGCCTGAAGGACATGGTGGAGAAGAAGTCCCTGGAACCCGCGCTCGATTAAGGCGGAAAAGGAAAAGCCCCGGGGCCGCAAGGCTTCCGGGGCTTTTTTGTTTACCCCCTCGGTTACAATGGATTTAAACGCTTTCAAGGAGCCCCATGGTCCGCGCCCTTCCCGTCTTTCCCCGGCGCCTTAACATCCTGGCGGCCCTTCTCATGGTCCTGGCACCGGCTCTTTTCCTTCACGCTGAGGATGGTCACAAACTCTGGCTGCGCTATGCCCAACTAGTCCAACCCCCGACCATCAAATTCTTCTATCTCAACGACGATTCCACAACCGGCCATGTCATTGCCGAAGAAATAAAGCGGGGCCTGAGTGATTTATCGGGATATCCCGTCTCCCAAACGTCGGATCCCAAGAACGCCCAACTGATAATCGGAACACCAGACAATCTCGAACTTCTTCGAGAGCCCTCCTGGAAAAAGAACTTTTCTCACTTAGGTCCTGAAGGTTTTTTATTGAAGAGGGAAGGTTTTTCATTCTTAGTGGCCGCCAAGACCTCCCTGGGTTGTCTCTATGGGGCCTTCCGGCTCCTGGAACTCTTCTCGCAAGACAAGGACCTGGAAGGGGATGGGGTCCTGGAGAGCCCCCTGATCCACCGCCGCCTGCTCGACCATTGGGACAACCTGGACGGCACCATCGAGCGGGGTTACGCCGGCAAGTCCCTCTGGAAATGGAATGAATTGCCGGGCCATGTGAATGAAAGGGTCTTGGATTACGCCCGGGCCTGCGCTTCGGTGGGCATCAACGGAACGGTGCTCAACAACGTCAACGCCGACCCGCGCATCCTGACCCTTCCCTATTTAAAGAAGGTCCAAGCCCTGGCGGACGCCATGCGGCCCTACGGTCTCAAGGTCTATCTCTCCGCCAATTTTGGCGCGCCCAAGGCCCTGGGGGACCTTCCCACGGCGGACCCCTTCGATCCGCAGGTGCGGAAATGGTGGGAGGCGAAAGCCTCCGAGATCCACGGGCTCATCCCCGACTTCGGGGGTTTCCTGGTCAAGGCCAACAGCGAGGGCCAGCCGGGACCGCTGGATTATGGCCGCACCCACGCCGACGGGGCGAATCTCTTGGCCGACGCCCTGGCCCCTTATGGCGGCGTCGTGATCTGGCGGGCCTTCGTCTACAAGGACAGCATCGACCCCGACCGCATCAAGCGCGCCTATAAGGAACTCATGCCCCTCGACGGCAAGTTCCGCAAGAACGTCATCATTCAATCGAAGAACGGGCCGCTGGATTTCCAGCCCCGGGAGCCCTTCCATCCCCTCTTCGGCGGCTTGAAGAGGACCCATCTGGGCGCCGAGCTCCAGGTCACCCAGGAATACCTGGGCCACTCCAACCACCTGGTCTATCTGGGAACGATGTGGGAGGAATTCTTCGGGTCGGATACTTTCGCCCATGGCCCCGGTTCCACTATCGAAAAGCTCCTTGCCCGGGACCGGGACAGCCTGATGGCCGGTGTCGCCAACACCGGGGATGACCGGGACTGGTGCGGAAATCCATTCTCCCCCGCCAACTGGTACGCCTTCGGAAGGCTCGCCTGGGACCCAACGCTCAAAAGCCGGGACATCGCCGAGGAATGGACCCGCATGACCTGGACCCGGGACCCTCAAGCGGCCCCGGCCATCACAGATCTGCTGATGGGCTCAAGGGACACCTACATCGATTACACCTGTCCCCTGGGGCTGGCCGGGGTCTTCGAGAAGGACCTGCATTACGCGCCCGACCCGGGCATGGTGGACCCGCGCCATGACGACTGGTCGGCGGCCTATTACAACCGGGCCGACGCGAAAGGGATCGGCTTCGACCGCACCCGGCGCGGGAGCGATGGCGTGGACCAATACCATGCGCCCCTGAACGACCGCTTCAACGGCCTCAAGACCTGTCCATTGGACTACCTGCTCTGGTTCCATCACGCGAAGTGGGACCAGCGCCTCTCCACCGGCCGCACCCTCTGGGATGAATTGGTCTTCCGTTATGGCCAGGGCCGGAAGGAAGCCGAGGCCATGAAAGCCCAGTGGCAAGGCCTGAGGGGAAAGGTGGACGACGAGCGGTTCGGAAAGGCGGAACGGAAACTGGAAATCCAGGCGAGGGAAGCGGACGTCTGGGGCAAGAAGTGCCTGGGTTATTTCGGGTCCTTCCGGAAATAGGACAGCTTCGACCCGAACCCATGGAACAGGGAGGGACGAGATGAATGGGATGGGAAAGCTTAAGAACAAAAGACCTTTCATCAACATCGAACAAAACCGGCTTATCGACCTGGACTCTCGGACCCATGGAACAGGGATGCACCCGGATGGATGGGATGACCTTGAAAAAAGATCTCATCGGCGTTGATCGGCGTCCATCCCTGTTCCAGGGTCGGGATCGAGGACTGAAATAAAAAAAGCCCCGGGTCCCATGATCCGGGGCTTTAAACGACCTCGCTCATACTTTTCGTCTTGACCTTTCTACGGCACATCTTCCCGGACCCTTGAACTGGCCTGGGCTTCTCGCCCTGCGCCGGGAGGCGCGGCCCTCGGATCCGTCCGTCGATTGTCCAGCACGTCACCGACCCATCCCATCTCACCGGCTCGGCCCGGGAAAACCCCTTGACGTTTGGGACCTCAGGTCCCCGCTACACCCCTGGGGTGTCGTCCGGAGGCGCTTTCCCATCCTCCCCGGCTTTCCGCGTCCGGATCCCTTCTCGGTTCGGAACCTCAGTTCCCGTTGCGCCTGGAGGGGCGCTGACCTTGGGGATCCTTCCTACGATCCTATTTATACGCGCCCATCCCGAATCCCTTTATGAGCTTCCTCACATTTTCAGGGCTTTTTTAGGGTTTTTTCCCCGGGAACCTTTTTCCAGGGGCGGGGTCCGATGGGGTGAAGGTAGGAGAAATAACCCAAGGAGTCTCGCCATGCGCCTTAAAGCCCTTTTCGCCGCCGGGGTGGTCCTCTTGACCGCCCTCCAAGCCCAAGCCGCCGTGAAGAATTTCAGGGTGAAGTACCTGCAGTCCATCTGGGAGGACGGGAACCTGACCCGGAACACCCAGCATTCCCCCTTCGGTTTCCGGGTGGAGATCGTGAGCGATGACGAGGGCGTCAAGAGCGAATCCAGCCGCGACGGTCGGCCCTTCGTGGCGGCGGAAAAGGGCGAGCGCTACTCGGTCCGCCTATACAATCCCCTCCCGGTGCGGGTGGCGGTGAACCTGACGGTCGACGGGCTCAATTCCATCTCGGGCAAGCCCAGCGGCGTCTCCGACGGCCAGAAATGGATCATCGACCCTTACGGGACCATCACCATCCCCGGCTGGCAGGTCTCCGGCGGCGAGGCCCGCCGCTTCTTCTTCACCGACAAGCCCAAGACCTACGCCAAGTGGATGGGGGACCGGACGGGCAAGGACCTGGCGGCCAACTGCGGGGTCATCGGGGCGGCTTATTTCTGGGACCAAGAGGAACTGGACCGCTACTACGCCGACCACCCTGTCTATCGTTATTCCTACCGGCCTTATCCCTACGGCGCCTTGAAGAGCCGCGCCTCGGCCCAAGCCTCCGGCGCCCCGGCCCACAACGCCATGGACTGCGCCGAACCACGCGCCATGGAGGAAGAGAAAAAGGAAGTCGCCGGCACCGGCATGGGCGAACGGGAATCCCATCCGACCTACCAGGTGGACTTCCACTACAACACGGGGATGTACGACGCCGCCCAGGCCGTGGTCATCTACTACGACTTCGCCCGCAAAGCCTCCCCCAACCCCTTCCCGGAAATGAGTTTTGCCCCTGAACAACCCCTGCGCTGAGGCCACCCGCCGAAGCGCCGGTTTGGGTGTACCAATGCCAGCGCAGCCCCACGCCGGGACTTTGGAGGGAGGCGGCATTTGGGGCTCGACGCCAAAAAAGCATTGGCACCCTGGGTTTTACATCCCAACAAAAAAGGCCGGATCCCCTTGGGGACCCGGCCTTTTCCGTCAAGGCTTCAGTAAAGGATATTGCCGCTGGTATTGCAGTTCGTGTCCCCAAAGGCCGTGACGTCGAACTTCATATAGGGGAATCCGTGGCGGTTCAGACGGAAATCGAATTGAACATAGGTCGCTCCGACATTGACCACGTCCCGGACCTGGAGCCAGGCGGTGGTGGTGGCGGAGAGCTTGACCGCATAGACGTCGTCCACTTCCATGACGGCGGCGGGGCCCAACGCCGCCTGCTTGGCGGCCAGGCTGTCGTTGTAGAAGACCGTGGAGGGGGGAATGGCCGTGTAGTCCACCCAATGGCCCGTGCCCAGGTAGGCGATGTTGGGTTGGGGGCTCGGATAGGCCTGGAGGTACATGGAAGTGACTGGTGAACTCCAAAGGGCCTGGATGTCGGGCGTGGGGCCGAGGGAGACCGGCGAGTAGGCGACGACGTTGTTGTCGAAATTGAAGGTATCCGGAACACCCGCGTTGGAGCCGGGATTGGCGATCGTGGCCATGTAACAGGTGCTGTTCAGGCTCCCCATCTCCAGGGCGAAGGGCGTATTGCCGCTGACCGTGACCACGCCCGCCCCGATCTGGGCCGGTAGGCCGTTCAAGAGCCACTCGGCGGAGATCAGCCAGCGGCCGTCATGGGGCAAGTTGAGGTTCAGGGGGCCGTTGAGGCTGGCCAACTGGCTATAGCTGACCGATCCGCTGAAGACCTCGGAGGCCGAAACCACCCGGTAAAGGAGGACCGGCGTGAGCAGGGTGAACTTGGACGAGATCCCCTCAGGGGCCGGCACCGAAAGCGTGAGCCCGGAGGCATTGTTGGGCCGGGCGCTGGAAGGCAACTGGTTGCACCCGACCAGGGTCAGGACCAGGGCCGCCGCGAAAGTTAGAAAGGTCTTTTTTACCATTGGAACCCCACATTCGTGCCGAAGCTGACGCGGTGATAAGCCACGTCGTAAAGGGATCCGGTCACCTGGTCCGTGGCGGCCTTCTCATTGATCACGAGATGGTACAGCCCCACCAGGTTCAGGAAGGTCCCGCCCCCCATGGAAAAGGTCACGCCCTGCTCCACACCGAAAAGATCGCCGCCCGCCTGGTAATACAGGGGGACGGTGGCGTCATAGCCGTTGGGAAAGATCCGGTCCCAGACCAACCCGGTCATCATGGAAACCCCCGGGCCCGCCGCCCAACCCAGGAAAGGCCTCAGTTCCAGGCGGTCCCCCAGGAAATTCTCGTCCTCCCGCACCTGGTCCCCCGTCACCGGGTCGGCCACCCAACCCCGGCCGTAGAAACTATAGGAAGCGTTCAGGGAGAACTTGTCCCCGCCCATCTTCTCCAGCCATTGGCCGGTAAAGACCGTGCTCTCCGCCGAAGTGAATTGGGACAGCGGATCGGTGACCTTCGACTCGAAGGCGAAGGTATGGAAGACCTGCATCCCGATCGTGCCCGTCGGGGACAGCCGCCCTCCCATGCCCCCCATGGCCACCAGGGAATCCCCGGGGTTGAAGGTGCCCTGGTCGACGGACCCGATGTTGTAGGTGGTGGTCAGGAGATAACCGGCGCCCGCGCCCCAGTTGAAGGTCTCGTCGGTGGAGGCGATCGACCAGAAGAGACTGCCGCCCCATCCGCGCCCATGGTAGAAGCTCGGTTCGAAGATGAAGGGAATGGCCGCCACCGAGGAGTTGGCCTCCCAGGTGGTGTCCCCGCTGGCGAATTGGACGCTCCCGGTGAGGTTCGACACCAGGGAAGGGCCCGCCTTCATGTCCCAGGAGGCCGTGAGCGTGGTGTCCGAGAATTGGCTGGCCTGGAAGCTTCCCGCGTCCAGCCCGCCGCCCTCGGTGCGCTGGTAATCCCCCGAGACGAAGGCCCCTTCGGCCGAAAGGCCGAAGTCCCCGGTGGTCAGCCGGAGGGAGGCGGGCATCCGGTGCTCGGTCCCCGAATAGATGAAGTTGCTGCTCCAGGAATCGAACACATAGCCCAGCTGGAACTGGAGGCTTTCGGCCGCCGCGGGAGAGGCGAGGAGCAGGAGGGCCAAGAGGGTCTTTTTCATGGGCGCCTCACTGTTCCGGATACTTGAGCAACAGGATCACGGTGTGGGCCCCGAGCCCCTGCAGGTTCGCGTCCCCGGCCTTGTTGCCGATCGTGCCCGTGTCGGAGGTCCCGCCGGTCAGGGGCTTGAAGGGATCGGGCCGGTTGCCGCCCATGCCCATGAAGGGATCGAAACGGTTCGGGGGGCCGGGGGGCTGGTCCCGGCGGCCTTGCGGCGGCCCGGGCGGCTCATGGCCCTTCCCTTTCTTATCATGGTCCCGTCCATTCCCCGGATTCCTGGGAATGTCGAGGTGGCCTCCCCGAAAATGGCTCTCGCTGCCAGCTCCATATTGGAAGATGGAACCTCCGGCCTTGGCCCAGACGTTCCCTTCCTTGACGAAGAGGTCCACCTTCTCCTGCCCGTCGTAGCCCACCTCGTATTGGGTGCCGCGCACGCCGCAGACCACCCCGCCCGCCTCGATCTCGAAGGAAGAGCGGGAGGAGGAGAGTTTCTGGACGGAGGCGAAGAGGCGGCCCAAGAGGAGCTTGAACTTGAGGACCTTGTCCTCGGGCCCGTCCTTCTCCACCTTCACCAGGGTGAACTTGGTTCCGGGCTTCACCTGGACCTCGGAGCCGTCGAAGAAGCGCAGGGTGGCGTTGGAATCCTGGGACGTGGCGAGGGTCTCGCCCTCATGGACCTTGGCGTCCCGGTGCAGGACCACGGTCTTCCCCTTGCGCCTCACCGTGACCTTGCCCGAAACGGAGGTCAGCACGGCGGAACCCGGTGCGGCCTTGGCGGGGACGGGGACATAAAGAAGGAAGGCGGCGGCAAGAAGAAGGAGGAAGCGGGACTTCATGGGGAACTCCAAGGGGGTTTGCCTGATCGAACGTTGAAACTATACCCCGGCCTCGTCCGAAGGGGGGCGATTTTTGGGCCTTTCGTTTACTCCTGGCTTTTTCGGCGCTCCTGTCCCCCCAAAAGAAAAAGGGCGTGGGATCCCCACGCCCTTTTGGATTGGAGCCCGGCTTATTTCGTGGAGGTCACGGCGAACCGGTCGGTGGCGTTCATCAAGGCCACCGGATAGGCATTGTTCCCCCAGACCCCCGCGTCCTGTTCCAGTATCGTCACGTCGATGGTGTAATCCCCGCTGTTGGGGAAATAGCTCGAGGAAGCCGTGCTGACCTGCCCCGACGCGGCGGGGGGATAGGGTCCGACAAGCGTGTTGGAATAGGTGCTCAAGTTCGTGACACGGACGCTATCCCGGTTCCCGGCCTTGGTCCAGACGATGGGCCCTGGCGAGGTGAAAGGAGGGATGGTGATGTTCCCCGGCGCGACGATCGAGGCGGTATAAAGGGTCGATCCGATCAGGACTTGGAGGGTATAGGTCTGGCCCGGCTGATAGGTCCATCCCGTACCCGGGTCCATATAGGTACCGGTCGTGACCGCCGCGACGGGAACATGGACATTACCGGGAGCGATCAAGGTCACTCCGGAAGCGGCCAAGGGCCCGCCACCGGGTGACTGGATGAGGAGCTGACATTGGGTGCTCACGGTGGTAACACCATAGGAGACGCTCGTCTGCCGGGTGATCCCTCCGTCGAAGATCGGCCCGTTGGGGTTCCCGCCCCCGCCACCGCCGGGATTACCGGGATTGCCGGTCCCCGGGACATAGACGGAAGTACAAGAGCTCAAGAGCGTGCCGAGAAGGATCGAGACCAACAGGAAAAAAGAACGTTTCAAGACGGGCTCCTCGAAAGAATGTCGTTTCAAGAGACTCAAGGATAACCCCTCTCCCACCCTTTGACAAATTTCCGGGACCCTCCGGATTTGTACCGGTGTTTCAAGCCTTTTTCCGGCACCCGAGGCGGCGCCCCTTACTGCCAGAACCTCAGTCCCACCTGGAGCGGAAGGAAAAGAGCGGTCCCATCATCCGAAAGGTTCCCCTTGGCCTGCCCGGTCATCCCGTTGCCGCTCAGGGTGATCGTGTCCTGGCCGTCCTGGGACATGAAGGTCATGTCCAACCTCCCCTGGAAGAAAAGTTCCCGGTCCGGACCCCATTTGACCGCAACCCCCAGACCCGGGCTGAGGAGGAAGGTGTTCTCGGAAACGGAGGTCGTGACGCTCTGTCCGTTGTAGCTCGTGGTGATCTGGGCCGAGTGGAAAGCCACCCCCGCGCCCCAAAAGAGATAGGGGGTCACGGCGCCACTCCCGGTGGGGAAGGAATAACGGGCCGAAAGGCGGACCGGGATATAGGACCAACCGCCTTGGAAGGTGGTGCCGGCAGGGAGCGGGGTCCCATAATCCTGCTGGTAAAGGTTGGCGAGATAGTCGCTGTTGATCGGATGGTCTTCGGTCCCACCTTCCAAGTCCAGTGTCCAATGGGGATCCAGGACGAAAGAAAAGGAAGCTTCGAAGCTGAGCCCCGGGAGATATTCCTGGGTGGTCTTGCCGCCCAAGGGGACGGCCAGGCCCGGGGAAAAGGCGAAACCAAAGGTCCGGGGACCCTTCCCCGGGGTTTCCACGAGCGGAGGCGGCGGAGGGCCCAGTTCGTCCTTTTCGCTGATCGGGGACGTCGGGGTCGGGGCCGTTCCCTTGGGACCTGAAGAAGGGTTTTCCGGGGCGCCCGACCCTTCCCCCACCAAGCTGTTGTAACGGTCCACGGCCTGGTCCCGGTAATGGGCCCCATCCCCGTCCACGATCATCCCGATGGCCGCGCTCAGGACCCCGATCCCCGTCAACAGGATGGCCGGGGCCGGGTCGGGAGGGGCGGTGCTGGTCAAGGGGGGACCATAGGGAGGATAGGTGGTCGTCGAGGTCCCTTGGGCGGTCAGCTCATAGACCAGCCCTCCCAGGGCGAAGCCCCCGCCGACCACGTCCAGAACGGTCGACAGGCCCTGCTTCCCCTGCGCCGCCTTCATCAGCCGGTCCGCTTCCGGGTCGCCCAAGGGTCCGATCACATCCTGGAATTGCCGGTAGGAGGTCAACTGGAGCCCATCGTGGAAATATTCCCGGTGGGGTTTCTTCTCGTCCCCGCCTTCCTGCACCCCGATCGGGGTCAATCGGGGGAGCTTCGGGGAATGTTTGGACCTCGACTTCGGGGTTTCCGGCCCGGGGGAAGCGGCGGGCTTCACCACGTCGGCCGCAAGGGCAAGGGAGTTGAAGAGGATCGAAAGGACCAGACCCAGCGCGAGAGAACGTTTCATGAGAGGCTCCCTAAATAATGTACCGGCCGATACGCCGACATTTTAAGGAATTCTCCCTTCTTCATCACGTCTATCTTTCGGCCTTTCCCTTCCGGTCCATAAGGTCGGCGGTAAGGCGACGGGTCACCGGCACCGCGATCAAAAGGCAGAGGATCTCGCCCCCGAAGAGGTAGCCGATGGGCGCGCCCAGGGGCGTGAGGAAGAGCCCGGCGTTCCCGATGTTCACCAACCCGACGAGGTTGATGGCCAGGTGGGCCATCATCCAGGGCAGGATGGAATTCCCGGAGCGCTCGAACACATAGGCCCCGGTGAGCCCCAGTAGGAAGACGAGGATGTCCGGGAAAAGGAACCGGACATGGGCCCCCAGGAAGGCGTTCCCGAAATGGGCCAGGGCCCAGGCGAAGGAGGAGACCAGGGCGGCCGGCCCGAAGGCCCAGCGCTCGCGCAAATTTTGGAAAAGGAATCCCCGGAACACCAGTTCCTCGAAAAAGGTCCCCACCAGGAACCAGGCCAGGAGGAACGGCCATTGGGGGAAAAGGGACATGGAGAATCCCTTGTGGACGTAGGCGACGTAGCCCTCCCCATATCCGACCAGGACCGGAACGGATAGAACGAACCCCAGCCCCAGCCTCTGCCCCGTCACGGCCTTGAAGCCCAGATAGGCCAGGCTTTCCTTCCATCCCTGGGCACGGAGCCGCCGGGTCAGCAGGACCGTCGCCAGGATGAGCAGGACCGACGGCAGGCACCAGACCAGGATGGATGGGTCCGGCCCCAGGCCCGCCCTCTCGGTCCAACGCAGGACCAAGTTCTGGCAGATATAAAAGAGAAGGGTGATCCAGGCCGTATGGCCCAGGGCTTGGACCGTCCCCCTCAAAGGAGGTGGACCCCCAGGAAGAACCCGATCAACAGAAGGAAGGCCAGGATCACCCCACCCACGAGAACGACCGTGAGGACAATGGTCCAAAAGGCCATCCACATCGAGAACCGATGGGCCATGGAGAGCGTGATCAAGTTCACGATGAGCCCCCAGATCCCCACCCCGAAGGCCACGACCACCCAGACCCCGTGCCAGAGGGGGGAATTGAACAGCTTGCCGGACAGGTTGCAAAGATCGACCAGGACCGTGCCCGCAAGACACCAAGTGACCTGTTTGAAGAGCGCTTGGGGGCTCCCACTTCCACCCAAAAAAGCGCCGATGTGGGAATAAAGCCAGGCAAAGAGTTTGAGCATCAAATAGCCCACGGGAACGCCGAGGAGGGTCATGAACAGGGCCACCAAGGGCCCCTTCTCTATCCACACTCCGGGGAGTTCGGCCAATTGCATCACCCAAAGCAAGGTCCAAACGTGGCGTCCGTCGGGGCCATCCAGGATCCACTGGAAGGTCGAGCGGGTATCGGTCATCACCCCCCAAAAATTGCCCCAGAAGGTGCCGGGGTCCGCGTGCTGGGCGGCCATCGGACCGGCACTCGGCAGACTGGCCTGACAGGCCGGGCAGGCCAAGCTAAGGCTCGAGATCTCCGCGTTGCACTTGGGGCAATGGATAGTGGCCATAGGATTTCCTTTCGAACGATTTTCATGTCATATCCGACAGGCTCGATAGCAAAGCCATTTTAATGGATTTTTTCCACGCCCGTTCTCGTTTAAAATGGCGCCACTTTCCACATGGCCCAAGTAACCCATGCCTTCGATCCGAAGAGCAATGGCGCGAAGGACGGCGGCACCATCGCGCCCTGGCCAAGGCCAAGATGACGGTGTTGTTCGGTAAATGACCCAAAGACCGGGTGGGGGCATACCTCCCGGCCCGGGTCCTCTCAAGGCGGACCATGACGACCTCCAAGACCATCCTGGTGGTGGAAGACGATGAAGGCCTGCGGCTGGTGGTGAAGAAGGCCCTGGAAGCCCAGGGCTATTCGGTGATCCACGCCGAGGATTCAGTGGGGAGCAACGCTTCCGTGCGCCTACGCGGCGGCCTGGTGGACCTTCTCCTGGCCGACATCAACCTGCCCGGCCTGACGGGGGGCGAATACGCCGATTACCTGACGACCATCAACCCCAACCTGAAGGTCCTTTACATGTCGGGCGCCGCCAGCGACGGCCTGGTCCGCCTCCATGTCCGCCAGAAGAAGGCGGGGTTCCTGCAGAAGCCCTTCACCCTCGAGGAACTGGTGACGGCGGTCCGCCGGACCCTGGAGGGGAACCCGAGCGGCCCGGACGCGGTTTGACCCTTTTAGGTCCCCGTCCAAGGCCAAAAAAAGAAGCAAATTAGGCAGCTTCCGGACCCCCGGGCCTTTTTTTGCCGGGACCTTTTCCCTTCCCCCGGGCTTGCGGGTATCATCAGGTCATTCGTCCCATCACCGACCCGGAGGTTCGCCATGAAGGCTTCCGACTTCACCCTTCTTTTTGCCGAGGATAATCCGCAGATCATGACCCTCTATAAGAAGGCCTTCGCCCAGGAGGGATACCGGATCCTCACCAGCACCAACGCCGCCGAGGCCATGGCCGAGATCCAGGCCGAGAAGGTGGACCTGCTGGTGACCGACCTGGCCATGCCCGAGGCCAACACCTTCGACCTCTTCCATCTGCTCCGGGAGAAGTTCCCCAAACTCCCGGTCATCATCGTCTCCGGGAAATACCAGGACCTGAAGGACGACTTCCTCAACAAGGGCTACAAGGTGGCCGCCTTCATCCAGAAGCCGGTGGAATTGGCCGTCCTGAAGGCCAAGGTCGCCGAGGTCCTGGGCATCGAACCGGCCGCCGCCAAGTAACTTCCCTCCAAAAACAAAAAGGCCCTGGTCTTTCGACCAAGGCCTTTTTGTTCCTATCTAAAAGGGACGATGTTGCTGCCCCTTCGTCCTACTGGCGTTAGCGCTTTTTCTTCTTCGTCGCCTTCTTCTTAGCGGCTTTTTTCTTCTTCGCCATTAGGGATCACCTCCCAGTGAGATATAGCTTCATCGTAGCACTGAATTTTTCCCTCCCCGACCTCAAAATGATTTTCGCGGATCCCGCGTGAAGATTTTTCTTGATGCGAGAGGACTTTGGGTTTAAGCGGCGGCGATCACCGCGGAAGGAGCCCGGGTCACTTGTATTCGGAGTATTGCGCCTGGATCCCGGCCTGGGCATAGGTGTCCGACAGGCGGTAGGAGAGCACGTATTTGTGCCGTGCGTCGCCCCAGAGTTCCCTTTTCCCCTCGGTGGGCTCCGCGGCCGCGGGGTCGTGCTCCACCATGAGCTTGTCCGAGGACACCACCGCGCTGTCCACCGCGACGGTCCACTCCAAGGTCCAATCGAGCGTCCGGTGGGGCTTGACGCCCGCGGCCGCCGGCGCTCCGTCCCCCGAGGCCGCCTTCAAGGAAAGGGTCAGGATCGCCCGGTGGTCATGCCGCTCCAGGGTGTCGTCATAAGTGGCGTAATCGGTGCTGTTGGTGAAGGTCCGTTCGTTCTTGCCCTTGGGTTCGAACCCCATTTGGGCCTCCAGGCCGGGCATGCCGAAATACTCGAAATGGGGTTTGAGGATATTGGTCCCCCAGGCCACGGTGATGGGCGAATAATAGCGGGTGATATAGCTGACGTCGTAGTGGATCAGGTGGCGGCCGGGCCCGATCTTGGTCAGGCAGCGGCGCAAATGGTCCCCCGGCTGGCCCTCGAACTGGAGCCTGGTCTTATGGTCCAGGATGACGTCCGTCGTGTCGGTGCGCACCCCCAGGTCCTCGAAGTTCACCGTGGGGCCGTGGAAGAAGAGGAACGCCAGGACGCCCAGGGCCCCGGCCAACACCAACCCCAGGGCGGGGAGCAGGTGGGGCATGTCGGAGCGGCGGCGGCCGCCCTTGGGCCTTTGGGGTTCGATCCCCCCGGGCTTGTAGGCCTCATAAATCTCCAGGGGCTCGTCGATCCCCTTCACCTGGTAGCTCCCGTGATCGGCCCAGTCCGCCTCCTGCTTGCGCCCCGCCATCCAGCCCTTGGCCGAGTCGAAGACGCTGTAGGTCATATAGATGTGCCCGCCCTCGGCCAGGCCCTCCACCCGGGAGGCCCGGTTCACATGGCGGCCGAAGACGTCCAGGTCCGTCTTGTCCTCCACGGTCACCTGGCCCATGTGCAGGCCGATGCGCACCAAGAGGGGCGGTTCGCCGGGGCGGGAATCGTTGTAGCGCCTCAAGGCTTCCTGGATCTCCAGCGCCCGGGCCACCGCCGTGGAGGGTTCGGAAAAGACCGCCATCACCGCGTCCCCGATGTGCTTGATGATCCGGCCGGCCCCGCCGCGCTCGATGATGGGGCCCAGGATGCCGTCATGGGTCCTGCGGACCTCGTTGGAATAGGCGTCGCCCCTCTCCTCGGTGAGGCGGGTGAAGCCCTGGATATCGGTGAACATGATGGTCAGCACCGAGGTGTTCCGGCTCTGCCGGAACCCGTCGATGAGGGTCAGTTCCTGGGGATCGATATGGAGGTTCTCGGGTATCTCGGTCATGGGTCCATCCTCGCATGGGGTCCGAGAGGGCACAATGGGGGCCCCGCCGTTCCTTCAGGAAGCCTTGGAAGAGCGCCAGTCGGCCAACTCGGCCACGCACATCAGGATGTGATAGAAGGAACTGGCCGGGGAAGGTCCGGGTAGGAGCCTGCCACCCGCCTCCAGCCGGTCGCCCCAGGAGCCGCGGGGTTCGCGGTCGAAATAGGAACGGAGCACACCCGCCTCCAGTTGCCCGATCCGCCGGGTCCGGGCCTCCTCCCCCACGTCGCTTCGCACCATCCAGGCCTTGAGGGCCTCGGTCTGCACCCAGAGCCGGTGGGTCCGCTGGGTGACCTTGCCGCCGGCCGAGACCTGGTCGAAGACCATCCCGGTCGCCGGGTCCACGCCGTAACGGTCGGCGAAGCCGCAGATCTTGGGGCCCAGCGACGGGTCCACGGTCATGTGCTTCCCCGCCCGCGCCAGGAGCCAGGCCCATTCGTAATGGTGTCCCGGCTCCACCAGGATGCGGAATCTTTCCCGCACCGGCTTCCAGCGCAGGTCGAAAAGCTCCCGCAGGGCCCCGGTCTTCCCGTCGATGACCCGGTCCCGCGCCAGGCCGTAAAGGGCCTGCGCCTCGACGAGGTAACGCCGGTCGCCCGTGGCCTCGAAGGCCAGGATCATGGACTCGAACCAATGCATGTGGGGGTTCTGGCGCATGAACTTACGGTCGCTTTTCGACTGATGATATCCCCCGGCGACGGCCGACAGGTTGGCCCGGACCATGAGGAGCGTGCTTTCGAGCAGGGCCAAGACCTCCGGCTTCTGGGTCAGACGGTGATAGGCCGTGAGCCCCAGCACGATGAAGGCGGTGTCGTAGAGGTCCATTTCGGGGTCCAGGAGGGACCCGTCGCGGTTCAGGCGCCGCGCCCAGACCCCGTCCTTGTTCCTGCCGTGGGCCTTGAGATAGTCGAAACCCTGGTCGGCCAGGGAGGCGGCCTGGGGATGCCAGCCGCGAAGGGCCGCCGTGGAGAAGGAAAAAAGCTGACGGCCCTGGACCCGCACCCGCTTGAAGGGGACGTCGGAGGGGTTCCCGTCCGGGGCCAGTTCCTCGACGAAGCCGCCGTATGTCTTGTCCCAGCCCCGTTCGACCCAGAGCGGCAAGGCTTCCGCCTTCATCCAGGTGACCAGGTCCATCGCGGCCGATCCGGTCATGTCAGAACCCCATATCCAGGCCGCCCGAAAAGCCCTGGCTGCCGCCATTTCCGAAGGCCACCAGGTCGCGGAAGGCCATGGAGACCTTGAAGGTTCGGGAAACGCGCACCCCCAGGCCGGCTTCCGCCGCCAGGCCGTCGGACCAGGCCGTCGGACCGGTCACGGTGAAGGCTCCGCTCCCCGAAAAGCCCGCGCTCAACGCGTCCGAGCTTCCTTCGTAACGGTGTTCCCAGGCCAGGCTCAGGGAAGGGTCGAAGATCAGGTCGCCCACGGCCAGGCGCCGCGAGGCCCTCGTCCCCAGGTCGCTCACCACCGAGTTCTCGCCCTGGGCGGGGAAGGTGAGCGGCGACAGGGATCCCGTCTCGGTGAAACCATCCACCCCCACATGCACATATTGGCCCGAGGCGAAAAGCCCGGCCCGGGTCGGACCCAGGTCGGTGTCGAACCCGGCGCCCAGTTGACCGCTGACACGGGTGCCGCCCGTGGAACCGGCGGCATATCCGCCGTAGCTGGGCCGCTGGACCTGATAACGGTCCAGGCCGGCCGCGAAGGAGGCTTCCAGATAGGCGTCCGTCGCCCGCCATCCCGCATAGAGGCCCGCCTGGCCCCCGGTGGCGTTCACGGCGCCGTTGGCGCCCGGCACGCTATCGCTTTGGCCATAGCCCAGGAGCAGTCCCAGGATCAGGTCCTTGGACAAGTGGTTCTCCAGCCCCGCCGTCAGGCCGCTGGAGGTGAATTGGTAGCCGGGGGCGTTGGCGTCCCCCGCGAGGCTCTCGGAAACGCTCTGCCGCTCCACGAAAAGGCCCCAGGCGCCGGAAGCCCCCTTCGCCATGGAGGCCTCCTCGGACGCCGGCAGGTCGCCGGCGAAAAGCACCTCACGGCCTCCCCATTGGGCGGTGCGGGAAAGTCCATCATCCCCGGCCCTTTTCGAAAAACGGCGCGAGACCATGTCGGCTTGCGCCCGGGCGGCCGCGAAACCCATCGGGAAGACCGGCAGGATCCCCGTGGGCGCGATCTGGTCGTAGTTCGAGGGCAAGGAACTGGTCGTTTGCTGGCCCAGGGAGATGGTCAGGTCCTGGGTCCCCGCGCTCCCGAAGGCCTGGTCCAAGGCGGCCGCCACGGCCTTTTGGTTGGGCGTCACCGCCAGGGCGGTGAAAGAAGGGAGCACTGCCACCAGGAAGACCTGAGTGGGCTCATAGATAGGAAGCATGCGCACCGTGGTGAAAGGATCGGTCACGTTGTCGAACCGCCCCGAGACGGTCCCCCCGGTCTGGAGCAACAGGAAGGATTGGCCCGAGGTGGGAGCGATGACCGAGTAATTGAAGATGGTCAAGGCACCGGCCAAGCTGGCGTTGCCCGCGATGTTCAATTGGTCGTAAGGGAAGGCGCTGGCCAGGCCCATCTTCAAGGTCACCGCGGAACCCTGGACATAGTCGCCGCCGATATTGAGGGTCCGGGGGCCGCCGGCCATCGCCAAGGTCCCCCCCGCCACGGTCACCGAACCGGCGCCGAGGGCCGAGTTGCTGGCCGCCAGGATGGCTCCCGAATCAAGGAGCAGCCCGCCCGTGAAGCTATTGGCCCCTCCCAGGGTCAGGGTGCCCGTCCCGACCTTGATGAAGGAACCCCCGGTCCCGCCGATCGCGCCGGACAAGGTGGTGGAACTGTTGTCGGACCCGCTGACCAGTTGGTTGGCGCCCAGGTGGATGGTGCCCGCGCCCGTCACGGAAGGAACCGTCACCGGGGCCGACGCCGCGCTGATGTCAAAATTGCCGTTGGCGCCGATGGCCAAGAGACCCGCCCCCAAGGTCCCGTTCCCGCTCAAGGCCAGGGTCCCCCCGTTGACGGTGGTCGATCCGCTATAGCTGTTGGCCTGGGTCAAGGTCAGGCTGCCGACGGTGACCCCGTCGTCGAGGATGAGGTTGCCCGATCCCGAGAGGGTACCGTTGAGAACATCGTCGTGATAGTGTTCGTCCAGGGTGAAGTTGTTGGTGATGTCGATGTCCTGGGTCATGGTCACGGAACCGGTGGTGAACCATCCCACATTGTCGAAGAAAAGGGTGGCGGGCCCGCTCCCGAAGACGCCGGACTGGTAGAAGCCGAAGGACGAGTTGGTGGCCCAGGTGTTCCCCGTATAGCTTTTGTTCCCGGAGAGCGTAACGCCGGCCGATACGTAGGAAACCCCGTGGCTGCCGAGGATGTCCCCATCGATATCCCCGCTGCCGTTCAAGGTCCCGCCGGCCGCGGTGATCTGGATGGTCTGCGACACGAACAATCCCTGGAGCCCGCCTTCCAGCGTTCCACCGTCCAGGGTGATGGTGGTGGCCGTGTCCCCAAGGCTCGCGGGATCGGCCTGGAGGGTGGCGCCGTTGGTGACGGTGATCCCACCGGTGAAGTCATTGTGCCCGCCCAGATAGTTGAACCCGCCCGCCACCAGCAAACCCCCGCCTCCGGTGATGGTCACGGACCCCGGAAAATCCCGGACCGTGTTGAGTTCCAGGACACTGCCGCTCCCGATGCTGACGACCCCATTTTGCATGGACATGTTGTTGAGAGAGAGGGTGCCGCCGCCGCCGAAATCAAAGGATGTGTAATGATTGCCGCTCCCATCCAGGAACAGGGTGAGGACCCCTGTACCGGAAACGGTCAGGGTGGTCCCGGCGTTCTTGGTGACCGAGGTGTAGGAACCGGTCTGAAGGATACTGGTGAAACTGTTGAAGAGCGGGCCGAAGTTGATCGTGTCGGACGTGGAGGCCCCGTCGCCGGCGGCGGAATTCAAGGCCGCGCCCAAGGACCCGGCGCCGGTCCCACCACTGTTGGCGGTGACGGTATAGGTCTGGGCAAAGGTCCAGGGCGATAGGCCAAGGGCCAAGACGAGCGACGCGAGGAACGTGGGATGTTTCATGGGGCCTCCAGGGAAGTGAAAGGAAAATACCCAATCCCTAAGACCGGCGCAATCGAACAAGTGGGATTAAATCCCCCCAAAACCGTGATTTTGACCGACGCCCCAAGTGTAAGATGAAGCCGCTGGTCTTTCCTGGAGGTTGGTCATGCATTCACCCGAGGAGTTCCTGCCCGCCTATCAAAAAGCGGTCTGGGAAAAGGATGTCGAGGCCTTCGCGGCCCTTTTTGATCCGGCCATCCATGTCTTCGACATGTGGGGCCGTTGGTCTTTCGAAGGCCTCCCGGCTTGGAAGGAAATGGCCAAGGGTTGGCTCGGATCGCTCGGCGCCGATAGGTGCCAGGTGGAGTTCCAGGACACCCATCTGGAAACATCGGGCGACCTCGCCTGGCTCACCACCACCGTCACCTTCCGGGGGGTGGACCCCTCGGGCAAAGAACTGCGGTCCCTCCAGGAACGGATGACCGCGGTCATCCGTCGAAAGAATGGGGATTGGAAAGTGGTCCACGGACACCATTCAGGCCCTATCGACCATTCCACCCTAAAGGTCATCCTCAAGAAGACTTAAGGAGCGGACATGCGGAACGTCATCTTGAAGAACCTCCTATTCCCCATCGCCCTGGCGCTCATCCTGCTCGCGCCTTTTGCCGCCCAGGCCAAGAAACCCAAGACATCCGCCACCCAGTCCATCCAGAACAAGACCTGCGGCTATTACCTGCGCTATCCCAAGGGCTCCACGCTGGACCGCCCCGGCGATTGCGTGTTGAGGATCACCCGGCCCAAGGCCAAGGAAGCCTGGGTCAACGAGCAGACCCTGACCCTCTATACCGCGCCCCTCGACCAAAAGGATCTGGGCGAACCGCCCGCCGGGGAAGTGCAGCCGGACGGGTTCCTGATGATCGGCCGCATGAAGCTGACCAAAAGCATGGCCATGGACGCGGCCATGAGCCACCGGATGGTGACGATCGTCTATGAGGGCCAATATGGGAAGCGCAAGTACCGGTTGGAAGGGTTCATGAACAGCGCGGTCCCGGAAGTGATGGACCTGCATCCCAAGCATTGGGACCCGGTCAAAACGGCGGAAAAACTTTTCGACGGTCTGGTCTCGACCTTTCGGCCTTTCCAGTGACCGGTCTTACCCTCTTTTGTCCCCTTTGAAGATCCACTGGACCCCGAAGCGGTCATAGAACTGGCCGTAGGTGCCGAAAGGCAGGTCATGCAGGTCCTGGAAGCGGGACTTTTCACAGCCATTGGAAAGCTTGTCAAAAACAGCCTTAAGTTCCTCATACCCCTGTCCGATCACGAAGATAGCCGAGGTATTGCCCTGCTTAGGCTCGAAGGCGGGGGACGCCATCCAGTCGGAGGCCGAGATCTCAACGGCCCCGCTCTTTAAATGGGCGTTGATGGTCCGGTCGTGCTTGTCCTTGGGCAGGAGGTCCTTCATCGGACTGTCGCCGAGCTTGGTGACGGTCAATTCCCCGCCCAGACAGGAGTGGTAGAAGGCCATGGCCTCTGCGCAGTTGCCGTCGAACAAGAGAAAAGGGATGGCACGCAGCATTTCCACGCTCCTTTCCACCTACTGGCAGTAGCCCGCCCGGATGTCGAGATAGTTGGAGTATATGTTGCAACTGTTGGGGGTGTTGGAAAGGTTCCCACTGGTCAGGCTCCCGATCCCGAAATTGTTCCCCGTACTGCCGCTGAAGAACCCAGGGGCCAAGCCTCCCCCGCCGCCCTCATCACAGATACAGAGGCAATAGGTCGTGCCCGAACTCACGGGCGCGTTCCCCGCGATGCCCAGGGTCACCCAGGCGCTCGCCCCGCCGGTGCCCAAATAGGTCACTGCGGAGGCCCCCACCAGGTTCTGGGGAACCCCGCCGGAACTGGTATAGACCGCGCCCTGCAAGGACACCGGGTTGTTCGAGATCATGTAGATCTCGATGTCCTTCAAGGTCCCATCGGCGGAAGGGGAAAAATCACTGAAATAGACCGTGGAGAAATCGGCCGGGCTGGTGAAACCGCTGTCCTGGACCGAATCCCCAAAGACCGAGGGGATGCAGGTATGGGTGGCTGTCGCGGTCGCCGTGGAAGTGGAGGTGGAAGTGGGCGTTTGCGTGGGGGTTTGGGTGGCCGTCTGGGTGGGCGAATCGGTCGTGGTGGTGGTCGGCGTGGTGGTCGCCGTCCCGGTCGGGGCGGGCGGGGTGGGATTCGTCGAGTTGTTGGAGGGACACCCGGAAAGCAGAGCCCCGAGGATCAGGAGGGTCGAGAAAAGAGCGCCTCCCATGAGATTTCTCCAAGAGGACCGGAACGGAACATCGGATGGGAACATGGAAGGCCTTTCGAAAAAGGATGGGTAAATCCTACGGGCGGGATTTTCACAACACAAGATGGCCTGGATCTTTTAGCCGATCCTTAACACCGCCCTCCCCGGCGTCCCCCTTCAGCCGCGGATGGACGATCCAACCCTTCCCTCAAGCTCCCATCCAGTCCTCCCTTCCCACCTAAAGGGCGGGATGGACCGGAAAGGGCCTGGTTGCGGGGGAAATGGGACATCGAACTTTTCGTACCGCCGGAACGTCTCATAGGGGAAGGACCAGGGGTCTTCCCCCTGAACGTTCAATTCCTGGAGGAACATCATGGATCGAGTGAAACGTATCGTTGGGCTCGTCGGCCTGGCCATCGGGATCCCGGTAGCGGCAATGGCGCAGGTCCAAATGGGGGTCTCGGCCGGCCCCAACGGTAACGCCTTCTACCTGGCCATCGGCAGCTATTATCAAGCGCCCCAGGAACAGGTGGCAGTCTGCCAGCAGCGGCACATCCCCGACGAGGAAATGCCCGTGGTCTTCTTCATCGCCAAGCGCGCCCATGTGGCCCCCAGCGTGGTTGTGGACCTTCGCGCGGGCGGCGCCTCCTGGGTGGACATCCTGGGCCGTTACCGCTTGAACCCCCGGATCTTCTACGTGAAATTGAACGGTTCCGTGGTCGGCACTCCCTACGCCCACTACTACGATTTCTACCGTCACCGTGGCCATGTGGCCCTGGTGGACGCGGACATCGTGAACATGGTGAACCTGCGTTTCGCCTCCGAGTACTACCACCGCCCGGCGGAGGAAGTGGTCAAACTGCGGGGCCAATACCGTGACTACCGGGCCCTGCACGAGCATTACCGGCCCGCCCCCCACCCCGGCCCCAAAATGCGTCATGACCGCCGCGAGGACCGTCGCGAAGACCGCCGGGACAAGCGGGACGACCGTCATGACGACCACCGCGACTGGAAGGACGACCATCACGACGATCACCGTCCCTAAGGTTGCGCCGCACCCTATTGACTAAAAAAGGCCTTGGTCATTGGACCAAGGCCTTTTGTTTTATCGTATCCACTTGATCGGCCCAAGATCCGTCCGACGCCGGAACATCCCGTTAATATTCGGCCCATCCATCTTGTATTCACCGGTCCCTTTGACCAAAATCCCTGCCATGAAAACAAAATACCTGGCGGTCCTTGCCCTTCCGTTCCTTTCCCTTTTCTTCATCGGTTGTCCCGGGAATAATCCATCCTCCCCCGGAGAACCCACCAGCACCCCCACCATCACCGGGACACCGACCAACACGGCCACTTCCACGCCCAACGTGACCCCGGTCGGGAGCAACGGCACCGCCTATTTGGAGGCGCTTTCCTATACCAACAGCCATCTCTACGGATGCGATTACACGGGCAATCTCTATCGCTTCACGGACAGCGGCAGCAGCATCTCCATTGATTACCAGACCGCCATGCCCTCGGGCTACTACGCCAGCCTGGCCACCACCATCGCCAGCGGCAACGTGACCCTTTTCATCGACGACTCGTCCAACAACGTCATCCGGGTCTATCGGGACACGGGCTCGGCCTTCGCGCCCGTGACTTCCTTCGGTTCCGGGACCTATTTCGCCCCAAGGGGGATCGGATTGGACGGATCCGGGAACGTCTTCGTCTCCGATAACAACAACGGGGATAACCGGATCGTCCCTTACAGCTACGACTTCTCCACCAACGTGGCCACCGCCGGCACCCCGGTCACCACAACGGGCATCGGGCTCCGCGGCCCCGGCTCCATCGAGTTCGATGGCGCCAACACTCTTTACGTCTGCGGGAACAACTCCCTGGCGACGGCCAAGATCTACTCGTTCTCGGACCCCTCCCTTTCGGCGGGGGTCTCCTTCGGCGGATCGGGGGGCTTGAGCGGGGGCTCGGACCAAGTCGCGGTGGATCCGGTCTCGGGCAAGATCTTCGTGATCGATTCCAGCGACATCAAGAAATTCGACACCAGCGGGAACCTGCTTTTTTCCTTCACGACCTCCAGCTCCGGCCTCGGCCTGGCCTTCGACGGCGCCGGCCATCTTTACATCGGTTGTGTCGCCGGGCTCATCAAGATCGATACGCCCTGACCTTTACCGCCGTTGGCCGGGCCGTACCGATGCCTCGGTCCCAATCCCCTGGATCGGTTTTTATTTCCCAGGCCATCCATGAATGATCACCTGTTCCGTCGACCGGCGCCCACCCCGGCTAAAAACATTTCCCGCCGTGGAACTTGAAATGATTTTTTGCCGCCTATTTGTCCGACAAAGAACGTTCCCATAGTTTTTTCCATCCCTCTTCGAAATTCCCCGTTAAAAGTCCCGGCGGTCATGGTTTTTTTCTACGCGAGGACCGCATAGTCCATCCATGAAATCGAAAACGAGGATCAACGAGGGGGGAACGATGAAGAACGGATGGATCGAGAAGCATGAACAGCAACGTATTTCCGCCACCCTGAAGGCCCAATTCCGGCGGCTGGACCCGTCGGAGGCCCGGGACCTGCAAACCCAGGCCTCCTACCGGCAGACCGGCCTGAAACAATTGGCCCAGCTTTCCAGGGATTCGACCCTGCACCGGGCCATCACCCGGGACCTGTTCCAGAGCCGCCTTTTCCTGGTGGGTCAAAACCCCTTATCGGCGGGAGAAAGGCTGGAGATCCTGCTCCAGCTTCCCCAATACCGGCTCCCCCTGGGCCTCCTGGCCGAAGTGGCCGGCGTGAAGACCTCGACCGAAATGGGCAACACGCTTTTCCATGGGGCCCTGCAGGTCTTGGCCATCCACAAGGACGATGTGGACCGCCTGTCCCGTCACTCCCTCCAACAGCATTCGGCCCGGCCCTGGGGCCGGACATAAAAAAAGCCCCGGTCGTTGGGACCAGGGCCTGGGGATCAGGGGACTTCGGGTCGGCCGGGCGTTACTTCTTGGCCGAGGCCACCGCGGCCGTTATCGGCACCGTCTCGGGGATCGTCCAACGCTGGAGATCATAGATCCCGTTGGCCGAGAGCTTGGCCAGGAACCGGGGGAAACGCAATTCGACCATCCGGACCCGGACGATCTCGTGCATTTGTTCGGCGGTCATCTTGGGTTCGGTGAAGGAACCCAGCCGGTAGCAACGACGGCAATAGAGCTCCGAGGGGGAGCCGTCGCTTTCGCTTCCGTGGTCGTAATCGATCAGGAGGGGGGCGGCGCAACTTTGGCAGACGGTCTTGGGGCGTTTCACGGCGGGCTTCCTTTCGGGACGTATCCGTCGGAAGGTCCCGCGAAGGGGCCGCTGCAGGGGTAGGTCTTACTTCAACTATAGTCCCGAACGCCCGGGAAAAGGGTTTTATATGGGGGGAATCACGGCGTGACGGTTAACCCGGACGAATGACCTTCCAATAAAAAAGCCCCGGCGTTTCCGCGAGGGCTTTTGTTCGGACCACAAATTTCTCAAGTGCTTGTGGTTAGCGCTTCTTTTTCTTCGCTGTTTTCTTTGCTTTCTTCTTCGCCATGGAAGGGCCTCCTTCCGATTCGACATGCCAACATCCTAACACGCCATTCCCCCGGGGCCCGTTCCATCTTCCCTGTCGCCGGCGGACGCGAAGATTGTCCTTGCAATCCACCGGAAGGGAGCGGCGGGAATCGGACCGCCCCAGATCCTCTCGCGACGGCCCCCGGCCTCTTTTTTCCTTTTAAGTTTTAGTGGGGACCCTCAAGACCGAGGCATGGTCCGGCGACGCCGTTCCGCCATCTCCTCGGCAAAGACCTTCGGACCCACCCGCTTGATCTCCGCCACACAGGCCGCACGGTTCGAGTTGAGGACAAAACCCATGACCTTTGAGATGAAATTATTGAATTTCTTGCATTGCGCCGGGTCCGGGTAACGCGCGCATTCCGCACAGGTACGGATCCCGCTCGCCTCCACGCATTTTTTGACCGCACACCATCCGTTCTTCCGGCTCTTCCGACAACCCTCGCACTTCCCATTCAAATAAGAGGGACAGGCCCCGCAATAGAGGCCGCAACAGGCCACCAGGGCCGGCTCGGCGACGATGGAACGCATGAAGATCCTCCCCAAAGAACCTATGGGCCTCATCCTAGGAGCGTTCGAGAAGTTTCTTTATGATCTGTGTTAGCCGGTTCCCCGCCCTTTCGGCCGCCAATCTCCCGCCAAAAGGGCGCAAGAGGACCCGATCCCAGGGTCACCCCACCTTCAACACCACCCGAAAGCGCGCCTTGCCGCTCATCATGCGGTCATAGGCTTCCTGCGCCTTTTCCAAGGGATAGACCTCGTTCATGGACTTCACCCCGGTCATCTCGCTGAAACGCAGTGTGTCCTCCGAATCAATGGAAGAGCCGCTGGGCCAACCCAAGATGTGTTGTTTTCGCATGAGCAGGGGGAGCATGTTCACCTGGATGGGTTTGAAATCCACGCCCAAGAGCACGAAACGGCCCTGGAAGCCGAGCCCGCCGATGGTGGCCGACATGGCGTCGGCGTTGGTGACGGTGGAAAGGATGGTCTTGGCCCCGCCCAGGGCCTGAAGGGCCTTGGCCGGGTCTTCCTTCGTGCTGTCGATGTAGTGGTGGGCGCCCAACTTCTTGGCCAGCTCGGCCTTGTCGGCGCCCCGGGCGATGGAGACCACCCGGTAGCCCATCTTGGCGGCGAACTGCACCCCCAGGTGACCCAAGCCACCCAGCCCCAGAACGGCCACCGTATCCCCCGCCAAGGCCCCGCTATGGCGAAGCGAATTGAAGGTGGTGAGCCCAGCGCAAAGGAGCGGCGCCGCGTCCACGCCATCGAGGCTTTCCGGCATCGCGGCCAACGATTGGGTGGAAGTGATCATATATTCCTGGTAACCGCCGTCGTAGGTGATCCCGGGGATGGAGCCCTTCTCACAGCTCACGAACTCGCCCTTGCGACAGGGTTCGCATTCACCGCAGTGGCCGCCGTACCAACCCACCCCGACCCGCTGTCCCACCTTCCACTTGTCCACGCCGGCGCCGACCGCGTCGATCAGGCCGACCACCTCATGGCCCGGCACCGCCGGGAACCGCCCCGCCATGGCCCCGCTCACCGCCAAGGAATCGCTGTGGCAGATGCCGCAGGCCTGCACCTTGATCCGCACCTGGCGGGGTCCCGGTTCCGGGATGGGCCTTGTCACCAACTCGAATGGACCGTTCGCCTTGCTGACCTGCATGACCTTCATGGTTCCCGCCATGGATCACCTCCTGAAATTTGGATCGCTGTCATCGCGAGGAGTGCTCCCCGAATAGGGGAGCGGTCACGACGTGGCGACCCCAGTTCAAATACGCCTCTTCCCAGCAATGACCGCATTTTCCTTACTTGTGGACGCTTGAATCCTTGAACCAGCCGGAACAAGAATAGGCCCGCCGCCTGAAAAATAGAAAGAAGGCACCCCCAGGTGCCTCCACCACCCCGAAGTACCTCTGGAGGTTTCGAAATGCCTTTATTGGAAGCGGAAAAAATGACGGATCACTCGAAGAAGGTCCGCATGGTCCGGGAGGTCCTGGATCAGGTCGCGACCAAATGGACCCTGATGGTGTTGGATGTGCTGGAGGGCGCCGGCGATGTCCGCCAGTCCAAACTTTTAAAGGCGATCCCGGGCATCAGCCAGAAGATGCTCACCCAGACCCTGCGGCAGTTGGAGCGCGACGGTCTCGTCACCCGCAAGGTCAAACCCACCATCCCGCCCCAGGTCAGCTACAAGCTGACACCCCAAGGGGAATCCCTCAGCTACGCCACCTGCGCCATTTGGGAATGGGTGGAGAAGAACATCAAGTACGTGGAAGATTCGCGAGCGGGATTCGATTCAAGGAAGAAGACCCCGGCCCTACCTTGACCCAAGGCCCGAATTTCGATCCGGCCCGTTCCCTTCACTGTTTCTGGAATATCACCACACTGCCCTGCCCGCTGGAGACATAGAGGTTGTTGTAGGTGGCATCGAAGTCCAACCCCTCCGGATAGGTGAACCCGTTCGTATAGTGCGTCACGGCCGCGGCGGAAGGGTTGAACTCGGCCACGTACCCCGGGGAATAGGTGTCGAGCGTGAAAATATCGCCGGATCCGTCGAAGACCGACTCGCTGGCCGCCGGTACCCCGGGCAGGGTGACGCTCTGCTGGTAAACCCCGGCCTGATCGTACTTATAAATGACGCTGCCGACTTGGATGCAGAGGTTCCCCAGGTTGTCCCAGGACATATAGCTGCCGCCGAAGGCGGGCAGGGCCCCGGCCCCCGAATTGGCGAAGGTAGCGACCTGGGTGTAGGTGGGCGGTGCCCCGGGGGTGATGGACCAGGCGTAGCATTGGCTGTTCCCGCTATCCTCGGCATAGACCGTGGTCCCGGAGGAATTCACGGCCACCGCCGCGGCCCCGCCGTTGACGACCGTGAAAAGGCTTCCGCCGAAGGAGGTCAGGTAGTTCCCGGATGCGTCGAAAACATCGATCTGGCCGGTCGTGCCGCTTCCCTTTTCACCGACATAGATGTTCCCCGTGTTGGGGTCCGCGGCCACCTGCGAAGGTTGGGCGAAGGTGGAAGTTCCGTTGAAGGTCGTGATGGTCGTGACCGGCACCGACGAGGAATTCAAACCGGTGGCGGTCCACTGGGTCATTTTGTTGAAGGCCAGGACCCAAACATCGCCGCCGCTCACGCAGAGGCTGGTGATGCTTCCCACGGAGGAAAAGTCCCCGAAGGTCACCGCGGCCGCGTAGGTGGGCCCGATGGCCGGGGTGGAGGTCCCCGTTTCCGTGGGGGTGGAAGTGGCCGTGGCGGTGGCCGTGTCGGTGCCCGTGGACGTGGCCGAATCCGTCGGGGTGGCGCTGGGGCTGTCGGTGGCCGTCGAGGTGGCGGTGGACGTCGGGGTGACCGTGGGGGAAAGCGTATCGGTCGGCGTGTCCGTCGCCGTCGAGGTGGCGGTCGAAGTGGCGGTGGAGGTGGCGGTATAGCTGGGCGTGGGAGTGAAGGTGAAGGTCGGGGTCACGAGGATCGTGACCGGGGTCCAGGTCGAGGTCGGGGTATCGGTGATGGTAAAGGTGGACGTCACGGTGGGGCTGGAAGTGGGACTGGAGGTGTCGGTGGCCGAACCCGTCGGGGTGAAGGTGGCGGTGGAGAAAATGGTCACCGGCGTCCAGGTGGAGGTCGGGGTATCGGTGACGGTCGGTGAAAAGGTGGAGGTCCCGGTGCTGGTGATCGTGGGGGTGGACGTGGCCGATCCGGTCGGGGTGAAGGTGGCCGTGACCAGTTCGATGATGGTCACGGGCGCGGGGGAGGTCGGCGAGCTGCCGCCGCAACCGGGCAGGTTCACGGCCACGAAACCCGCGAACAATAGGATAAGGGTGGTCTTCAGGAATCTCATGGGGCCTTCCCGCCGAAAGATGGGTGAAATTATGCGAGAAACGGACGAAGTATCAAGGTCGGTAAATGAATATTAACGTGTGTTTTGCCAAGGAATCCTCTCGAATGGAGGGGGACCGGCTCCCGGCCGTTATCGCGCCGGACGCCTACGCCATCTGGGAATGGGTGGAGAAGAACATCAAGTACGTGGAAGATTCGCGGGCGGGATTCGATTCGATGAAGAAGAACTTGTCGGCCTAATGAAGTCGATACACGAACTACGGAAGAAAACCTTATTCTTCCGCTTTAATAATAAGCCATGAGGGTGCCGATGCCCCCATTGTTCAGGTCGGAATAGGCCACGTAAGGAATTCCGTTGTAAAGATAGAGAGAGGGATAATCGGTGCCGCCAGGCGTGAAGCCCGCTCCGCCGACCGGGGACCAGGAAGATCCGTTGTAACTCAGGACCGTCAGCTTGTTCCCGAGCCCGCCATCCGAAAAAGCCGTGTACACCGTCCCGCCCGAAACGCCCAGGGAGCTAAAGCCGATCCCTCCGGTGGAGATCCCGTTGGAACCCAGGACGATCCATGCGCTTCCGTTGTAGCTCATGACCGTTTCTTTGTAGCTGTTGGCGACGTCCTGATAGGCCAAGTAAGGCGTCGTCCCGTCCATGAACAAATTGGTTAATTGGGCGGTCCCTGAAGTAAAGCTGGTGGGCCCCACAGCTACCCAGTTGCTCCCGTTGTAGGTCTCGACGGTGGCCTTGGACCCGTCCTCATAGCCGATATACAAAGCGCCCGAAGAAAATCGAAGGCTCGTACTATTAACGGTCCCGGCCGAAAAGCCGGCACCCCCGAGGTAACTCCATGAGCTCCCGTTATAGGTCATCACACTGGCCTTATAACCGTTGAGGGCGTCCTGAAAGGCCACATAAGGGGTCCCGGTCGAGGGGTCGATGGCCAGCGAAGCATAAGGGGCATTCGGCGTTGAAAAATTAGCGGCCCCCACATAAGACCAGGTGGATCCGTTGTACCCCAGGAGCGAGTTGTTCGGAGAGCCGCTATAGTCCAGGAAAGCCACGAAGGGGTTGTGGTTGTAGAAATCCAGGGAAAGGTAATCGGCCCGAGCGCTCGTGATATTCGTACTTCCGACCGGGCTCCAGGAAGAACCGCTGTACTTCATGACCGAGGCTTTTTTTGAGTTGGCAACATCCTGGAAGGCCACGTAGGGGGTCCCGTTATCCACATAGAGGGAGATGTAATTCGCCGCGCCGGAGGAAAAACCGGTGGTTCCCACCTGGTGCCAACTGGGGATGGTGGGGGTTGGCGTCACCGTGTCCGTGGGGGTCGAGGTCGGGGTGTTCGACGGGGTGGAAGTGTTGCTGGCGGTGGGTGAATCGGTCACGGTCAGGGTCGGGGAATAAGTGAAGGTGGGGGTAACGGTCGGGGTGCTGGTGGGACTGTCCGTCGGCGTCGCGGACGGAGTGGCCGTGGAGGAGTCGGTCGGCGTTGAAGTCACGGTATCCGTGGGGGTGTTGACGGCAGTGGCTGTGCTGGAGGAGGTGGGGGTCGACGTTGGGGTTGAAGTAAGGGTGGAAGTGGCCGTATGGGTGGCGGTATTGACCAAGGTGTTGGTGGCCGTTGGGGTGGGGCTGGAGGTCGGCGGCGCGGGGCTGGTGGGGCTGTTGTTACTGTTCGAAGGGCAGCCAGCGAGGAACAGGGCCATTACAGCGCAAAGGGCCGATGCAAGATAAAGAGTGGATCGCTTCACGGACCCTCCAGGGTTGGTTAACCCTACGCTAGTCCTCTCGACCCAGCAAGGATAACAAAGGTAAAAGAACCATTTAGGGCCAAAATCTTGAGCCTATCGCCCCCTCGGTTTCCTCCCGAGCCCCTTTTTTACTACGGCGTGGTAAAACCATCCCTGGTAAGAAGCGCCCTTTATGAAACCCTTATTTTGCGTTATGCGCGGCGCATAACTTTCCCCGCTACCCAGGGGCGTCAAGACGGAGTCATCCAACCTATTCTTCCAATAAATTCCAATTCTTCATAAAACCCTTATTTTGAGTGTCCAGTCTCTGGACAGCAGAAATAAGGGTTTTTGGGGTGTCCGGCTTGCGCCGAGCCTTTTCGGATAAAAGGTCTTATTCAAGAGGTTGCTGAAGGGGTGGTTCGGGACCGACGGGGGCTAGGGCCTAGGCGTCCCTGTTCGAAGAACGGTCGAGACGACCGACTTAGGGGGCTTGGAGCGCTTTGCGCCTTCTGTAGCTAATGACGGTCGCCACGATAATGGCCAAGGCGATCAAGAAAGCCAAGATCGGCCGGGACCAAAGTTCCGAGAATTGGTCCACCCTGAAATCGGCCGGTTCCGTCGGGTCATAAAGGACTTTGACCGTCTGGCCGACATTGGGCATCAAGAACTCCAAGCCCGAGCGATTCCTGCTTTCCAAAGTGAGTTTCACACCTTTTTGCGTCGTAAAGCAGACCTCAAGGTCCTCGTAGCCCGAACGGCCGCTGGAATGATGGATCCACCGGGTCACGACCCCGGTCGTGGGAAGGGCCGTCTTCAAGAATTCGGTCGTACGCCAGATCATAAAACTTCCACCACCCAGAAGAAGGGCCACCATGAGCCCGACCAGGAGGGCCGCCGCCCCAGGGGGCAGGGGTTTCCGGGCTTGGCTCCCATTCGGCGGCTGGGGCACCCCTTTTTTGATCTCCCGGATCCTCAAGATCCCGATCGTCGCGGGGATACCCAGGATCAATAACGCAAAAACGATGATCACCCAATCTTCCCCTGGGAAATGGCGTATCAGCATGTCTTGAACGATGAAATAAAGGCCGGCAAGGAAAAGACCGCCTAAGAGGATCACCATCAGCCAATAAGGGAGAGTGGAAGGCCTACCCTTGCGGTCATCCTTCACCTCACCCTGTGGTCTTTCCAAGCCCCGATCCGCCGACCAAGGCCCCAACCCGAACATCTTTTTGATCGCAGCGACCGCGAGAAAGTAACCGATCAGTAATGGGAGAATGATGGCGAGATAGAGGGGAAAGAACAGGAAAGCGGTAAGTCGTTTGAGAGAGCTCGCCGTTTCGGGGCTAGGGAGATACCAAGAATAGATCTTTGAAGCCACCAACAAGCTGAAAAGGCCGATCAAGACAATACCAATGACCCCGAAAAAGGTCTCGACCGAAGAAGGCTTCTTATAGTTCTTGGACATCGGATACTTGGGGTTTCTCAATGGCTACCTTTGGATGATCGAAATGGCTGATACGAGGTCTATTTTATGGGAAAAGGCGTAAAGACCGGAGCTTGGACCAGACAGGAATAACGACGCTTCGCTCGGTGGGACAAAAAATGGGCTTAGCCCATCTGTTCTCTACACCTTTTATTTCTCAAGCTTCAATCTTTGGGGTTAATCTCTTCGTTGCTTTTTGTTTTCAAAAGTAGCGGAATTTGTACCGGAGAAATAGTTTTTGAAAAAGAATTGATTATTTGATTCTTAGTTAAAGTAATGTGACGATTTGTATCGATTGAAACCCAACTTTGAAGATTTCCCGTTGATCCACTACCTTGGGCGCATTTAGCTATTCTCCCATCCCCCCAGGAATAGTCCGCGCTATCGAATTCTTCATTGTCAAATACTTGCTTCGCCAAATTGTGATACTGCCCGTATCCTTTTTTTAGGCTATGCCCTTTAAACACCAACCATTCACCACTAGTTGCATAGCGAATTTTTCCACTCGGACTCATTTTCCGCGGATTGAAGTTCAAAAAATTAGGATGAACAATTCCATAATCTCCAAAGAATAAATTTATATTTTCATTCTTAAAGTACTCGAACAAACCCTCCCAAAGCTTTACTTCATGCCTCGATATCTTGAAAACAGAATCACATTTAACTTTACCTAACGTCTCCGGGAAACTTGATGCGACTACAATAAATGTATTCGTCAAACCTAGCCGAAGCATCTTGTTAATCGTTCCGATAGCCAAATGGGTATAAGAAATAATGTCTGATAGATTAATCGACCTAAAATCCAGCATCACATCAAAACCAATATGATTTTTACCGCTGACCAATCGACGCAATAAATCCTCAAACCATTTTCGAGATTGTTGATAGTTCCTCATATCCAATTCGAACAATCTCAAACAAGCCTTTTGCCGATTTCTCTGAATGATTTTTTTGAATTCGGAAATATAAAATTCATCTCTATCAAAACCTATCGTTGGAAAGGCATGAATACCGCGTTTGTCAAAATAGGCGTCAACAAATTTCAAAGGATGTGAACCATCCTCGAGTCTTTCATTAAAACCAAAATCAAATAAATCGTAGTAGATTTCAGATCCCCAAGACGATATCAACTTGTCACAGGTTCTTTGCAAGTGCATTTCGAGAGAACTTTTCGGGATACCATCCGGATGCTCTTCCGAATATTTTAAATCGACATTTGGAATATCGATAAAAGGAACTATTCCCGAGACCACATCAGCAGATAACATCTTAAGTGCGTGAAATTCTCCAGCTTTACCCTTTAAAACCGGAACATAAATAGGATCGTTCATCTTTCACCTCACCTTACGGGCACAAATTCAAACTGCCTTCTTACTTCTCCCTGCCCAATCAGTTTAGAAAAGTTTATGTAGTTGTTTTTTTCTCGCCGAACCTGACCAGCAATAATGGCCGGATGAACATTCCAGATTTTGGAATATTCAAATATCAGTTTTTCGGATGGTTGTTTAACTAAAGCGCTTCTAGTCCAATCTTTTCGTGAAATTAAATACTCTGTCGCATAAAAATCCGCTTCTTTTTCCAACTCATCGGATGCATCGGAATCAATATCATCAAAAAAGAAAAATTCACTTTTCTTCAAATGCATTTTGATGTGCACCAATTCATGCATTAATGTGAACCAGAAATTATCAATACGATCGAACCTTAGTGTCATTCCAACAATTGGATTCCCTTTACTTGTAAAAAAGGAGGCGCCATCCAATTTCGTTTTAGGAAGGTGTTGCACAATCAATAATACAATTCCAAATTGCAGCAGGCGTTCCATTGCCAATCTTGGGCCATCATTTGCTAAACTCAGATTCGAAAGACCCCTCAAAAACTTTTCCGTAATTAACCCGGGGTCATACTCGGGAATATTTTTTTTGTCTTCCGCCTCCTTTAAAACTCTGGCTGCCCATGCATGAAGTGAATAAACATCGAAAGAATCGCTTCCTTTTCCTGCAAATGTTTTTCGAAACATAACCGGCGAAGGCAAAAATGCTCCCTTTCTCTTAAAAAGAGATTCGAAAGAATCAAATACTTCTCGTTCGGTTTTTCCAGAGATCCACCCCAGTTTCTTCATCGGACTAATCGGATATTTAGAAATGTCGACTGAGTCTCCGACATTTGACTTTTCGATAAGAAGGTCAATTGGTATTGACAACCCCTGTGATAGCAAACGAATCATTTGCAAGGTCAAGTTACGCTTTCCTGAGAGAACTTCCGAAACCTTGCTTTTTGAGCCTATATATTGGATTAAATCTGATTGTTTCAACCCACGCTCTTCCATACGAAAAACAATTGCGTCTATAGGATTGGGGGAACTTATTGGAAAAGCTCCCTTTTCATATCGCTCCACTAAAACACCCAATAATTTTAGTTTCTCGGCCTCTGGAGTCCCCTCTGCCGGATCTAAAGCCATTAATCTGTTTATCTCGGTTAACGAGTCTTCATATTCAGTTTCTGTATTAATTACTCGCGGTTCCATTACATCACCTTGTCTTATTTCTTACGTCGTATTCCTTGTGCGTTCCAATCCAAACGACTTTTATCAATCCCCCGCCATAAGAGACTTCGACTTCTAATCGATAGTCATTTCCTCTTATGTCAAAGATAACTATTCTCCCTTTTAAGATGCTCGCTTTTGCAAATGTGTTAGTCACGTCCTGCGGCAATTTCCAGACCGCCTTTTCTGTAATAGAAATCCAAACCTCGATTGAACTCTTGGCATCAGGGTGTTTTCGATAAAAATCGAACAACAAATCGCGTCGAATAATTAACATTACTTTCCCGATTACTTCTCTTTTGCCAGCTCATATGACAACAATACATGAAAGTTCCCAAAATATGAACAAAATAATAATAAAAAACACACCATGGGAACTTATTGATCTTTTTCAACATTAGAAACAAACAAAAAAGCCCCACCCTCCGGAGAGAGCGGGGCTCGGCCTAACTTTAGGTTGCCCCTCATTGCATGAGGGACAAGATCGTCAACGGCGGGCAGCGCTCCTAACTCATCAAGAGCAGCCACTCGTCGAACCGCAATTCAGGCACTTATAGCAAGCGGCGTTGCGGACCATGATGGTCCCGCATTCCGGGCAGGGCGGAGCGTCCGCCTGGGTCTGGAACACGGCCTGGTCGCGCTTATCGGCGGCCGAGGTTTCATCAGGGGCCTTCGCGTGCTTGTGGTCCTGCTTGGCCGGGGCCGCGGGAGCGGCTGCGGCGGCCTTGGCGGCATGGGCGGTTTCCACCGCCGGACCGTCATGGGCTTCGGCGGCGCCCCGTTCCCCCGCCGGCAGGAACTTCAGGGCCAGCCAACGGAAGATGTAGTCGGTGATCGACTTGGCGAAGCGCACTTCCGGGTTGTTGGTGATGCCCGAAGGCTCATAGCGGCTGTGGGAGAACTTGTTCACCAACACCTTCAAGGGCACCCCGTACTGCAGGGCCAGGGAGATGCCGGTGGCGAAGGAATCCATCAGGCCGGAGACCGTGGACCCTTCCTTCGACATGGTGATGAAGAGCTCGCCCGGGGTCCCATCCTCGAACTTGCCGACGGTGATGTAACCCTCGTGGCCCGCGATGGAGAACTTGTGGGTGATGGCTTCCCGCTCGTCGGGCAGGCGGCGGCGCGCCGGCTTGGGAACGGCCTTGCCGTCGGCCCCCAGGTTGGTGGAGAGGGGTTGGGACCGCTTGCAACCGTCGCGGTAGATGGCGACGGCCTTGAGCCCCAGCTTCCAGCTCTCGATATAGGCCTGCATGATGTCCTCGACGGAGGCGTCGTTGGGCAGGTTGACGGTCTTGGAGATGGCGCCCGACAGGAAGGGCTGGACGGCGCCCATCATGCGGATGTGGCCCATGTAGTGGATCGAACGGGTCCCGTTCATGGGCTTGAAGGCGCAATCGAACACCGGCAGGTGCTCGGTCTTCAGGTGCGGCGCGCCCTCGATGGTGTCGTGGGCCTCGATATAGGCCAGGATGTCCTTCACCTGGCTGTCGGAGTATTTCAGGTTGCGAAGGGCCTCGGGGACCGTCTGGTTGACGATCTTGATGACCCCACCGCCGACCAGCTTCTTGTACTTGACCAGGGCGATGTCGGGCTCGACGCCGGTGGTGTCGCAGTCCATGAGGAAGCCGATGGTGCCCGTCGGCGCCAAAACGCTGACCTGGCCGTTGCGGAAGCCCCATTCTTTCCCGTGGGTCTGCACTTCCTTCCAGACGTGCTGGACGGCGATGAAGATGTCGTCGGAGACGCCCTCGCGCTTGATCTTGGCGGCCTCGGCCTGGTGCATCTTCATGACCTTGAGCATGGGCTCCTCATTGCGGGCGTAGCCGGCGAAGGGACCCACTTCCTTGGCGATGCGGGACGACATCAGGTTGGCCTCGCCCTGCATGAGGGCGGTGATGGCGGCGGCGTAGTTTCGGCCTTCGTCGCCGTCGTAGGGAAGCCCGCGGCTCATCAGGAGCGCGCCCAGGTTGGCGTAGCCGAGCCCCAACGGACGGTAATCGTGGCTGTTGCGCTCGATGGGCTTGGTGGGGTAGCTGGCGTTATCCACCGTGATCTCCTGCGCCAGGATGGTGACATCCACCGCGTGCTGGAAGGCCTCGATGTCGAACTCGCCCTCGGCGTTGCGGAACTTCATGAGGTTGAGCGACGCCAGGTTGCAGGCGGAATCGTCCAGGTACATGTACTCGGAGCAGGGGTTGGAGGAGTTGATCCGGGCCGTGTTGGAGCTGGTGTGCCACTTGTTGATGGTGGTGTCGTACTGCATGCCCGGGTCGCCGCAGATCCAGGTGGATTCGGCGATCATCCGCAGGATCTCCTTGGCCTTGTAGCTGTCCATGGGCTTGCCGTCCTTGCGGGACTTGGTGGTCCAGGTGCCGTCGTTCATCGCGGCGTTCATGAAGTCGTCGGAGACACGCACCGAGTGGTTGGCGTTCTGGAACTGGACGGAGTCATAGGCCCCGCCGGGGACGTTGAAGCCGCCGTCGTAGCCCGCCTCGATCAGGGCCCAGGCCTTCTTCTCTTCCTCGGCCTTGCACTGCACGAACTCGACGATGTCCGGATGGTCGGCGTCCAGGATGACCATCTTGGCCGCGCGGCGGGTGCGCCCGCCCGACTTGATGACGCCGGCGAAGCTGTCGAAACCCTTGAGGAAGGACACCGGGCCGGAGGCGGTGCCGCCGCCCGAGAGCTTCTCCTTGGAGGAGCGCAGGCTGGAGAAGTTGGTGCCGGTCCCCGAGCCGTACTTGAAGAGCATGCCCTCGGTCTTGGCCAGGTCCAGGATCGATTCCATGGAGTCGGAGACCGAGTTGATGAAGCAGGCGGAGCACTGGGGGCGGGCCTCGATGCCCACGTTGAACCAGACGGGCGAGTTGAAGGCCATCTTCTGGTTGACCAAAAGATGCAGGAGCTCGTTATGGAAGATCTCGGCGTCGCTCTCGGTGGCGAAGTAACCCATGTCCTTGCCCCACTCGGCGATGGTGTCGGCCACGCGGCGGATCAATTGCTTCACGGAGCGCTCGCGCTCCTCGGTGCCCATCAGGCCGTGGAAGTACTTGGAGACCACGATGTTGGTGGCGGTCTGCGACCAGCTCTTGGGGACCTCGACGTCCTTCTGTTCGAAGATGACCTTGCCCTTCTCGTCGGTGATGCCGGCGGAACGCAGTTCCCATTCGACCTCATCGAAGGGATGGACGCCCTTCTTCGAGAAGTAGCGCTTGATCTTGAGGCCCCCTTCCCGGGTGAAAGTGTTCGGCCTCACAAAGGTCTGGGCGGCTTGGGCTGATTTCGTCGACATGCATCCTCCTTAAAGGAACGGTGCCCGGGGATCCTGGAAGGACCCGCACGGACAAAAAATGGTTTATGGGTTCCCCCAGGCCCTGTGGACCTGCGGGAGAAGGGGTCGCAAAAACACCGGCCCCCCCGGAGCCAAGATTTCCCTCCTGAGGTTAACCATGGGTTAACTCAGTCCTGGAATCCAGGTTGTAGTGGATGTGGTTCGGAAAGTTTCGTGCGAGGCTGGAAGGGCAGTAGTTGACGCGCGACGGTCGGATCCCCGTTATCCCCCTCTAAAAATCACCCGAAGAAGGCCCCGGTACTTCCCCCATGGGACGCTCCCTCAGGACACAAAATGTGGTGTTCGGTTGAACGACCAGCCACTAGGAAAAAAGCGGGCAAAAATCGTTATTTAACACTACATTTTGTTAACACGCAGGTTATATACCCAAGGCCTAGTGCTGTCAAAGGAATTATCGGTCCCCCAAATGATTTAACATAAGCCGGACCCGATGGCTCCACCGCCAAGCCGCCAAGCCGCCAAGAAAAGTAGATGGGGATGGAACAACCCACCCCTTAAAAACCAATTCCCCCAAGTTTTATGGAATCCTCCGGATTTCACATCGGAGGGATTTGACCTTTTTAAGAGACGGCCAAAAGGTCGATCCTTCTTGGCGGTCTTGGCGTCTTGGCGGTGAAAAGAAGAGCTATACCCCTTTGGCCTTGAGCTCCGCGGCCAGCTTCTCGAAGCCCTTCTTGCCCAGCAACGCGAACATGTTCTTCTTATAAGCCTCCACCCCCGGCTGGTCGAAGGGATTGATCCCCAAGAGCGTGCCCGAGATGCCGCAGGCCATCTCAAAGAAGTAATAAAGGTAGCCGAGCGAGTATTCGGAAAGTTCGTTCATCGTCAGGCGGATGACCGGAAGTCCCCCGTCCCGGTGCGCCACGGCGGTGCCCTTGAAGGCCTGCTCGTTGACCCAGGAAAGCTTCTTGCCGGCCAGGAAGTTCAGCCCCTCCCGGTCGTCCTTGTCCTTGGGGATGACCACATCCTGGTCCTCGTCCGCCACCCAGAGCATGGTCTCCATCAGGTTGCGCTGGCCTTCCTGCAGGTATTGGCCCATGGAGTGCAGGTCGGTGGTCAGGTCCACGCTGGCCGGGAAGAGGCCCTTGCCTTCCTTGCCCTCGGACTCGCCGTAGAGCTGTTTCCACCATTCGCTGACGTAATGAAGTTCGGGGCGGAAGTTGGCGAGCACCTCGGTGGTCTTGCCCTGGGTGGAGAGCAGGTAGCGGGCGGCGGCGTAGCGGGCCGAGAGGTTGGCCTTCCAGTCGGTGGACTTCATGACCTTGGCCGCGTCCTGCGCGCCCTTGAGGAGCTTGGCGATGTCGTAGCCCGCCGCCGCGATGGGAAGCAGGCCCACGGGGGTGAGCACGGAGTAACGGCCGCCCACGTCGTCGGGGATGACGAAGGTGGCGTAGCCTTCAGCGTCGGCCATGCCCTTCAAGGCGCCCTTGGACTGGTCGGTGACCGCCACGATGCGGGCCTTGGCCTTCTTCTTCCCCACCGCCTTCTCCACCCAGCTCTTGAGGATCCGGAAGGCGACGGCCGGTTCGGTGGTGGTGCCCGACTTGGAGATGACGATGATCCCGGTCTTCTTGGGGTCGAGGTCCTTCATCAGCTTGGCCAGCGCCGTGGGTGAGAGATGGTTGCCCGCGTAATGGACCTTATCGGACCCGCCGAGGGCTTCGATGGTGGACTTGATGCCCAGGTAGGAGCCGCCGATGCCGACGGAAACGACCGACTCGCACTTGGCGAAGGCCTTGGCCGCCTTCTTGAGGGCGGTCAACTGCTTCTTGGCCGTGAAGGGAAGGTCGATCCATCCCAGGTAGTCGGAGCCGCGGCCTGTGCCCTCCAGGAGGGATCTCAGGGCCGCCTCGACCCGGGGGGTAAGGGCGATGATGTCCTGTTCGGAGACCAGGTCAGAGATATAGGAAAGATCGAGGGTTAGGGGGGATGGCATGAAAGCTCCTTGAAAGGCAGTCTCGAACCACAGAGAGCACAGAGTACACAGAGAAAAGAAAAATAAAAATGGGTTTTAACGGCGGAAAATAAATGGTTTGGATGTCGGGTGGAAAGGAATCAGGCCAACAAAAGCCTTCTCTGTGCTCTCTGTGGTGAGAGGTTTATGCGGTTAGCGGATCTTGAACTTCTCCACCATGCCCTTCAGTTCCTCGGCCATGGCGGCCAGTTCCTTGAAGGTGGCGCTCACCTGCTCCATGGAGGCCGTCTGTTCCTCGGTGGAGGCCGAGACCTCCTCGGTGGAGGCGGCCGATTCCTCGGAAACGGCGTTGATGTCCTGGATGGAGTGGGCGATCTTGGCGAAACGCTGGGATTGGGCGTTGATCATCTCGGTGATCTTCTGGCTGTGCTCCATCACGTTCTCGATGACCCCCACGATGTCGGTGAGGGTGCTTTCCATGTGGCGGATGCCCTCCTTGCCGCCCTCGGCCTCCCGGGCGCTCTTCTTCATCGAATCCACCACCAGGGTGGTCTCTTCCTGCATCTCCTGGACCAGTCCCGTGATCTCCTGCACCGCCTTGCTGGAGCCCTCGGCCAGGATCTTGATCTCGTCGGCCACCACCGTGAAGCCCTTCCCCTGTTCCCCGGCGCGGGCGGCCTCGATGGCGGCGTTGAGGGACAGCAGGTTCGACTGCTCGGCGATCTGGGAGATGATCTCCACCACCCGGCCCACTTCCCGGCTCTTCTGCCCCAGCTTCTCCACCATGGTGGAGTTCTGGAGGATGATGTCGTTCACGCTGGCCATCCGGCCGATGGCGTCCCGGGTCAATTTGCCCCCGGCCTTGGCGGTCTGGGTGGCGCGGTCCACCGCGTTGGAGGTCTCATGGGCCTTGCGCTCCACCTCCCGCATGGTGTCCTGGGTCTCCTGCATGAGCTGGTTGAGCTCGGCGATCTTGGCGGCCTGTTCCTCGGCGCCCTTGGCGATCTGCTGGACGGTGGTGGTCACGTCCTCGCTCATGGCCGAGACCTCGGCGGTGGAGTGGCTCATGGACTGGACCTGCTCGGTGAGGTGTTCGGAATGTTCCATGATCCGGAGCACCATGGCCCGGATGCGCCCCAGGAACTGGTTGAAGGAGCCCGCCATGGCCCCGATCTCGTCGTGGGTGCTCACCCGCACCTGCAGGGTCAGGTCCGCGTCGCCCCGGGAGAGCTGTTCCAGTTCGGCGCCCATCTCATGGATGGGCCGGATGACGAAATAGTTGAAGGTGGGCCAAAGGATGAGGGTCACGAAGAGCAGGATCGCCAAGGTGACGCCGCCCAGGGTCCAGAGGGTCTCGGTCACCCTTTCCTGGGACTCGGGGTCCAGGAGGCTCAAGGGGAGCTCCATCTCCAGGCCGCCGGAAAGCGCCCCGGCGCCGTCATGGAGCGGGAAAAGGCAGCGCACCGTCCCGCCGGGAAGGAACTGGGAGGGCGGGGCGATGTGGGACTCGATACGGGGCAGTTCTTCCTTCGGGTTGCCCGGGTGGGGGGTGTAGCCCTCCACGCGGACCTTCTCGGCCAGGGGCTTGCCCTTGAGGTCCACGAGGATATAGGAGGAAGCCTGGAAACGGGAGGCCAGGTCCTCCAGCAGGTCGGCCAGTTCCTGGTTGCGGGAGTGGCGGACGGCGTTGTGGATGGTCTTGTCCACCAGGGCCACCGAGGAAGCCAGGACCTCGGTCTGCCGGCCCTGGACCCTTTCCTTCTGGCGGGAAACGGCGAGGAAGCCGATGACCAACGCGATGAAGAGGATGGAAAACAGGACCGTGGCGAGGACCCGGACGCCTAATTTGCTGCTGAACAAGGGCTGGCCTTTCCCACGGGGATGGAACGCAGGCATTTTAACAGGGACGGCGGTTTTTCAAGCGGGTTAAAAAACGATCGAACCACGGAGGGCGCAGAGATCACAGAGAAGACCCCTTCCCGGGGAAAGATAACGGCTTGAGGCCGAGCCCCGACCGATCTTCCCTCGGTGTCCTCCGTGACCTCTGTGGTTCGAGGACGTTCCTTTTATTTGTCGTCCTCGAACAGGGAGGACATCATCCTGAGGCCCTGGACCACCTCGGGCAGGGCCTTGAGGAACTGCTTCACCTGGTCGCCGGTGTTGTGGCGGCCGAAGCTCAGGCGCAGGCCCTGTTTGGCCTCCTTCGGGGAACGGCCCATGGCGGCCAGCACGTGGGAGGGGGGCGCGGAGCCCGCGGCGCAGGCGGCGCCCGAGGAGACGGCGAAGCCCTTGGCGTCCAGGCTGTGCACCAGGTTCTCCCCGTCCAGGCCGGGCAGGGTGACGTTGAGCAGGCCGGGCAGGCGCCGGTCGGGGTCGGCCGGGCCGTTCAGCTTCAGGTCGGGGAAGATCTTACGGGCCTCGTCCAGGAAGATCTCGCCCATGACCTTGAGGCGGCCCATCTCCGTAGGGTCCGAATGGATCAGCCGGGCGGCCTCGGCCATGCCCACGATGCCCGCCACGTTCTCGGTCCCGCCCCGGCGGTCCTTCTCCTGGCCCCCGCCGTGGATGAGGGGCACCAGCTCCACGCCCCGGCGCTGGTAGATGAACCCGGCCCCCTTGGGCCCGTAGATCTTGTGGGCGGCGACGGAAAGGAAGTCGATCTTGTCCCGCTGGGTGTCGAGGGAGAGCTTGCCGTAGGCCTGCACCGCGTCGGTCATGAAGAGGATGCCGTTCTCCCGGGCGAAGGCCCCCACCTCGCGGAAGGGCTGGATGGCCCCCACCTCGTTGTTGGCGGCCATCAGGCCGATGAGACGGGTCTCGCCCTTGCGGACCGCCTTCTGGACGGCCTTGGGGTCCACGAAGCCTTCCGAGTCCACGGGGACCGTGGTGACGGAGACGCCGTGGTTGGTGAGCCAGTCGGCGCAGTCCAGCACGCAATGGTGCTCGACGGCGGAGAGGATGATGTGGCGGGGCTTGCCCTCGTGGGCCCAGGCCACGCCCTTCAGGATCGCGTTGATGCCCTCCGTGCCGCCGCTGGTATAGACGATCTCCTTGGGGTCGGCGTTGAGGGTGTTGGCGATCTCGTCGCGGGCTCGCTCCAGGGCGGCGCGGCCTTCCCGGCCCAGGGCGTGCACGCTGGAGGGGTTGCCGTATTCTTCTTTTAGATAAGGGAGCATCTTTTCCAGCACCCTCTCGTCGAGGGGGGTGGAGGCGGCGTGGTCGAAGTAGATCATGGGTTTCCTTCAGGGATCCGGGACGGCCTCAGTTTAGCATCCTTCGGGCGGGTCCGAACTATTTCGATGCCGGGTTCCAACTCGCCCATTCACCATACGCTACCGGCCCCTGCCTTAATGGGACTTTGGTGGCGGATTGGACCGTCGGGTCCGCCTTCAACCGCGCAATGATCCCATCGGCATTTCCACCGGTCACCTTCAAGAAGTAATCAGGGTTCAAGCCGTCCGAGGACCCATCGTCCGCTCCAAATCTCGCCAGGACCTTTGTTCTCTCCTCCAAGGAAGTGCCGTTTTGAAAGTGGATCGCGATCCGGTCCGGTTCCTGGCCCTTCAACAGGCAAAGCGCATTTTCCTCATTCCCGGGTTTTCCATCCGCCTTCTCAAAGGACCCGACTTCGACACGCGGAAAGCCGGAAACCCAATGAAGACGCCCGACGATCCGAAGATAGGCTTGCTGGTCCGGAATATCCTGGTCCCAATAGACCAAGATCCGCCTATAACATCCCCCGGGAACCGGGAGGGGCTCATCCGGCACAAAATAAGCGATCCGTTCCTTATCCAGGGGAAGGGTCATCGATCCCGGTCCCGTCTTTATCCTCTTCCCCAACAAACCCGTGAAAGTCACTGGATCGTTCTCGGTCTCAAGATGGACATAGGCATTAGCGCCGCTCACGTCCCCATGGTCCCGGGCCAATCCGTACCATTTCTTCGCTTCCGCCAGGTCCTTGTTCAACCCACGGACTTTCTTGCCTGATGCATAACCCGTTTCAAAATAGGATCCGAGTTCGTTCTCGGCGGGACCCCATCCCTGTTGGGCGGCCTTCTTGATCCATTCCAAGCCTTTCTCCCGATTGTCGTCGGTGTAGCCCTCCCACTCCTGGTACCCACCCAAGTAATAGCGGCCCAATTGGTACTCGGCATCGGGGTCCCCCTTTTCGGCCCGGAACTTGGCCGACTCAAAAGGAAGGGTCGGGGCCACGGAAACACCCCTTTGGGTCACAGGGGAAAAACCCGTCGGCACAAATGAATATCGCGGCTGGATCATGGCCGCCTCTTCGCAGCTCAAACCCCATTGTCGGAGCCATGGCGGGAGCAATGGATTTTTCATGTCCATGACAAGGGCTTCGTTTTCCAAATGGGAGATGGTCTCCACGGCCTTTCGGCCTGCCGTCTTCTCGACCAGGTATCCCACCGCGCAGACCGCGCCATTGTCGCCGATGAATTCCGGCGTCCTTTTGAGGAACCGGTGATTTTCCGGGAATTTCCCGGCTTCCCGGTAATCCCTCAGGAGGTCCATAAGATGGAGCCGATTCGACCTCTGTTCTTTTGAAAGTCCCCTCACCCTTCCGGCCCGGAACCTCTTTTCCAGGATGGCCAAATGGATTTGGATCCGTTGTTTTTCCGTGGTTCGGGGTAAAAAAGCGGCGATGTTCTTAAAGTGGCCGTCGTAACGGGCCATCCCCCGTTCCAGGTCCGGGACTTTTTCGGCGTGGCCGATCATTCGACCCACGATGAGGAAAAAAATGATCAGTGGATTTTTTATTCGCATGGATCCTCGGGATGACCACGACGAGATCATCAAGAACGACCGATATGACCGCCTCAAAGCTCCATGAGCTCCAGCAGCCCTTCGGGATAGAGCGGGACCTTGCCGGCGTGCAGGTCCTTCAAGGGCACCCAGACCGCCTTGCCGAGCGTCCTGCCCCCTTCCAGGATGGGCCGCTCCGCCGCCTCATAGAGGGCGGGGTCGGTCAGGTCGCCCCGGAAGATGATGAGGATCTCGTGGCCCGACTCGCCCGTCAGGGGGAAGGGGCTCTCCATCTGGCCGTAGGATTCGAGGTTCTTCAGTTCAGCCCCGATCCCCTCGCGGAAGGCCCGGCGCACCGTCTGCTGTTCGGGCTCGCCGAACCCCACCCGGCCCCCCAAGGGGCGGTAATAGGTCCCACCCTTGGCCTTGTCCTGGCATTCCATCAAAAGGACGCGGCCATCCTTCTCGACGACGCAGACGGCCACGACATGAACGGCATCACTTCCCTGCATTTTCCGCTCCTAAAAATGAATTCAGCAGGCCGGACCATTCGGTCTCCTGCAGGCGCACCAGCACCCGGTAGGGCACGGAGGCGGGGTCCTCCTTGCGGTATTTGTCGCAAAGGTCCACGAAGGTCTCCGGTTCCCAGAGGCAGGACTTGTGGACCCGGTCCCGGAGCTTGACGAGGTCCTTGGGCGGGTCCTTTTCCAGGATCTCCAGGACCGACCAGCCGATGGCCCGGTAGGCGCTGTCCGGCGCCTTCACCCGGGCATACCAGTACTTGGAATTGCCGGCGTCGGGCTCCCGCCGGTGCAGGATGGCATGGATCCAGTTGCCTTGCCAACTCCCCTCGTGGTCATTGGCCACATTATGCGCTTCGTCGAAACAGTCAAGGTAAAGGAAGAGCGCGCCCTGCACGAAGGGCTTGAGCCCCGAGGCGGCCACCGCCTTGGCCGCCATGGCCGGGGCTTGGCCCCGTTCCAACCGGTCGAGGGGCCTGGCCTGGCCCGCGAAGGCCATGAGGGACTGGATCTTGGATGAGAATTCCACGGCGCTTCCCTTAGGGTTCCAGGGTCTTCTGGTGCCCCGCCTTGTCCGACATCTCGATGGCGCTCTGGGAGCCCAGGCCCTTCATCCGCACGAAGGTCTTGTCGTCCTGTCCCATGACCAGGAAGCCCGCGCCCTGTTCGTTGGCCACCAGCTTCACCTCGGGCCGCCCCTGGGGGTCGATCAGGCGCAGGATGACCGTGTCCGGCAGGGTGCCGCCATCGGGCATTCGGACCTTGGGGTCGGCGGGGAGCACGGCGATGGCGGCCCGGATGCGGTCCTGCTGGTCGACGATCTGCAGGCCGCGGCCCCTCAAGATCCCGTCCGAGTCGGCCCAGGCGGAGCGCAAGGGCGCGCCCAGGAAGACCAGTAGGACGCAGGTCACGTTCAGGACCGTCAGGGCGACCAGGAAACGGCGGAGCTTCTGCATTTGGGCCAATTCGTTCGACATGGGAGACCTCCTGGAATGAAAAAGGCCCTCCCCTTCATAGAAAGGGAGGGCCTCCAGTCTAACTTCCCGGAAAGGTCCGACAAAACCCTTTCGGGCCTTGGGGCACCGGGCGCGCCGGGGAGGGCAAGTGTCGAAGACGAAACCCCTTTCGGCCCGGGGTTCCTAGCCTTTTGCCCCTCCTGGCGCTCCCGACGCCCCAAGGACTTCCTTCCGACCCATTAGAACCTTTTGAACCACCGAGAACACAAAGGTCACCAAGAAGAACCTAGGCCTTAGGCAGGAGGACATTCAAGATTCCCCCAAAGATCCTCCGTGCTCTCCGTGCCCTCTGTGGTTCGAACCACCTTAATCCACCCGTTTCATCCGCACCCCGAAGTCCACGTTGTTCTTCACCCAGCGGATGAACTTGTCCTGCTTCTCCATCGGCCCGTCGGGGTTGTAGATCTTGGGATCCTTCCAAGTCTCCATGACGGGGGCCTCCTGGGTCCAGACCTTCACGCGCCGGCGGGGCACCTGCCCCTCCCACTTCTTCCCCACAGTCGGGTCCGTATAAAGGAGGCGGACCGTCACGTTGCGGGAGAGCTTCTCCAGCGGCGAAAGGTCGATGCCCCGGAAGTCGTGCCGCCCGTGGTTGCCCGGCACGTCCAGCATCCCGTCGCTGACCATCACCACCGCCAGGGGCTTGAGGACCATGTTGCGGTCCTTCACCATCTCGGTCACCTTCTGGAAGAAGGCGTTGTAGTCGGTGTACTTATCGACGTGGTCCTTCGGGAAGATCTCGCGCAGTTTCGCCTCGATCTCCTCCGGCGTCTTGTCCTGGAAGGTCTCGATGGGGAAGAAGACCTTCGGCTCCCCCTTCTTGTCCCCTCCGATGGACCCCACGAAGAGCGCGGCGGGCTGGGTCATCCCCTCCAGGCCCTTCAGGTGCCCATAGATGTAATGGGACAGGAACTGGATGGAGTCGTCGAAATCCGGCCCCTTGAGGAAGGACCCGCTCTGGTCCACCCCGATGAACATCACCAGCCGGGGTTGGGGTTTGTCGTCGAAGAACCCGCCCCAGACCGGCATGGTCACGAACAGCGCCAGGGCCCCGAGGGCCGTGATCCTTGCCGTCCTCATGGCCGCGCCTCCTGGTGGGTGCTGTCGGGCACGACGGACAAGGGCGCCGCCTTCGCCTTGCCGGACCGCTTGCGCGCGATCTCGGGCTTCGCCTGCAGCAATTCCCGCGAGCGCATGATGTCGCGGAAGCTCTTGAAGGGCAGGTCGAAGAGGTGGCGGGACATGATCAGAAGGATGAAGAAGTTCACGGTGGCCGAGACCACCTGCATGGGCGGCAAAAGGAAGGCCCCCAGCAGTTCATCCCCCTTCTCCCGCAGGTAATCCATGTCGCTCTTGACCGAATAATAGAAGGCGGTCGTATAGGCGAAGGCGTCGTCCATCTTCGCCGACACCCCTCCCTCGGGTTTCTTCAGGCCCGTTCCCTGGATGATGGCCGTCAGGATGGGCACCCCGTGGGACCCGAAGAGGAACCAGGTCATGCCCCGGACCCCCAGCCAGGCCAGGAAGCCGATGAAGAGCGTCCCGCCCATGCCCAGGTCGAAGTCCTTGGAGGTGTGCTGGGCGAACCAGGGCACCAGCGAATCCACCAGTTCACGGTAGAGGAACAGCACCTCCACGAAGGCCGCCACGCATTCCACCAGGCTGATCTTCACGATGGTGGGGATGTCCCGGCTTTCCAGGGCCTTGGACCAGGCCGCCAGCACCGCGTAACTGCCCATGATGAGGAAGAACATGAAGAGGAAGAGCGGGATGCGGATGGCCGTCTCGGAGAGCTCGCCCCCGGTCATGTTGGCCAGGGTGTCGAGCACCAGGGGGGTCATCACATAGGTGAAGATCACCGCCTCCACCAGGCACCAGGCGAAGGTCATCACCACCGCGATCCAGGGCACCCCGGGTGTGGACACGCCCTTGGCCACCGTGCGCACCAGCCGGAAGGGGATCATCAGGATGTCCTGAACGATGAACCAGACCCCCAACACCATGACCCGCGCCAGACCGTAGAGGGACGAGACCAGCACTATCAGGAACTTGAAGAACCCGCCCCAATAGGCGAAGACGCTCTTGAGGTAGTCCCACCAGGTGACGCAGAAGGCCTTGAGGAACTCCACCCTCTTCTGGCGGACCACCACCGTTAAAAGCGACGGCACCGTGAGCCAAAGGCACACCATGGTGGCGGCCGCCGGCAGCAGCAGGAAGACCCGTTTGGCCACCATCAGCCCCAAGGGATCCTGCGCCCCCCAGGCGAATTGAAGCACTTGTTGTTGGAAGAACGTCGGGAACAACAGGACGGACAGAATGACGGAACCGAGGCTGGATGCGCCTTGATCCATGACCGCACCTCCTATTGCAGAAGGCGAAGGTTGCCCCGTCCCCGGCGGCCTGCCGCGTCCCTCGAAAGGGGCTTGGCGGGAGTACCACTAGAACCCAATGGGACCTTCAGATAGAGGGTAGGCCCAAGGCGTCAAGGACCCCAATCAAAACCGACGTTAAAGCAGGGTCATGCCTTTACCCCTTGGATTTGGGGCTGGTTGCACGTGAGTGAAAAAAGCGGAAATCGATGTCGAAGTTTGGGAAATATTTCACAAGGAACAACGGCTTCACCACGGAGCCACGGAGAAGGCAAAACCAGGACGGCTTTTTCACCGCGAAGACGCGAAGTCCGCGAAGAAATCCCAAACCCTTTCAGGACATCCGCCAAAACCAAGATCAAGAACCCCTTCTCCCTCGAGGGGAGAAGGCCGGGATGAGGGTGACCTACAGGTTGGGGATCCTTAATCCAAGTGCTTTAGGCGGCGGTCACGGGGTTTTTCCTTGCCGCCCATCATCCGCGCCGCGCCGCATTGGGGGCAGACGAATTTGCGCTTTTTATGGGCCGAATGGGCCTGTTCCCGCATCTTGATCTTGCAGCGTCGGCAGAACAAGCGAACACCTTTCTAAACAATATTTCGGGTCGCGCATTCACGAGCATATATTTTTAAATGAAGATCGAGATCCCGGTTCCGCCTTAAAAACCGTTGAATAATGGCCCTGCTCCTCACTGTTTTTTGATGTCCCAAACCGTGTAGGGCACCGCGAAGACAATAATGATTCTTAAGTTTTAATATCCCCTCCAAAGTATCCAGCATCGCCTTTAAAAGAGCTTTTCCGTTCGCGGTCAGCGGCCCTCTCTTCCAGTTACGCGGCACTCCTTCGAACCAATCCCACCACATAAAAGCAGAATCTTCTATTTCTCTTTTCTCAAAGACCCCGGCATAGAGCTCCCCCATGGATTCGACACATCTCACTCGAAGGGACAAGGGAACGGACTTATTAGTGAGCACATCAGGCAGGTTGGCGCCAAAAGCCAGATAATACAAACCCTGATTAACTTGATCGTCGCTAAAACGATCGAAATTACTCGGACGGGAGAAAAGACGGATCACATTACGAACAAGGACCTTTGGGTCGTATTGACGACTCCACTTATCTTGAAAATACCAATCCTTCCCACGATCCTTTTTAGGTTGATCCGAGTATTTAGACCTATGGCGAGGATGGACTTTCCGATCAAAAGCGAACCGAACCCATTTTTCGAAATTTTCCGGATCCACCATTCCTTCGTTCACTCCCATTGACCACCTCGTCCAATTCCCCTTCCTAGTAACCCTGCTTCACGGGAAGGAGATAACCCAGGTCGGGTCCCAACTTCTATTTGAGCGATCCGGCGGGGACCCGTACCACTTTCCCGTTCTTCCATATCACCAGGGGACGACCGGATCTCTTATGTTCCTCCACCACCTGCCGAACGGCCTTTTTCATGGCCGCTTCCGCTTTATCCTGCAAGGACATCCTTTTTTTCATGACCCACCTCGTTCACCCTGAATTTTGTCGAACAGGTCCTCATGGAATACTTCGACATTCCCGTTCCGGCCTTTGGCGACCAAAAGCGGGACTGAGCCGGAATTGTCGAAAAGCATCATTGGGGAAGGAATTGCCTGGCGAAAGTCGTCTTTCCTGCGCCATTGGGACCCGCGATGACGTAAATATTCTTGTTTTTCATGACCTTATTTTAACTTATTCCCGGGAGTTCAACTTGCTGTATTCCACGGCCTCTTCCAATATCCCCTTGTTCAAGTCTTGTAGCGTCGGCAGAACAAGGGGCCTCCCCAGACCGTGTTATTTCCAAGCGTAATTCGTTAATTTTTAAATACCGTACTAAAAATCAACCCTCTTTCCGGTCGTTAGACACCACAAAAACGTCGCGACGAAGAATCCTGAAACGAGAATATTGGCCCCAAGTATTATTTTGTCGATGACGTCTAGTTTTTTGTTCCAAGAAATTGCCGAAATCAAGAAAGATAAACAAACATAACCAATTCCAAGTGTCGGGAGACCATAGATAAAAATACACAAAATCGGAAATAATAAAATATCTGCCGACGTGATAAACCAAGTAACCCAACAGGCAAGAGCAAGAAAAAGTGGGATGTTTAAAATGATCGATGACAAAAATAAAAATCTGTTAAGTTTCAAAATACCTCCCCGTGTTGGACTCGCGCCGATCCACTCTCTTCACTTTCCGGATCGCGCCTCGCTCGTCTTCACCGCCTCTTCCAGGATGCCCTCGTCCAATCCCCATTCCTTGTAACCCTGCTTCACCTGAAGCAGATAACCCAGGTTGGGTTTGCCGAAAGGCGGGTCCGTTTGGGTCAATTGATAGCAGACGGCCTTCACCTTTTCCCCGCCGTCCTTTTCCACCTCGACGTCCAAGGGCTTGTAGAGCCCCTTCTCGCAGGCCTCGGCCCGGTCCAGGTATTGGATCATGACGACGTCCAGTTCATAGAGGGTGCCGGGAACGGTGCTGGCGGGGTCGGGCAGGAGATTGACGACGGGGCCCTTGCGCTCCGTGGAATGGCCCATGAAGGCCAGGCGGTAGCCCTTCAGGAAAGCCCGCGTGACGGGGCGGTTGCCCATGAGGCGGCGCTCCATCTGGGCACGAAGGAGGCTGGAGCCGTAGGCGAAATAAAGGGGCATAAAACTAGTTTAACCACGGAGGGCACAGAGAGCACAGAGAAAGACCTTTTTGATTTGAAGTCTTCACCGGCTCTTCGTCAAAGACAAAATCCTTCTCTGTGGCCTCTGTGATCTCTGTGGTTCGAGCGGTCCTTAGGGGTTCTTCTCCGGCAGGCTGGGCGTGGAATGGGGGACCACCAGCGCCTTGGTGGCCGAGATCTCGGAGGTCAGGGTCACCCGCAGGGGCGCCCCGTGCTGGCAAAGCTGGAGCAAGGCCGTCCTAGTATCCCCCGGGTTGCCCACCCCCAGGCTGACCGCCAGGCCTTCCCGGCCCAGGTCGAAGTCCTTGTCCAGGTAGGTGCCCGCCAGCGGAGCCCAGCCGCCATCCTTGGGCAGGATATCGGCGGTCAATTGGCCCCGGCGGCTCTCCTCGCGGTTGGCGACGGTAAGGGAGACCTTCCAGGTCCATTTGGCGGGGATCTTCAAGGAAAAGACCCGGCACTCATTGGCCGCCAGGACCAGGTCGTAGCGCTTGAAGGGGTCCAGGGGCGCGGGGTCGCCCAATGTGCCCATGGGTCCTTGCCGGGCCTCCACATCCGACACTTCGGTGAGGCCCATCTCCTGGTCCAACCCGAAGCACGACGGCAAAACCAGGAGAACGACCAAAAGAAGAGGCCATTTGAACCACAGAGGGCACAGAGAACTCAGGGAAAATCCTCTTGGGTATTTCGGCAAATCGATCCAGGGGCTTTGCTTTTTCAAATTTTTTCTCTGTGCTCTCTGAGCTCTCTGTGGTTCGACCATGGTTCAAGGTCCCAGCTTTTCGACGGAACCCTTGGGGAAATAGTGCCGCAGGATGGCCCGGAAATCCTCGCCCGCCCGCGCAAGACCATAGCACCCGACCTGGCACAAGCCAACCCCGTGGCCCCAGCCCCCGCCATAGATGGTGTATTCCAGCGGCCAACCCTTGGGGTCGCGCTGGGTCTCGATCCAGACGAGGTTGCTGCGCAAGCCCCCCAGGAACCCCCGGATGGCGTCGCCCCGCACCCGCTTCGTTCCCTGATCACCCTCCACCAGCAGGACCTGGGCCCAGCCCGCGCTGGAGCGTTTCTCGACGAGGAGACGCTTGAGCCGCCCGATCTCGGGCGCCTTGGCCTCCAGCTCCTGGGCGCCGATCATGGAGATCCAACGGTAGTTCTTGTAGCCCCGCAGTTCGAGGACGCGGCACCAGGCCACCCGGTCCTCCTGCACCCATTCCTTCAGGTGGAGGGGCGAAGGGGGGAATTCCATGTCCCGGTTGTAGCGCTCGGGGAAATCGGGCACGCCCACCACGGGCTCATGCCCTCCCCAAGCCTCCTGGTAGTCCTGGGTGTGGCCGCCGCACTCGGCCGAGAAGACCGTCTTGAGGATGTGGTCGCCCTTCTTCACCACCATCCCCGCCGTTTGCCGCACCGCCTCGCTGGACCGGGCCACTTCGGCCGTGATGCCCCGGTAGACCTGGTCGCCCACCGTGTCCACCACGTCGAACCCCTGGGAGGCGTGCCCTCCCATGCGGGTCATGGCGTAACTGCGGGCCGCCACCGCCTGGGCCTTGAGGGCCTCCATGGGCCAGGAGGGATTCATCTCCGAGGGGATGACCCCCGCGCAATAGTCCTCCAGCCCGACCCGGTCGATGACCGAGAAACCCTTGCCCGGTTCGGGACGGACCTCGATCGTCCCCCGGTAGGCCCGGTCCTCGGCCTCCTTGGCGAAGAAGTAGCCCGCGCCCGAGGGCAGGGCGTGGATGAGGATGGCCTTGGCGGGGTCCGGAGAGGACACCTGGAGGGGCCGGTCGAACTTGAGGACCAGCTTGTTCCTCCGGTCCAAAAGCTCCCAGGCATCGGCTTGGCCCTTCCGACCCCGTCGGTAGATCCATTGGTGGTCCACTCCGCCCTGGAGCTGGGTCACCGGGCCCTGGCCTTCCACCGAGACCGTGAGGTCGCCCTGGCCCCGGAACACCACCCGGCCCATGCCGGTCAGGAGCCCGACCCGCACCGTGACGGGGGACGGGGCGATGGGCGGGGCCGGGGTGGGCTGGTAGTCCTTCCATTGGGCCAGGCGCAGGGCCTTTCGTTTCTTCTCTTCCCCCGGCAGTTCCTTGGCCACCAGGGCGGCCTCGGCCTTCAATTCCTGGTTCTGGGGCTCGACCTGCATGGCCCTTTGATAGCGCTCCAGGGCCTCCTTGGAACGTCCGAGGCGTTCCAGGAGCCGGGCGATGAGCCCATGGACCTTCTTATAACTGGGGTCCAGCTTGAGGAGGGCCAGGTAGGCGTCCAGCGCCCCCTGGTCGTCGCCGGCGAGGGTGAGCACCTCCCCCAGCCGCCAATAGGCCGGGGCGAAGCGCGGCTTGATCTTGACCAGGTCGTTCAGGAACCCCGCCGCTTCCTCGAGCTCCCGCTTGCGGAACCAGCGCCGCTTGTCGACCCGGGCCTTCTCATGGTCCACCTGGGCCAGGCCCCAAAGGACCCAGGGATCCCGCGGCTCCTGCTTCCGCGCCTCCAAAAGGAAGGCTTCGGCGTTGCGGGAACGGCCCATCTGCAGGAGGGTCAGCCCCAGGGCGAGCCGCACCTTCGCGTCCCCGCCCTTCTCCAGGCAGGACCGGTAGGCCGTCAGGGCCCCGGCGTCGTCCCCGATGCTCTTTCGCAGTTCGGCCAACTGGAGCCAAAGCTCCTGGTCCGTGGGGTCGCGGGCGATCCTTTCCCTTAAAAACCCGTCGGCCTGGCGGAACTGCCCCTGGGCGTAAAGTTTTCCCAGGTCCTCCTCGAAGGTCGAGGCAAGAAGGGGGGAAAGGAGGAACGGAACCGCCAAGACGCCGAGACGCCACGAAAGACCCGATGGATTTTTAAAACCCTTGCTCATGGCGGTCCTGAAAAAGAAAAACCTCCAAGTCGGAACGACCGGAGGTTTTAAGGGTCGGCCCGGCTCGGCGCCGGGCGGTGAGGGTTTTACTTCTTGGCCAGTTCCAAACGCCGGGGGACCAGGACCGACTCGTCCCGGGAGGACCAGTAGCCCGTGTTGTCGATGACCTCGAGGTTGGGCACGTAGCGTTTCTTGAGGTAGTCCAGGATCTTCACCAGCGCGATATGGGAGGCGACGTCGCCCGGGCGCAAGTTCGTGCAGGTATGGACCTGGTGCAGGACCTGGCGCAGGGCCCCGGTGGGCTTTTGGCCCGGCATCTCGGCGGGGGCTTTCTCGTAATAGATATGGGAGAGATAGCCGTCCTTGTCGAAGGTGACCTGGATGGGGGAGGTGGTCTTGGAAAGGGTCAGGCGGATGCCGCGCAGGGTCAGGCGGGTCCCGGTCGGGTCCCCTTCCTGGGCGAAGACATGGTCCACCATCTCATGGGCCCAGCCGCTGACCTGGGCGATATCCCGGAATTCCTCCTGGAGGTCCCTCAGCGCTTCCTGGCTCTTGATCTTCCCGAAATAATGGACGGTGGTGGACATTCATCCCCCTTTGATGCACCCAAGGTTGGAACGGCGAGCCACGATTTCAATCCCATCCCCGGATCTTTTTCCGGGAACCCGCGTCACAGGGGCCGCTTCACTCGTTGACGGCCAACGGCATTTCCAATTGTCCGTCCTTGGAAACCACCGGTCCCTTTTCGGGGGGAAGCGTACGGAAGATCCCCTTGAGGTTCTTGCCGGCCTTGAAGGAAACCTTGGGGTAGGCGGGGAGGGAGATGGGGAGGTTCCGCGCGAGGTCACGGCCCTTCTTGCCCGACACCATCTTGGTCTGGAAGACACCGAAATCGCGGATCTCGATGCGCTGACCCTCCGCCAAGGCTTCCTGGATGGAGGACACCAATTTCCGGACCACGACTTTCGCGTCCGGGCGGGCAAGTTTGGTGGCTTTCGCCACCGCGTCCACTACATCTTGTAGGACAAACTTCATGGGGGGAATTATATCAAGGGGCAAAAATAAGGGAAATAGCCCCATCGGGAATAACCCCTAAAAAGAGTGCCACTTCCCTTCCTCGAAGGTCCGCCAGCGGCCCTTTCCTCCCTCCCCCACCTCCACTTCGATCGCGCCGTCCAGGGCGGTGGAAAACACCCTGGCCCCGGGCCGGGCCCGCCCGAAAAGGACGTGATCGTCGGCGTAATCCCGCCAATCGCTCAGGACCGTGAAACGGGGGGTGAGGTCCTTGGCGCAAAGGCCCGGTTCGCCGCTACGGCGGCCATGGTGGGGCGCCATCAGCCAATCCAACCCCGCCAGTCCGGGGTTCCCGTTGAAGAGCCTGAGCAGGCCTTCCTTCTCCAGGTCCCCGGGAAAGAGGAACCGTACCCCCCGAAAGGTCAAAAGGGTCGCCAGGGAGAGGTTGTTGACCGCATGGAGGTGGGGATGGAATTCCCGGGGCGGATGGAGCAGTTCCAGGTCCATTGGCTCCAATCCCTCCAGCGGGTCGCCCGCTTCCACTTCCCTCTTCGGGATCCCCAGTTCCTTGATCCTTCCTTCGAAGCGCCGGTAGATGAAGCTCGGGGCGGGATTGCGGCCGCTCTCGAAGACCTCGCCCACCCGGCAGGCGCCCAGCAGGTTGTAAAGGCCGCCCACGTGGTCCTCGTCCGGATGGGTGAGCAGGGCCCCGTCCACACGGTCCAACCCCTCGTGCCGCAGGTAGGTGACGAGCGGGCTGAACCGGTCGGCGCCTTTGTTCTCCTTGCCCCCGTCCAGGACCAGCACCCGGCCCTGGGGCGACCGGACGACCACCGCGTTGCCGTGGCCCACCGCCAGGTAGGTGACCCGCAGGGGCTGCCGCTCCAACCTTCCCCCAAGAAAGACCGCGACCGCGGCGCAAAGAAAGACCGCCGCCGCCCGCATGAACCACCGGCGTCCCCTCCTCAGTTTTTTCATTCCCTCCTTCCATCGGGGGGAGGGCTCCACGGGACGGGGGCGGGGCCAGTAGAAATAGAACCCCGCCAACAGGAACAAGTGATAGAGCAGGACCCATCCCCCGGGCGGCGAGGCCACCACCCATTCCACGCCCGGCAAGGCGGCCATCCGGTCGGCGGCCCCGAGAAGGAACTTGAGCGGCATCTCGCAGGCGCCGCCCAGGAAATGCCCCAGGGCCGGATGGATCAGGGACCCGGCCAACACCGCCGCCCCGCCCGCCGCCGAGAAGAGCGCCAGGGGCACCACGACCAGGTTGGCCGGGACCGAATAGAGCGAGACCTGGTTGAAGGCGTCGGCCATCAGGACCCAGACCGCGAACTGGGCCGACAGGGTGGCGGTGACCAGCAGGGCCGCGGGGCGCCAGAGGAAGGAGAGTTTTTCCAGCAGGGGCGAAGCCATCACCATGAGCCCCGCCGTGGCCAGGAAGGAGATCTGGAAGGACAGGTCCTCCAGGAGCAAGGGATTGAGAAGGAGCAGGAAGAAGGCGGTGCCGAGCAAGAGCGTTCCCCCGTGCACCTTGCGTTCCAGCAGGAGGGCCAGCAGCGCCAGCCCCGAGAAGACCGCCGCGCGGCAGACCGGCGGATGGGCGCCCGTCACCAGGGTGAAAAGGAGCAGCAGCGGCAGGGTCACGCCCGCCGCCCATTTGCGGGGCACCCGCAGGGCGCGAAGCACCAGGAAACAGAGCCCGGCCAGGAAGGCCGTCATCATGCCCGAGACCGCCAGGATATGGATGGTCCCGGTGAGGAAGAAGGACCGCACCAGGTCCTCCGGCAAGGGCGACCGCTCCCCCAGCAGGATGCCGGCCAGGAGGGCGTTCTCGGGGAACTCCAGGTCGGCATCAAGGGTGTCCAGGGACCAGCGCTTCAGCGAAGCGGCCCAACGCGGCAGGAACCAGCCCCGGGGAGGGGCCGGGGTCCTTTGCCATTTCCCCGGCGCGCCATAGAGCACATAAAGAAGGCCCTGGTCCCGCAGGTATTTGGGGTAATCGAACTGGCCCGGGTTCAGGGGCGGAGCGGGCGCCTGCACCTTGCCCTCGACCTCCACCTCATCCCCGTAGGAAAGGACCGCCTGGGACCGGCCCGGCGCAGGAAAGAAGGCCGCCCGCACCTTGACCGGGGGCAAGGGCCGGCCGTTCAGGGAGACCAATTGGCAGACCGCCCGGACCTCGCGTACTTGAGGATCGTAAACGCCCCGGGTTCGGCCCGTTTCGTGGCCCCCCGGCGCGTGCTCGAAAAGGACCTGGGGCTCTTCCCGGACCCAAAGCTTGAAGAGACCCTTGGTGGGCTTGGGAAAAAGGGCGGACTGGGTCCGAAGGTCCGTCCGGGCCTGCCAGGCGCGCAGGAGGAGAAGGACACCGGCTAAGATCAAGATCCACTTTCGATCCACGGATAGGCCTCAAATGAAGGAAAAATACCTCTCCAAGAAGAACGAACGTCCCAACAGCCATTTAGCCACAGATACATGGGATGCACAGGGAGGACGTCCAGGAAAAACGATCCATCCGACCCTTCCGGGTGGTTTTATCCCATGCATCGGTGGCTCGATGGCTTTTTCGCCGTCGGCCCTATTTGAGGTTCTCGGGGACGATCCCGTCCTTGAAGGTGAAATAGCCGAAACCGGACACGACGATGGGACCCCGGCCGTCATAGGCGGGGACCACTTCGATCCGGAGGAAATACTTGCCGTAGGTGTACTTGGTGGTCTTCGTCGCGTAAAGGAAGGAGCGGGAAGCCCGGCGCCAGACCCCGTCCTGGCGCAGGCCCGTCTCGGAAGCCTTGAACTGGAAGTCCAAAAGGCGTCCGTAGATCTTGTCCATCTGCCCGATATGGTCCCCCAGTTCCTTCTCATCCTTGACCACCATGTGGAAACCCGGGTCCAGGCGCTGGAAAAGGTCCTTCATGTCCTGTTGGAGCAGGTCGGAAGCCACCGCGTTGGCCAGGTTGCGGGCCTGGGTGTAATCGGCCAGCGGCACCACCGGCTTCTGGCCGTCGCCCGCGGGCTTGGGGCCGCAACCGGTCATCCATCCTAAAAGGGCCAGGGCCAGGACCAGGGAGCGGGACATGGGGCCTACTTGATGTAGGAAAAGGGGATCGAGATCTGCTTCTCGATGCGGTCCCGGGATGAATAGGTGGCCATGACGTGGAGCAGCAGCGAATAGTTGCCCGAGACGACGGAAGGGTCGGGGGTCCAGTCCAGTTCCTGGCGGCCCAACTCCAGGTCCTGCTTGAGGGCCAAGGTGGTCACGGGACGGGCGGCCCCGTCCAGGACCTGGGCGGTCACTAGGGCCCGTTCGGTGAGGAAGAAGGGGATCCGGAACCCCGTGCCGGAGAGCTCCACCTTCGGGTCCAGGGCGTCGGCGCCGTTCCAGAAATATTGGACGCTGTCCTTCTCGCTGACCAGCACCTGGCCGAACTGGTGGTTGATGGCGATGCCCCGGGGTTCGTTGAATTGGAAGTCGTCCCCACCCGGGCCCCCGAAGGTCACCAGGTAATGCAGGTCCTTGTCGAACTTGCGCAGGCAGTCCTTGAGGCCGTCGGTCGCCACCACGTTGCCGAAATAATCGAAGGCGCAATCGTTGAGCTTGACCGGTCCGTCGGGGATCGCGGCGGCCTCGGCCTGGGCCAGGGGCGACCCGGCCAGGCTGAGGGTCTGAAGGCGCCGGCCCTGGCGGTCGATGACGGCCAGCCGGTCGGCGTAGGGTCCCTGCGGGTAGAAGGTCCAGGCCTCGTGGGCGTCGATGACGGCGATCGCGCTGGGGCCCTCCAACCGGGGCGTGGGAAGCACCCGGAAGCGCCCCGAGGGGGTCATGACCTGGATGCGGTCGTTGCCGGTATCGGCGATATAGAGGTTCCCCTGGGAATCAAAGGCCACTCCCATGGGACCGGCGAAGTGGCCCGGCGCGTTCCCCGCCTTGCCGGCCGTCTTGACCCAGGCCATGCGGAGCCCGTCGTGCTTCAGGAAGCAGATCCGGTTGTTGCCCGTGTCGGCGATGGCCACCCGGCCGTCGGGATGGATGGCGGCGCCGGTGGGATGGAAGAACTGCCCCTCGCCATGGCCCGTCTTGCCGAAGCGGCGGATGTCCTTGAGCCCCACGTTATAGACGATCTCCCCGGCCCCCGAATTGACCCCGATGCAGGTCACCACCACGTCGTTGTTGGGGTCCTGGGGGTTGTGGTCGCTCTTGAGCAGCGCGCAGGCCACCCCCCGGGGATCGTCGAAGGAACAACCGGGGAGCATGAGCGAAAGCATGGTCTGGGTCCCCCGGTGGATGTTGAAGGGCAGGAACCCGTTGGTGGGATAGACGAAAGTGGAGGGGACCTCTTTCAAGACCTCCAACGGCGCCGCAACGGCGAAGACCGGAACCGCGATGAAAAGGCAGGTCCACCGCCAAGCCGCCAAGCCGCCAAGAACGGCTTTCCAAGAACGGGGTTCCCCATCCCGGCCCCTCCCAAAGGATCCTTCCTTCCGATCTTTCCTTGGCGTCTTGGCGTCTTGGCGGTCCACTCGCTCTTCCTTTTTCTCAGTGTTTCTTCGGGACGACTTGGAACCGATAGTCGTTCCGGGCCAGCACCTTGCCGCCCTTGGAGAGCGATACCTCCACCCGGTATTCCCCGAAGGGCGCGTTCCCGGGCACCTTGAAACCCTTGATGTGGTTGTAGCGCTTCTTGGCCTCGAAGGGTTGGACGACCGAATCGGCGGGGATGTCGCAGGGACGTTTGTCCCGGTGAAGGACCTTCCCGTTGGAGGCCACCACCTTGGCCTCGGCCGAAAGGCCCTTGAAGGCCGTCGGCAGGTCGTTGACCACCTGCAGGGTGTTGAGGAGCGACACGCCCCAGTTGAAGACGTCGCCCCGGTTGTATTGGCTGATATGGGCCCGCCAGACGGGAAGCAGGGGCTGGGAGGCGGTCTTGAGCGCCTCGTAGCCCGGCTTGGGCTTGCGGTAATAATCCACCACGCTCCAGGTGATGGAAGGCCAGCAGTCCACGAACATGAACTGGAAGTAGCCCGTGACCGGCTTGTACTTCTTGAGCCGGAAGCTCTGGATGTATTCCTTCACGATCCTCGCCTGGTAGGCCTGGCTGTTCCTCACGAACTCCTCGATCGAATCCCCCATCGGGACCTTGGCCACGTTGAAGGTCTGGAAATACTGGAAGTCGCGGAAGGCCCATTCGCTCCACTTGGGGGGCCAGAGATCGGCGGGCTTGAACATCTTCTTGAGGGTGGAAAGGTCCGGCAGGGCTTGGGCCCCGAACTCGGAATAGAAGGGGCTCTCGGCGGTGATGCTGCCGGGCGCGTCCTTCACCACCGACTCCTCCCAATACCAGCCCGGGTAGGGGTGGAGCTTGAAATCGCTGGCCACGTCCACGTAACGGCTGTCGTCCTCTTCCTTGACCGCCCGCTCCAGCACCGGGTCCAGCACCTCGCGGTTGTGGGAGGGTTCGTTGTGGCAGCACCAGACCAGGATGGAGGGATGGTTATAAAGGAGGCGGACCATCTCCTTGACCTGCCGGCGGGCGTTGCGGGTGAAGGCGTCGGTGGCCTCGTAGCTCCATTGCAGGGCGAAATCCTGCCAGACGAAGATCCCGGCCTCGTCGCAGGCCGAATAGAACTCGTCGCGGTTCACGTGGGCGTGGACCCGCACCCCGTTGAGGTTGGCGTCCCGCATCATCCGGACGTCCCGGGCGATCTTGTCCTGGGTGTATTCGGAAAGCCACTGGGTGGGGATGATGTTGGTGGCCCGGGGGAAGAAGGGCCGCCCGTTCAGCCTGAACTTCCAGCCGGGTTCGACCTGGATGGAACGGATGCCGAAGCGGACCTTCCCCTTTTCGACCACATGGCCCGTGGCCGAATCATGGACCTGGATCGCGGCCTGATAAAGGTTGGGTTGGCCCTGGTCCCAGGTCCACCAGAGGCGGGGCTTGGCCACGGTCTGGCTCACCTGCACCTCGGTCTGGCCCCGTTGCAGGTGCACGTTCTTCTGGGTCTTGAGGCGCGTGGGGAACCCCACCCCCTCCAGGTCCAGCCGGATGTCATAGGTCCCGGCCTCGGCCACGTTGAGCAGCGTCAGCTTGAAGTTGACCACCGCCTGGCCGTTCTTGAGCAGGACCGAATCCACCTGGATGCGCTTGAGCAGCACCTGGTCCACCAGCACCAGTTCCACGTCGTTCCAGAGCCCGCCGGTGTTCAGGTCCTGGCCCCGCTCCACGTCCCAGCTCCCGGGCCGGGCGTCGTGGTGGTTGAAGATGCCCTTGATCAGGTGCTTGTTATGCGGCCAGACCTTGCGGTTCTCCTTGGGGGATTCGACCCGGACCTTGAGTTGGTTCTGGTTGCGGAGCGCGTGGGTGGCGTGCAGGTCGAAGGTCTGGAAATAGCCCTCGTGGCTCCCCAGGAGCTGGCCGTTCAGCTCGACCTTCGTGAAATAGTCCGAGCCCTTGAACCGAAGGAAGGCCGCCTGTCCCTTCTTTAATAGAGGGGCCTTGAACTCCCTTTCATAGAGGGCTTCCCCGGCGAACTCTTCACCTTGCAGGTACCAGTTGGAGGGGACCTGGATGACCCTCCCTTTCGCCTTGGCGAGGGGGACGGACCTTTTGTCCAAGGTGGACTCGGCCAGGCGTATGAAGCTCCATTTACCGTTGAGGGAGATGATCTGGGACAAGGAGGATTCCTTTCGAGAGGGTCATGGCCTGCCTTGGGAGGAGGCTTCCGACCCGGGAGTTTGGACGGTCCTTGGCTGGAGGGCAAGCCGAAGGACGCCCAACAGGGCCATCACCACGAGGAAACCGACCACTTTTTTCTCTTGGGGGGTCATGGGGGCCTTTTCCTTGGGGGCAAGGGCGCTCATTATAGCCAAAGGCCCCGGCGGAAGGACCGCCCAGGGCCGCTTGGGGCGGGGCGAAAACCACGCCCAAGGTCCCCAATGGGCCCTTTCCGTGGGAAAATCGTCCGGTGGGTTTGCCCCCGCACCCCTTTGGGCCCTTTCCATCGTCTAATGACGGAGACCTTCAGGACAGGAAATCTTCCTTGACCGACGCCGAAAAGATAACGCTCATCCTCCAGGGCCAAAAAGACCTCTATGGCGACCTGATCCACCAATACCATAAGAAGGTCATGGGCTATTGCCTCTCCATGCTCCAGAACCACTCGGAAGCCGAGGAGGCCGCCCAGGACATCTTCATCAAGGCCTACCGGAACCTGCCCAAATTCAAGGGGAATTCCCAGTTCTCCACCTGGCTCTACCGCATCACCGCCAACCATTGCCTCGATGTTTTGCGCAAGCGCAACCGCCGCAAGACCTTTTCGCTGGACGCTTTATTGGAGGACGAGGGAGAATCCATCCACCGTTTCCTGGCCGCTCCCCCCCTGGCCGAGGCCCAGGCCGAGAACCGGGACCTGACGGGCAAGATCCTTTCCACCCTGCCCGAGGATTACCGGGCCATCCTGACCCTCCGGGAAGTGGACGGCCTGGAATACCAGGAGATCGCCAAGGTTTTGGAGTGTTCCCTGGACGCGGTCAAAGGCCGCCTTTCCAGGGCCCGGCGCCTGCTCCAGGAGAACCTACGACACTTCCTGGCCGAAAAGGACGTCCAAACAGACGGATAACCACCATGAACCACGAAATGATCCAGGAAAAACTCTTCGCCCTTTATGACGGCCCCCTGACCGAACAGGAAAGGAAGGTCGTGGAGGGACATTTGTCCCAGTGCCGGCAGTGCCGCCGGGCCCTGGCCGAGTGGAAGGCCCTGTCCCAGCGCCTTTTCCCCAAGATCGCCTTCTCGGAAGCCTCCGAAGATATTTTCACCCTGGGCGTCCTGCGCCAGTTGGAACCCTACCGGCCCGCCGAGGTCTTTTGGACCCGGCCCTTGTTCAAATGGGCCGTGCCGGCCTTGGGCGCCGCCGCCCTGATCGCCTGGTTCTTCCTCTCCTCCTTGAACACGGGCGCGGGCTTGGTGAACGAGCCGGCCGAGGCCGCCTTCACCTTCGCCGGGGCCGGCGGAGGATACACCCAAAGCGGGTTCGTCCCCGTCTCCTATCCCGGACCTTAAAGGAAAACCCGACATGAAGACCTTCTGGATCTCCCTCTTCACCTTCGTCGCCGGGATGGCCCTGGGCGTTTTCGTCCACGGCGTCGTCGAGATCCGCCACTTCCGCGAAGTGCGGGTGAACATGCACAATCCCAACTCGGTGCTGGACAACCTCTCCCGACGCCTGGACCTTTCCGACGACCAGCAGCAAAAGGTCCTGGTCCTGCTCAAGGCCCAGATCCCCAAGACCGATGCCCTGCGGGACGAACAGCGAAAGAAGTTCAAGGCCATCCGGACCGCCTTCGACGCCCAACTGCGCCCCCTGCTGAACGCGGACCAACAGAAACGGCTCGACGCCATGGTGGCGGACTGGGACCGGCATGAGAAGGCCGAGACAAGGGACCCGGACTGTCCCAGCGGTCCCGTATCCGCGGCGGTCGCTCCGCGCTGAGATCAACGTCCCCGGCCTCTCCCCGGATGGACCTACGGGGCCCCCTCCCAAAGGGGGCCCTTTCGTATTTCAGGAAAGCTTCGTTGCAGGTATAAGGAACGTGAAATTTTCAGCGACCATTTGAAATCGGTGGGCCTCTTCGCATAAAGTGCGCCGACCCGAGAACGAACGAGGACCCATGACCCAAAGATCCCTGCTCTTGCTTCCGCTGTTGCTCGTCGGATGCGCGGGCGCGCCCGTGGTGGTGCACGACGGCAAGATCGAGCACCCCCTGGAGGAGGCCACCGGCCTTTCCACTTCCGACGTCGAGAAGGCCGCCGGTAAGGGCGAGTTGGACCTTTGGGACGTCTATGCCCTGGCCGTCGACCGGACCGAGACCCTGGCCACGGCCCAGGAGAACGTCGAACAGGCGGAAGCCCTTTCCCGCCAGGCCGTCGGGGCCTGGCTTCCCCAGATCTCGATCGCCGACCGCAAAAATTGGCAATCGGACAGCTACATCGTGGGCCCCTCCAACTCGAGCCCGTTGGACAACAGCCTCTATCTCTCGGGGGCCGAGACCATCCTCAGCGGACTCACCCAGGTGGCGGCCATCCAAGGGGCCCAGGCCACCATCGATTACCAGCACGAGAACCTCAAGGACTCCGCCGCCACCCTCTTGAGCGGCGTGGCCCAGGCCTTCTATGACGTCCTTTCCCTGCAGGAATCCCTCGGGACCCAGCAGGCCACCCAGGACCTGACCCAGAAGACCCTCGACCAGCAGAGGAGCTGGCAGGCCATCGGCCGGGCCCAGAAGAGCGACGTCCTGGCCACCTCGGCCCAATTAGCGCAGGTCGTCGCCAACCTGGCCAGCACCCGTGACCAATTGGCCCAGGCCCGCGAGGCCCTGGCGACCCTGGCGGGCATCCCGCCGGACGCGGCCTTGAAGAGCGATAACGAAGTCCTCACCGCGCCCACCGCCACCCTGGAAGAGTGCCTGGCCCGCGTGAAGGACCGGCACGACGTCAAGGCCGCCCAGGCGGCCGTGGCCATCGCCGACGCCCAACTGCTCCAAGCCCACGGCGGGCACCTCCCCACCCTGGCCCTCCAGGGACAGTATTCGCTCCTGCAGGACGGCGGGGGTTCCACGCCGGACTGGACCGTGCAATTGAACGCCTCCCTGCCGCTCTTCGAGGGCGGGCAGGTCGTGGCCCAGGAGGATTCGGCGGCCTCCAAGAAACGCCAGGCCGAGCTCGAACTTTCCCGCACCCAACGCAACGCCGCCCAGCAGGTCCGTCAGGTCTACCAGGACCTGGTGAACACCCTGCAGGTCATGGACGCCTACCAGAAGGCCGTGGACGCCGCCCAGGCGGCCTACGAGGCCGTGCTGCACGATTACCGCCTGAACCTCACGAACAACCTGCAGGTCCTGAACTCCTTGAACACGCTGGAAAGCACGAAGGAAAGCCTGGTCAAGGCCCGCTACCAGGTGCTGGCGGACAAGGTGGCCCTGGGCGTCGCCACCGGCGAACTGCCGAAACTGAACCACTCAAATTAACCACAGAGGACACAGAGATCACAAAGATCTAGATCGGCGGGCCGTTCGAACGGCGGAAGATCCTTCTCCGTGCCCTCCGTGCTCTCCGTGGTTCAAAAGGACTTGAAATGACCCTTTCCGACGTCTCCATCAAGAATCCCGTCTTCGCCTGGATGCTCATGTTCGGGCTCATCCTCTTCGGGATCGTGTGCTTCCTCCGCCTGGGCGTCTCCCAGATGCCCGACGTGGACTTCCCCGTGGTCAACGTCTCCGTCTCGCTCCCCAACGCCTCGCCCCAGATCATGGAGTCCGACGTGGCGGACCCGGTCGAGGACGCGGTCCTGGGCGTGGAGGGCGTGCAGGACGTGCAGACCACCTGCACCGAGGGAAGCGCCAACATCTCCATCCAGTTGGACATCAGCCGGGACGTGAACGTGGCGGTCCAGGACGTGCAGACCGCCGTCTTCCAGGTGGAGCGCCACCTGCCCAAGAACATCTACCCCCCCATCATCCGCAAGTTCAACAACAACAGCTCCCCCATCATGTGGCTGGCGGTCTCCGCCGACCCGCCCCTGACCCTCAAGGACCTGATGCTCTACGTGCGCGACCAGTTGAAGGACCGCTTCACGAACGTCGACGGGGTGGCCAACGTCTTTTTGGGCGGTTTCGTGGACCGCCAGGTCAACATCTGGGCCGACATCAACAAGCTCAACGCCCGCCAATTGACGGCCGACGACCTGGTCAACACCATCCAGAAACAGCACGCCGAGGTGCCAGCCGGCTTCATGGAGACCCCCAAGACCCAGTACGACATCCGCTCCATGGGCGAGGCCTATTCCATCAAGGATTTCGGGGACCTGCCCATCCTCCAGCGCGGCGGGGCCCCCAACTACGCCCCCACCAAGCTCAAGGACGTGGCCGCCATCGAGGACGGCCTGGCCACCATCTCCCGCATCTCGCGCTTCAACGGCATCCCCTCCTGCGGCATGGGGATCGTGATGCAGGACGGCTACAACGCGGTCCAAGTGGGTGACGCGGTCAAGGACCGGGTGGCCCAGATCCTCCCCAACCTGCCCAAGGGCTACCACGTCGCCCTCAATTTCGACACCACCACCTTCATCAAGGACAACGTCTTCGAACTGGAGCTGACCATCCTCCTGGCGGCCCTCCTGACCGCCCTGGTCTGCTATCTCTTCCTGGGAAGCTGGTCCTCCACCCTCAATGTCTTTTTGGCCATCCCCACCTCCCTCTTCGGGACCTTCATCGTCATCTATTTCTTCGGCTTCACCCTGAACACCTTCACCCTGCTGGCCCTGTCCCTTTCCATCGGGGTGGTGGTGGACGACGCCATCATGGTGTTGGAGAACATCGTGCGCCACCAGGAGAAGGGCGAGAACATGGTGGACGCGGCCCTCAAGGGCGCCCGTGAGGTGACCTTCGCCGCCGTCGCCACCTCGGTGGCCATCGTGGCCATCTTCCTGCCCCTGGTCTTCATGCAGGGGGTCATCGGCAAATTCATGCTGCAGTTCGGGGTCACCCTCTCGGGCGCGGTGATGATCTCGCTCCTGGAGGCGGTCACCCTCACCCCCATGCGCTGCTCCCAGTTCGTGCACGCCGCCGACGAGACCCGCGGCTTCGCGGGTTACGTGGCCCACAAGTTCGAGAAGCTCTCCGCCTTCTATTCCCGCGCCCTGGCCTGGTGCCTGGATCGCCGCTGGTGGGTGGTCCTGGGGGCCCTGGTCTTCTTCGCGGCCTCCATGTTCATGGCCAAGCTGGTGAAAAAGGAACAGGTCCCCTCCACCGACCAGAGCGCCTTCCTGATCAACTATCAGCTCCCGGTCGATTACTCGATCTTCCACACCGACGAGGTCATCAAGCAATGCGAAGCCGTCCTCAAGGACCGCAAGGAGATCCAGAACCTTTACACGGCGGTCGGGGGTTTCGGCGGGAATGCGGCCAATTCGGCCATCATGTTCGTGACCATGAAACCCCAAGGGAATCGTCCCAAGGCCGATTGGTCCGAGAAGATCCCCTCCACCGGCCCCCTGTCCCTGCTGACCAATTTCTTCGACCGCCACTTCACCACCCCCCACCTGACCCAGCAGGAGTTCATGGCCGTCGTCCGCAAGTCCCTCAAGAAGGTCTCTCCCGACCTGCAGGTCTTCCTGATCGACCTTTCCAAGCGGGGCCTTTCCAGGGGGAAGGGTTACGACGTGGAATTCACGGTGACCGGCCCCGACTGGGCGGACCTGGCCAAGTATTCGGAGGAGATCAAGAAAAGGATGAAGGACAGCCCCCTGCTGGCCGACGTCAACAACAACTACCTGGCGGGGCAACCCGAGATCCAGATCATCCCCGACCGGGCCAAGGCGGCCCTGCGGGGCGTGGACATCTCCGACCTGGGAACGGTGCTCGGGACCCTCATCGGGGGCTATACCTTCCAGAGCGCCTATTACCACGAGTCCGGCCACCAGAACAACATCTTCATCCGCGTGCCCCAGGACCAGCGCCTGAACCCTTCGGACCTGCGCAAGGTCTATACCCGTAACAACCGTGGGGAACTGGTGCCCATCCTGGACGTGGCCGACATGAAACAGGTGGACTCCCTCCAGCAGATCACCCGCGACAACCGCCAGCGGGCCATCTATTTCCAGGCCAATCATTCCACGACCGCCACCGGCCAACAGGCCTTGGACGAGGCCCTGAAGATCGCCAAGTCCGTCCTTCCCCCGGGCTACCAGACGGCCCTGACGGGCACCTCGCAGGAAGGCTCCAACACGGGCAAACAGCTCATGGTCGCCATGGTCCTGGGGATCATCGTGGCCTACATGGTGCTGGCCAGCCAGTTCAACAGCTTCATCCATCCCTTCGTGATCCTCCTGGCCCTGCCCTTCTCCATCACCGGGGCCTTCGGGACCCTCTGGCTCTTCAACCAGTCCATGAACATGTACAGCTTGATCGGCCTTTTCCTCCTGTTGGGACTGGTGAAGAAGAACTCCATCATGCTGGTCGACTTCACCAACCAGGCCCGGGAACGGGGCATGGCGGTGAAGGACGCCCTCCTTTACGCCTGCCCGGTGCGCCTGCGGCCCATCCTCATGACCTCTTTCGCCACCGTGGCGGGGGCCTTGCCGGCGGCCCTGGCCTTGGGACCGGGCGCCGAGCTTCGCCAACCCATGGCGGTGGCCATCATCGGCGGCATCCTCATCTCCACCCTGCTCACCCTGGTGGTGGTCCCCTGCGCCTACAGTCTTTTCGCCGGGCTGGAGTCGAAGAGGCGGCATTTGGCCTTCACCGTCGACGCCGAGGGCAACGTGGCCACGGTCCCCGGGAAAAAAACGAAGGCCCGCTCCCGCTGACCTTCCTTGGCCCGTAAGGACGGAACCATGGACCCTCGATCACCCTTGAAAAAGAACCTTCCGGCGGCTTTCCTGGCCCTCATGGCCTGGACGGCCGTCTCCCCCGCCCTGGCGGGGTCCCTTTCCTTCTCCAAACCCTCCCTCCAGGCGGTCCTTCCCTGGACCAGTGACCACTCTCCCGGCGCGCCCCAGGAAGGCGCCGACTGGCTGGTGGTGGACGGCCGGGGCCGTTTCCTCCTGGTCTCGGGGCTCGATTTCGACCTTTTCTCCCGGGACGGGAAGTGGATCCGGACCACCCAGCCGTTGGACGCCCAGGAGAATTTCTACGGTTTCGCCGGATTGGAGGCCCTCGCGAAGGGCGGGACCGTCGTCCTGGTCCGCCTGGAAAGCGTCCGGGAGCAATGGGGCAAGGATAATTTCGAACTGCGCACCAAGCCGGGCGTTCGACGGGTCCTGCTGGATACCGAGGGCAAGGTCCGCGAGGCGAAGGAATTCGTGGACGACCTGCAGCCCCACTCCAGCTATTGGCTCATGGATGGGGCGGTCTATGCCGTCCATGACGACGGCACCTACCGGGAACTCGATCCGGAAGGACCGGCCCCTTCCGCGAAGGAACCTTTCCTTTTCTTTGCCCGGACGGCCTTCGAGCCCGAACGGTGGCTGGCCCACCTCAAGGGTCTTCCGGTGTTCCGGTCGAAGAACGGCGCCTACCACGACATCCATGGGCAGGTCCACGATGTCCCGGGCGCCTCTTCCTTCCTCCTGGGACGCCGCTTCGTCGAAGGGGTCGGCCCCCTGGCCTTCCGGCGCGGAAGGACCTATTACCGGGTGGTCTGCGATGAGAAGAAGGGGTTCGTGGATTCGGTCTTCGTGGAGGATCCGGCCCGTAAAAGCTACGCGCTGGTCGAATTGGAACGGCCCGAAGGGGACCTGACCGGCGCCAAGAGGCCGGTGATCCATGTGGACGGCCACGGGGACATCTTCGAGGGCGTGGCCAAGAAGGACGGCTACCGCATCTACCGCTGGAGGGCCCTCAACTGACCGGCGGGTCCGCCTCGGGGCCGGATGGGTCCCGGTTCAGATCGTTCATGGCGGCCTCGGGCCCCTTCAGGATGAAGGTCTCGATCCCCTCGGCCGCCCGCGCCACCGCTTCCTCGACCTTTTCCTTCTCCCCCGGTGGGAACCCCGAAAGCACATGATGGGCGCCTTCCCCCGCGGATGGAGGTTTCCCCACCCCGATGCGAAGACGGGGGAAACCGTTCCCTCCCAAGTGGGCGATGAGGGAATCCAGTCCGTGATGTCCGCCGGAACCGCCCGAAGGCCTCAGCCGGATACGGCCGGGGGAAAGGTCCAGGTCGTCGGACACCACCAGGATGTGGTCGGCCGGGATATTGCGGTAGCGGGCGTAAGGCCCGACCGCCCGGCCCGATTCGTTCATGAAGGTCTGGGGGAAAAAAAGGACGACCTCGCGCCCCTCCAGGGAATAGGATCCGAAGATGGCCTCGTCCTTCTCGCGATAGGCGACGCCCCGCTTCTTGCCCAGGGTCTCCACCGCCCGGAAGCCCACGTTGTGGCGGGTGTGGCGGTAGTTCTCGCCGGGGTTCCCCAATCCCACGACCAACCAGATCTCGCTGGCCATCTGTTCCTCTCGTTCCTGGAGCGACGGGGCTAGTTTAACCGACAAGGGCTGAAATGAAAAAAGCCACCCAGGGCCAAAGCCCTGGATGGCTCGAGAACTTCTTCCGCCGGGTTACTTCTTCTCGGCGGCCTTCTTCTCCCCACCCTTGGCGTCGGGGGCCGCGGCGGCCCCTTCTTCCTTCTTCTTGGCGGTGAGGACTTCCGGCTCGGCGCCCGCGGCGGGGGCGGCGCCCGGCGCGGCGGCAGCGGCCGCGGCGTCCGGTGTGGCGGCCTTGACCTCTTCGGCCATCTGCTGGGCCACGGACAGGACCACGCTATCACCGGAGGTGATGGCCTTGACGCCCTCGGCCAGCTTCAGGTCGCTGACGTGGACCGAGCTTCCGATCGCCAAGTGGAGCGCGTCCACGGTGACGGCCTCGGGGATCTGGGCGGGCAGGCACTGTACCTCGACGGAGCGCAGGAACAACTGCAGCACACCCCCGGCCTTCACGCCTTCGCAGGTCTCGCCGTTGAGGATCCGGACCGGGATCCGGATGCGGATCTTCTCGTCCATCTTCACCTTCAGGAAATCGGCGTGGATGATGAGGTTCTTGAGCTTGTGGTTCTGGACTTCCTTCAGGATGGCCAGTTGGGAGCCGCCCTGGGCACCCTCCACTTCCAATTGGAAGAAGATGTTCTCGCCCCGGTTGCTGGTGAGGATCTTCGAGAGTTCCTTCTCATTGACCTCGATGGTCAGGTTGGGTTCCTTGTGGCCATAGACCTCGGCCGGGACGAACCCCTTCGCGCGCAGGCGGCGGCAATCGGCGCTGCCACGGATGTCGCGGACTTTGGCTTTCAACGGTACTTGTTTCATCGTCTTATCGCTCCGGCCCAGGGCGTGAGGGCGACGGTTCAGCCTTCACGTGTCCCAAGTTTCTTTTTTATTTATTTTATTTCTTACCGCGAAGAAACGAAGGTGCGGATGGGATCGACCCAAGGGATCGCCCGAGGGTAAGAACTTCGCCGTTTTCGCTTCTTCGTGGTGAAGGTGGGCTTCCGCCCCGATCAGAGGTCGTCGAACAAGGAACTGATGGAAGCTTCGTTGTGGATCCTCATGATCGCCTCGCCCAGCAAGGGGGCCACCGACAAGACCGTGATCTTGGGCGCCCGCTTTTCCGGGGGGAGGGGAATGGTATCCGTAATGACCAGCTCTTTCAAGACGGATTTTTGGAGGTTTTCCACGGCCTTTCCCGACAAGACCCCGTGGGAACAGCAGGCGTAGATGTCCTTGGCCCCGAACTTGACCAGGGCGTTCACCGCCTCCACCAGGGAGCCCCCGGTGGCGATCATATCGTCGGGGATGAGCACGTTCTTGCCCTTCACCTCCCCGATGAGGTTCATGGCCTCCACTTCGGTCGGGCCGGAGCGGCGTTTGTCCACGATGGCCAGGTCGGTCCCCAGCTTCTTGGCGTAGGCCCGGGCCATCTTGATGCCGCCCACGTCGGGCGAGACCACGATCAGGTTCTTGAGCTTCTTGCGGCGGACATAGTTGGCGATGATGGGCGAGGCGTAGAGATGGTCCACCGGGATGTCGAAGAAACCCTGGATCTGCTGGGCGTGCAGGTCCATGGTCAGGACCCGGTCGGCCCCGGCGCGCGTGATGAGGTTGGCCATGAGCTTGGCGGTGATGGGCACCCGGGGCTGGTCCTTGCGGTCCTGCCTGGCGTAGCCATAGTAGGGGAGCACGGCGGTGATGCGGCGGGCGGAGGCGCGCCGGAAGGCGTCCAGGATGATGAGCAGCTCCATCACGTTGTCGTTGACCGGGGGGCAGGTGGGCTGGATGAGGAACACGTCCCTCCCGCGCACGTCCTCCTTGATCTTGATGCGGATCTCCCCCTCGGAGAAGCGGCCGACCATGATCTCGCCCAGGGGCATCTTGATGCTCTTGGCGATTTCCCGGGCCAGGGGCACGTTGGCCGTCCCGCAGAAGATCTTCATGGCGTCATTGTTCTTCAACTTGGGGCTCATAGGGGTCCTTGAACGGGTTGATGAAGGCGGAGGAGGGGCGTCGAAAGCGGGATTTTATCTATTTCCTTCCTTTGGGTCTAGCGGGAACCCCGACGACCGTCGTGCCCGCCCGGACGTCCCGGGTCACCACGGCGCCCGCGCCGATCACGGCCTTGGCGCCGACCTTGACGGGGGCCACCAGGGTCGAGTTGCTTCCCAGGAAGGCGCCGTCGCCGACCGAACTCCCGTGCTTCTTCTTGCCGTCGAAGTTGGCGAAGACGCATCCCGCGCCCACGTTCACGTTCTTGCCCAGTTGGGCGTCCCCCACGTAGGAGAAATGCCCGCATTTGGTGCCGGCGCCGAGCTTGGAGTTCTTGATCTCGGCGTTGGTCCCCACGTGCACGTACTTGTCCAAGACCGACCCGCCCCGCACATGGGCGAAGGGCCCGGCGTCGCAACCATCCCCCAGGTCGCTATCCGTCACCCGGGAATGGCGCACGACCACCCCGTCCCCCAGGCGCGAGCCGTGGATCACGCTTCCCGCCTCGATCTTGCAATCCTCCCCGATCTCGGTGGCGCCCAGGAGCTGGACATTCCCCTCGATGAGGCTGTCCCGGCCGATGGCCACCTTGGGGCCGATCTCCACCGATCCGGGGTCCAGGAAGGTCACCCCTTCGCGCTGGTGGTGCTCCACCCGGCGCAGGTTCCAGAGCCGGTGGGCCTGGGCCAACTGCTGGCGGTTGTTGATGCCCAGCACCTCGGATCGGTCCGGGACCATCAGGGCGTGGACCTTGCCGCCCTTCGAAAGGATGAGGGGGATGGCGTCGGGCAGGTAGAGTTCCTTGGGGCCCTTCGGCGATCCGATCCCGGCCAAGGCCTCCGCCAGGGCGGGAGCGGAGAAGAAATAGACACCGCCGTTGATCTCATTGAGATGTTTCTCGAACTGAGTGGCGTCCTTCTCCTCCACGATGCGCTCCACTTCCCCATCCGTCCCGCGCACGATGCGGCCATAACCGAAGGGGTCCTCCACCCGCGCGGTCAAAAGGGTGGCGGAAGAGCGTTGGAGCAGGTGGAACTGGCGCAGGGCCTGGACGGTCTGGGGACGCACCAGGCAGGCGTCGGCGTAATGGACGAGGATGTTCCCCTTGAAGCCCTTCAGTTTGGGGAGCACCTGGGCCACCGCGTGGGCGGTCCCCTTGCGGTCCTTTTGGATGACGGGAACGGCCCTTTTTTCCACCGCCGCCGCCACGGGGCTTTTGGCGTCGCCCACCACCACGAAGATCCGCTCGGGCAGGAGGGACTCGGCGTTCCCAAGGGCATATTCGATCATGGGCTGACCCGCGATGGGATGCAGGACCTTGGGGGTCTTGGACCCCATCCGGGTGCTGTCTCCGGCGGCCAGAAGGATGGCGATCGTGGGCGTAGGCAAGGGGACCCTCCAACGGTCTAGTTTCAACGCCCCATCATAACGCAAAGACATCGACCGGACCTGTCCGAGCTCATGGAAGGAAGGGGAAATTTCAGCGGGCCGGCCTGTCCCGAAGGAGGAAAACGGCGCTTTTTCCATCGACGTAAAGGGGCTGTAACCACCGGTCCTTGAAGGCCGCCCAATTCCCGAAGGGTTCGCCGGTGGCCGAATAAGGGAACCGGTCCCCGAACAAACGGGTCCCCTCGGTCCCCGAGACCACCAGGGCGTCGATGCCCATCTCCCGCAGGGTGCGCCGCATCCCATCCGGGTCCAGGCCCGAGAGGAGTTCGGGGACCTGGGGGTCGAAAAAGCTGTTGGTCACGACCTCGCCGGGGTAATAAAGCCCGCGGGCATCCCCGACGACCAGGGACCGTCCGCCCGCGGGCAGGACCCGGGCCGCCGCTTGGGCCAACGAAAAATAGGAATCGGTCTGGGGACTTTGGGCCAGATAGTCCCTTTGGCTTTCCGCGCCCGACCAGACCCGGTCGATCCGGTAATAGTGGAAGGCCAGACGGCCCAAGGAAAGGAAGGACAGGACCCCGAAGACCCCCAGGACGCAGACCGCCCAACGGCGCCATCCCGGCGTCCGGACCTGGCCCAGCCCCATTCCCGCCGCGATCAAGAGGACCCCGAAAGCGGGGATCACCAACCGGGGTTGGTGGGAAAGTCCGAACCCGGCCAAAAGCCAAACGCCCCCCAGGGCCCCAAGGAACTTCGCGGGACCCGGAAGGCCCCTCCAAAAGAAAAGAAGGGGAAGGAGTCCCAGCACCAAGGGGGCCGTGGTCCGGTCCAGGTCCCGGGTCAGGACCCTTTGGAGCCAAGCGGTGAAGGAGGGATGACCGATCCAGGAAGCCTCGTGATCGGACAAAAGGGAGGCCAGGGAGGCGGGCGGCAGGGATCCCCCCCAACCCAGGAAGGGATAGGGGTACAGAGGATCCGCCCGAAGGGCCAGGTTCCTCATCAGCCAGGGTGCCAGGAGAAGGAACGCGACCGAACCGATCAGGATCCAACGCCGCCCCTGGCCGCGCCGGAGGGCCCAGGACCCTCCCAGGGCTAGGAGGATCCCCAGTCCGGCGGTGAACTTGACCGAAAGGGCGGCGCCGGCGAAACATCCCGCGCACAAAGCCCATCCCGCCCCCCTTTTTTGCGTGGAACGCCCAAGGGACAGGAGAAAGAGGAAAAGGAAAAAGGCCAGCAGCACATCCACCTGGCTGGTCCAGACCGTCGCGTTGAAAAGGGGCACGGTCATCACCATGGCCCAAGTGGCCGCGCCCGCCCAAGCTCCCGCTTCCTCGGCGGCCCAAAGCCCCGCCACCCAGGCGGTCAGGACCAGTCCTCCCACGTTCAACAACTTGGCCCCTTCGCTTCCCCCGAAAAGGAAACCATTGAGAAGGACCATCTCGCCCCCGAAGGGGTAATAGGTATAGAGGTTGGTGGGCAGGTCCACGAGGGTGTGGCGGTCCAGCCAGGCCTGGAGGGTGGAAAGGTGATAGACCAACCCGTCATAAAAGACGTCGGGCGCGGACCCCATCATCAGGCTGAGGACCCCGAAAAGGCCCCCCAAGAGGAGGAACCCTTTCGTCCCTCGTTCCTGCTCCCCCCATGCATCGGCCCAAGTGAACCGCTCGGCCCGCAGTTCCACCAGGGCCCCAAGGGAAAGACCCACCAGGACCAGTTTCAGCAAACCCGGATACCAAAGACCATTGAGCCCCAAGGCGGTCCAAGCGATCCCCAGTCCTAAGGCGCCCAGCCCCAAGGCCAGGGGCCCCCGGAAAGGTCCGGGATCAAGGCCCATCCAGGCGAGAAGCCGGGCTCCGGAAGCGTAAAAGACCAGGCCGATTAGGAACACGCCCAGGAGGTTCTTCAGGAACAGGATCCAGGTCCCGAAGAATTTTTCGGCCTGGAAGGAGGACAGGTCCCGGGGCAAGGACCCCAGGAAGGACAGGTCCAAGGCCCCGGGGAGCGGGAAATAGTGGACGAAAACCAGGGCCGACCAAACCGAGGCGGCGGCCCAAAAGACCTTCCCGGCGTTGGAGGGGGCTTTCACGGTCCTATCACTTCCCTTTTTTCAGCGGGCTTCGGGTCTTCTTATGGGACCCCTCCAGGATATCAAAGGTCCGCTTGAAGAGGTCCCAACAACGGCGGGACGCGCGGCTGTCCTTCGCGTCCCCACCCGTCATCACCACGACCACCCCACCGTCGGGAACGATGAAGATATATTGCCCCCCCACACCCCAGGCCTCGACGACCCGCCGGGTGCGCCCATGCGCGATGACGTTCCGTTCCCACCAAAGGTAGCCGTAATCGAGGCCCTTTCCCAGGGCATCCTTCACCTGCGGCGAGGTGCTTTTTTCGATCCATTCCTTCGGGACGACCACTTGGCCCTGCCATTCCCCCTTTTGGAGGACCAACAGACCGATCTTGGCCATGTCCCGGGGCGTCAGGGAAAGGCCGAAGGCGGGGGAGTGGGCCCCCTGGGGCCCTTCCCACCAGGTGGGGGCTTGGATCCCCAGCGGATCGAAAAGGTCCTTTTGGGCGAGGGCCAGGAGCGGCAGCTTGCTTTGCTTTTGCAGCGCCTCGGCCAGGATGGAAAGGCAGGCGCCGCAATAGGCGAAATGTTTCCCAGGCTCCCGGGTCATGGGAAGGGAAAGGGCGAAGGAACCCCAGTCGGACGAAGCCACCATGGGCCAGGAGCAGCCCTTGCCCCGGGACAGGTCATCGCAATCGATCCCGGAGGTCATGGTGAGCAGGTCCTTCACCGTGACCTTTCCCTTGCGGGCATCCCCGGACACCGGAGGCCCGGGGAACAGGTCCTGGAGCTTATCGTCCGGATCCAGCCAACCCTTCTCCACCGCGTCCCCCACCAATAAGGAGAAGATGCTCTTGGTGACCGACTGGACCGGATGGGGGTCCCGGGGGCCATAGCCGTAGAAATACTCCTCGAGCAGGAGCTTGCCGTCGTTAAGGACCAGAAGGCTATGCAGGTGCCTGTATTTCCCATGGAGGGCCCCCTGGACCAGGGCCTGGAAGCGGCGTAAACGGGCTGGATCCTCCTTCAGGTCCCCGGGGACAAGACCGTCCCCCAGGTCCTGGGGCGGGATATAGGAATAGCTTTTGTCCGCCCGGGGCCTCAAGCGGTCGCTCCCCCGGGTGAGGGTGATGGGATAGGAAACGCCCTCCCCCATCAGGCTTTGCTTGCCGTCCTTCCCCGCCCCCTGGGTGAAGGTCCCGGTCATCACCGGACAGCGGGGGAAATAATCCAGGTGGATCGTCCCGCCCCCCGGCGTCACGCCATCCAGCGCCCCGTCCCCGGCCCCGAAGGAGACCAGTTCGTTATAGATGCCGTCGTCCAGGTTGTTGTAATAGCCGAAATCCTCCCAGAACTGGAAGGCCACCTGGAACCGGTGGGATCCGGAGCCGAAGGTTCCCTGCCAATCGCCGCCCCAGGGTTCGTCGATCGAATCGGCCCATCCAGGACCCACGGCGCAGGCAGCGATCAAGGTGAGGAGGAAGGTCCGGACCAGGTTCAGAACCGGACCCCCACGGAGAACCGGGACTCCGCCGGGCCCCAAGCCAATTGGAGGGGCGTCCATTCCCACGCTTCGCCCTTTCGGGAGCGCAGGACCTGGTTGTAGCGCTGGACGGCGTTGAATTTCCGGGCCTCCGAGTTGGTGTCAAAGAGGCTCCCCAGTCCCCAGACCAACTGGGCCACGGTGAAGCCCGTGAAGACCCGGTCCGCCCAATCCACGTTCAAAAGCGGCGTGGGCCGGAAGAAAAGGGCGATGTCGCATCCCGTGAGCAGGCCCGCGGCGAAGACCGTCTCCCCCACCACCTGGCATTGGCCGGCCTCGCGGATGAGCCGGGAGGCCTCCGCGTCCCCCAGGGGATAGATGACGGACTTGAAATCCTCCATGTCCCGAAGGGACCGCCCCTGGAGGGTGTATTCCATTTTTCCGCCCAGGACGCCGAAGAGACCCAACCCCATCCGGCTTTCGATGGGCTGGTCCCCCGGCAAGGCCGGGACCCGACCCCAAACTTGGGGGATGAAAGGACCTAGGAAAAATAATGCGGCAAGGAGGGGACGCATGGCCCTACTTTAAAGGGGAGGAGCCCTCAAGCGCCAGTTGGATGGGAGTCAAAAAAGTCAGGGGACCAGGTCCGGACCATGGAAAGCCAAGCGTCCATCTTCTGGAAACGCTCCTCCCCAGAGAACCAACGGACCGGCCGCCCGTGATGGAAGAGCACCAAGGTCGGGTCTTCCTGGAACCAGGGGGCCGGCGCGTCGTTGAAGACCGCGCCCAGGTCCAGGATCCCCACGGCGATCTCCCTGTCGAAAGAGAAGGCCAACGGTAGGAGTTCCTTGGACGTCCGGGAGGCATCGCTTCCCGGGGCCAGCAGTTCCGCGACGACCAGGCCTTTCCCTGGGCGGGACCATTCGGACCAATTGTCGGCCGTAAAGGCGCGAAGGGCGGCCATGGTCAACCTGCCTTCGGGACCGTGAGGAAGGGCGCCTGGAAAGCCCGGATCGCCTTCACGAAAAGGGGATTGGCGCCGCCCGGCGGGACGGCCCGCAGGAGCCTCCGCGCGGGGACTTTCCGGGGCCTGGGGTCCCGGGTGGAGCGGGTGGGAACGGCCGGAAAGGGGGTCATTCCCCATCCTCCTCTTCCATCCGGTCGATGATCTTTTGCATGTCGCGGATGAGGATGCGGCCGCGGGTGCAGGCGACCAATCCGGCGGCTTCCAGCTTGGTGAAGGTCCGGATGCAGGTCTCCACCACGGTCCCCGCCATTTCGGCGATCTCCCGGCGGGTCAGGGGGATGGTGTTCCCGAATTGGTCCGCCAGGGTGGCCAGGACGTGCAGGATGCGCTTCTCCACCGACTCCTGCTCGAAGGTCTGGGTCTCCTTGGAGCGGCTCAACCTTTGGGAAAGCTGGTCCGCGACCGCCAGGGTCACCGAGGGATGGCGGCCCAGGATCCCGATGAAATCGGCCCGGGGGATGGAAAGGACGGTGACGTCGGTCTCGGCCACGCTATGGCAGGGATAGGTGCCCCCGCCCAGGGAACAGCAGGACCCGAACATGGACTTGGGGCCCACCATGCAGAGGGTCTGACACCGGCCGTTGGGGCTGCAAGCCTGGGCCTTGACGTGGCCCTCCTTCACGAACCAGACCTGGTCCGCCGGGTCCCCGTCCAGGAAAAGGGTGTCCCCCTTCTTGAAGCGGCGCTCGATCATCTTTTTTTCCAGCTCGGACTGTTGGGCGAAAGGCAGGCTCTTGAAGATGTCCAGGAAGGGGGCTTGCGTCCTCCCCGGGACGGCCATCGGGTTCGGCCGGATCTTGGAATAGGTCAGCATCACTTCCTCCTTAATGGAACGGCTCTAGGCTTCGGGCCCAAGGCCCTTGGCCGGGTGAACGTCTAATCCTTTGCGCCCCTCAAATATCCCGCCACGATGCCCGGAAGGGCCTGGGTATCGATGGGTTTGCTCAGGTACCCGTCGCATCCGGCGGCCATGGCCTTCTGCTCGTCCCCCTTCTGGTCGTAGGAGGTGATCATGATCACGATCGCATCCTTCGAGCGGGGGTCGGCCTTCAGGCGCCGGGTCAATTCCAGGCCGTCGACCCCGGGGAGCTGGAAATCCATGAGGATCAGGCGGGGCCGGAACCCCTCCAGGACCCGGAAAGCCTCTTCGGCGCCCTGGGCGGTGTGGACCTGGTAATGCTCCACTTCCAAAAGGAGCTTGGCCAGCTTCAGGTTCAGGGGGTTGTCATCGATGATCAAAATGGGTTCTTCGGACATGGTGCCTTCCCCGGTCGGATTTGACCTAAAGAAAGGCAACTGTGATGCCAGTCATAGAAGGGGAAAAACCGGGGAAAAAGGGGTGATCGGAGCGGAGGATCGGATGAAAAAGGGGGATTATGGCATGGGCGCCATAGTGGAGGAGCCAGAGCCCATCGGAACCACAGAGGGCACAGAGGTCACAGAGAAAATCATTCTTGCTTTTGACTTTTTCCGTCCTACAAAAGACGGCCGTCTCCGTGCACCCCGTGCGCCGCCGAAGGCGGCCTGTGGTTCAAATGGGCTAGCTTTTCGACCAAAAGTCGTATTTTTGGGACTTCATGAAGTCGGAACCACAGAGGTCACAGAGGGCACAGAGAAAATCATTCTTGCTTTTGGCTTTTTCCGTCTTCCAAAAGACGGCCGTCTCCGTGCTCTCCGTGCGCCGCCGAAGGCGGCCTGTGGTTCAAATGGGCTAGCTTTACGACTGAAGACCGTACTTCTTCACCTTCATAAAAAGGGTCTTGTAGTCGGTCCGGAGGATCTTGGCGGCCTGGGACTTGTTCCCCTGGGTCGCCCGCAGGACGTTACGGATGGCCTGCTTCTCCGCTTCCTCGGCGGCGCGGGTCGAGATCTGCTTCAAGGAAAGGCCGGGCGCCAGGGGCACTTCCACGGCCTCCAGGCCCGCCTGGGGCGCGGAACCCTTGCCCAGGAGGGATCGGAGGACCTCCGGACCTACCTCCGGGCCTTGGCTCAAGAGCACGGCCTGCCTGACCACGTTGCGCAGTTCCCGGATGTTCCCGGGCCAGGGGTAATCCCGGAGCCGCTCCAGGGCCTCGGATCCCAGGGGCGCCAGGGGCTTGCGGAATTCCACGGCCGCCTCCTCCAGGAAGCGGCCCGCCAACAGCTCCAGGTCCTCGAGACGGTCCCGCAAGGGGGAAAGCTGGAGGGTGAACTCGGCCAGGCGGTAATAGAGGTCCTGGCGGAACTTCCCTTCCTGGGCCAGTTGTTCCAGCGGCGCGTTGGTGGCGGCGACGAAGCGCACATCGATGGCCAGGGACCGCTCGGCGCCCACGGGGCGCACCTGGCGTTCCTGGAGCACCCGCAGCAGCTTGGCTTGGAGCCCCATGGGCAGGTTCCCCACCTCGTCCAGGAAGAGGGTCCCGCCCGACGCCAGGACCATCTGGCCCTCCTTCTTGCGGTCGGCGCCGGTGAAGGCGCCCTTCTCATGGCCGAAGAGCTCGCTCTCCAGCAGGTTCTCGGCCAGGGCGCCGCAATCGATGGCCACGAAGGGTTTCCCCCGGCGGGGGCTTTCTTCGTGCAGGGCCCGGGCGGCCAGTTCCTTCCCCGTCCCCGTTTCCCCCTGGATGAGCACCGTCAGGTTGGAGGGGGCCACCTTCCGGATCTGGGCCACCATGTCGCGCAAGGCGGGGCTCTCCCCCGCCAACCGTCCCAGGGCCGGTCCCTTGCCCGCCCTCTGGCGGAGCTCCTCCATTTCGTTCAGCAGTTCGTCCCGTTCCAGGGCATTGCGGAGCGTGATGAGCAGTTGGTCGTTCTCGAAGGGCTTGGTGAGGTACTGGTGGGCGCCGGCCTGCACCGCCTCCACCGCCTTCTGCACGTCGGTGACCCCGGTGAGCATCAGGACGGGAAGTTGGGGGCGGCGTTTCTTGAGCTCCTTGAGGACCTCGATGCCGCTCATGTCAGGGAGCTGGAGGTCGAGGAGGACCGCGTTCACCGTGGGGACCGCCCGTTCCAGGGCGGACCGGCCGTCCTCGGCCGTCAGGACGTCGTAACCCGCCACCTTGCCCAGGAGGGTCTGGAGCAGGCGCCGTTCGATGGCGTCGTCGTCCACCACAAGGATTTTCTTCATTTGAACCTCAGGTAAAAGATGGACTAAAAGGCATCCCATGACACGAAGATTCTAAAACACTAAGAAATCCGTTCCTTTTCGATCCACATACAAAACCCTTACTTCGAATCTTTGTGGCTTCGTGTCATCCGATGCCTTCATTCCTTCAAATACCCCGCCACCTGGGACGCGAAGGTCTGCACGTCCAGGGGCTTGGAGATATAGCCGTCGCAGCCCGAAGCCAGGGCCTTCTCCTCGTCGCCCTTCATGGCGTAGGCGGTCACGGCCACGATGACCAGGTCCTGGAAGGCCGGATCGGCCTTCAGTTGGGCCGTCAGCTCCAGCCCGCTCATGCCGGGCAGTTGGAGGTCCATCAGGATCAACCGGGGCCGGGTGTTCTCCAGGCTCTGGAGGGCCTCCTCGGCGGAGCCGGCGGTGAGGACCCGGTAGCCCTCCTTGGCCAAGAGGAGTTTCGTGAGCTTGAGGTTGATCGGGTTGTCGTCCACGATGAGGATCTCGGTCACTCGAACACCCCGAAACCAATTCTTGATGTCGGAAAGTTTTCGACACTGATCCTGCGTCGAAAAAATCCTGAATTCAAAATTAAAAATTCAAAATTCATGCTTGGTTTCCAGAGGTGTCCCGGGGCAGGACCGCGGTGAAAACGCTCCCCGTCCCATAAACGCTCCGGACCGAGACCGCGCCCCCCTGGGCCTCCACCAGACGCTTGGTGAGGGCCAGTCCCAGGCCCGTGCCCGCGTATTTCTTGGCGACCCCCTGGTCGAGCTGCTGGAACTCGATGAAGAGCTTGTGCATGTCCTTTTCCTGGATCCCGATGCCCGTGTCCTCCACCTCCAGGCGGAACCGGTCGTTCCCCTCGGGCAGGGCCCGGACGGTCACCGTCCCGCCCTCGGGGGTGAACTTGATGGCGTTGGAGAGGAAATTATAGAGGACCTGCTTGAGCTTGGAGGCGTCCAGCACCACCGTCCCCAGGGCCGGGTCCACCTGGGCCACCAGGTCCAGCTTCTTGGGTCCGGCGATGCCCCGCAGGATCTCCTTGACCTCGGTGATGGAACGGGAAAGATCCACCTTCTCGGGGCGGAACTGCATCTTGCCCGCCTCCACCTTGGTGAGGTCCAGCACGTCGTTGATGAGCTGCAGCAGGTGGCGGGCGCTGGTGAGGATGTCGCCCAGGTATTCCTTGTGGTCCGGCGAGAGGGGCCCCACCTTCTCATGCACCATCAGCTCGGAGAAGCCGATGATGGCGTTCAAGGGCGTGCGCAGTTCGTGCGACATGTTGGCCAGGAACTCGCCCTTGAGGCGGTTGGATTCCTGCATGCGGCGGTTCTCCTCCTCCAGCACCCGCCGGCGCTCGGAGACGTCCCGGACCGCGGCGATGACGAAGACGCCCTCCTCCGTATGGATGGGGCTGAGCGATATCTCCGCGGGGAACTCGCTCCCGTCCCTTTTCAGGGCGTAAAGGTCCATCCCGGCGCCCATGGGCCGGATCTTGGGGGCGTGGAAGTACTCGCCCCGGTGGGCCGGGTGGCCTCCCTGGTACCGGGCGGGGACCAGGGCCTCGATCTTGAGGCCTTGAAGTCCGTCCGGCGGGTAGTCGAAGAGGGTCTCGGCCTGGGCGTTGGAGAGGACGATCCCGCCGTCCTTGCCCACGATGACCATGGCGTCCGGGGCGGCGGCCAAAAGACCCCGGAGCAGGGCCTCCTCCGATCTCGGACGGGCGGAAGGGCCGTGTGTCCTTTTCCCGGGGCCGCGGGTCTTTCCGGTTCTCGGTTTGTTCTTTTTCATGCGGGAAGGATTTCCTTTTTGGGGGGTGGGCTTCCCAATTTTAATCCAGGGCCATTGGTTTTACGACGGGAAGAAGGCTATATTCCCGTTACATCCACCGGGAGGAAGACCATGTCCATCCATCCATTCCAAGCCAAGACCATCGACGGGAAGGAAATCGCCCTTTCCCAATACCGGGGCAAGGCCCTTTTGATCGTGAACGTGGCCAGCCGTTGCGGCTTCACCCCGCAATACGAGGGCTTGGAGGCGCTTTACAAGAAATACAAGGACCGGGGGTTCGAGATCCTGGGCTTCCCCTGCAACCAATTCGGTTCCCAGGAGCCCGGGACCGAGACGGAAATTAAACAGTTCTGCGACCTGAACTACGGGGTGACCTTCCCGCTCTTCGCCAAGATCGACGTGAACGGGCCCAACGCCCATCCCCTCTATAAGTACCTGACCTCGGAGAAACCCGGCATCCTGGGCACCGAGGCCATCAAATGGAACTTCACCAAGTTCCTCATCGGCAAGGACGGCGAACCCGTCAAGCGTTACGCCTCGGCGGCCACCCCCGCCAGCCTGGAAGCGGACGTCGAAGCGGTCCTTAACAAGTAGGACAAGGCCCATTGAGCCACCGATGAACACCGATCAACTCCGATAAAGACCCGATAGATCATTTTCACCACAGAGACCCCCCCGTCCCAGCCCACGATCGTATCCAAGACTTATCGGCGTTCATGCCCTTCATCGGTGGCTAATGGGACGTTCGATGTCGTCGCGAAATAAAAAAGCCCGGGGATTTCCCGGGCTTGTGTGCCGGTCTTCTGTTCCATCCCATCTATGCCATGCATCTGTGGCTGGAATGGATCTTTTTAGTGGATGACCGCCAGCTTGCGCGTGAAGGAGACCCCGTCCACCGTGAAGCGGCCGATGTAACTGCCGCTGGCCAAGGCCTGGCCCGCCTGGTTCGTCAGGTCCCAATCCACGCTGTTCTCCCCCGCCACCGTGGCCGAGGCCGGCAGGGTCCTGTCCCAGACCAGCGTTCCGGTCAGGTCGAAGACCTGGACGCTGACGTTGGAAGGCCCCGGCAGGTCGAAGTGGAGCTTCACCGACCCTCCCCGGGCCGGGTTCGGATAGAAATAGGTGGTCTCATCGCTGAACCGGTCATGGGACCCGTGCGCCAGGGCGTCGGGCGTGGGCGTCGGGGCCACCAGGGTCAGGGGCACCACCTTCAGGCTGTTGGTGCGCATGTGGGTCGTCACCAGGGCCGCGCCATCCTGCCCCTTCATCACCGCCAGTTCGACCGGACCGAAGGAATGGTCCTGGCCTTCGGCCACCGTCAGGGTGCCCTCCAGGGCGTAGGTCCCGTTGAGGGCGTCGAAAACATCGATGGTGTCCGAGTCGCGGTTGGCGACCAGGATCTCCAGGTCCTTGTCCCCGTCCAGGTCCGCCACGGTCAGCCCGTTGGGATGCTGGCCGGTGGTCGAGAGCGGGAGTTGGGGATCGAGGGAGCCGTCGGCCTGTTGCAGGAAGACCTGCACGTTGTTCTTGGTGAAATCGGCCAGCACCAGGTCGGAACGCCCGTCGCCGTTGAGGTCGGCCAGGTGAAGGTCCGAGGGCGAGCCGCCCGGCGGGAGTTCCAGGGTGCGGGTGACCGCGAAGGACGAGGGATCGGCGTTGGAAGCCGAGAGGATGACGACCTGGTTGGCGTTCATACAGACCACCGCGATCTGGCCGGAACCGTCGCCCGTCAGGTCGCCCACCGCCAATTGCACCGGGCCGCCCGGCACGGGAATATCGGTCCGTTGGCCCAGCTTCCCGTCCTTGAGCGGGAAGAGGGAGACCTGCCCCGCCCCGTAATCGGCCACCGCCACGAAGTCGGTCCCGTCCCGGCGGGTGCGCCCCGCGGCCACGCCGACCGGCATCTTCAAGGTCGGGGCCTCGTCCACCTGTCGGAAGCTTCCCCTTCCCCATTGAAAGACCTGGAGGCGATCCGCCTCATAGGCGGTGACGAAGAGCAGTCCCTTGCCCGTGGATTGGGCGTCCAGGATGGCCAGGCCCCGGGGGCTCTGGGCGGTGGGGATCGTGGCGATGGGGCTCAAGGCCGAACCGTTCAGGCCGAAGACCTGCACCGTGGAATCCTGGGCGTGGGTCAGGGAAACGGGGGTGGAGAGCCCGATGAAGGTGTGGGAACCGAAATTCGCCACCGCCAGTTGTTGGGAGCCGTTCCCCAGCAGGGAACCGACCGCCAAACCCCGGGGGCTGGTCCCCGCGTCCTGGCTGGTGGGTGTTTGGAAGGGCAACGGGACGGCTTGGCTTGCGAGAGGAAGAACGGCGATAAGGGCGGCTTTCCGGATAAAGGTACGGATCTTCATTGGACCTCCTAAAAAGAAATCAGTAGGTCAATGGTATCAAAAAAGTCCGGTCCCGGCGGTCGTCTCGGGGGAAAAAGAGGAAGGAAAAACCCCAGGTCAGGCCTATTGGCCCCGGCCCATCCCGTAATAGGTGAAACCCTGTTCGGCCAGCGGGCCGGCCTCATAGAGATTGCGGCCGTCCAGGATCAGGGGTTGTTTCACCAGGCCCCGCAGTTTCCGGAAGTCGATCTGCCGGAACTCGTTCCACTCGGTGACGATCAGGATGGCGTCCGCCCCATGGGCCGCCTCGTAGGCGGAAGGCGCGTATTTGACGTGGGGCAGGAGGGCCCGGGTCTTTTCCATCGAGACCGGGTCATAGGCCCGCACCTTGGCCCCCGCCTTCAGGAGGGCGGGGATGATGTCCAGCGACGGCGCTTCCCGCAGGTCGTCGGTGTTGGGCTTGAAGGCCAGGCCCCAGACCGCGATGGTCTTGCCCTTGAGGTTCCCCACCACCCGGCGCACCTTCTGGAGGAAGATCTTTCGCTGCTGCTTGTTCACCGCCAGCACCTGGGGAAGGATCTTGAAGGGCTGGCGGTTCTTCTTGCCGATCTTGGCCAGCGCCGCCACGTCCTTGGGGAAACAGCTTCCCCCGAAACCCAGGCCGGCGTTCAGGAACTGTCCCCCGATGCGCGGGTCCAGCGCCATGCCCTTGACCACCTGCAGGATGTCGGCCCCGATACGGTCGCAGAGGTCCGCCACCTCGTTGATGAAGGAAATCTTGGTGGCCAGGAAGGCGTTGGAGGCGTACTTGATCATCTCGGCGCTCTTGAGGTCGGTGATGACCACCGGGCACTGGAGCAGCTTGTAGATCTCGGCCACCTTCTGGGCGGCGGCGCGGTTGGTGGCCCCGATGACCACCCGGTCGGGCTTCATCAGGTCGTTCACCGCCGAGCCTTCGCGGAGGAACTCGGGGTTGGACACCACGTCGAAGGAGACGTCCGAGGGGCTGTTCTGGATGATGATCCGGGCCACGATGTCGGCCATGCCGATGGGCACGGTGCTCTTGTTGATGATGATCTTGTAGCGGTCGAGGCTTTTCCCGATCTCGCGGGCGGCGGCCTTGACGTTGGTGATGTCCGCTTCCCCGTCCTGGCCCGGCGGGGTGTTGACGGCGATGAAGATGAAGTCGGAGGCCTGGACGGCGCCCTTCAGGTCGGTGGTGAAGGTCAGGCGCTTGCCCCGGTTGCGCTGGATGATCTCGGAAAGGCCCGGCTCGAAGATGGGCACCACGCCCCGGCGCAGGGCCGCGACCTTTTTCCTGTCGATATCCACGCAGATGACCTGGTTGCCGAACTCGGAGAAACAGGCCCCCGTCACGAGCCCCACATAACCGGTCCCGATCACGGCGATGCGCATGAAAAAGCCTCCGAAAAGGATTGGGAAGATTGGACGCCCGGCCGGGTCACCCCGGACCCAGGGACAAAACCAAAAGCAGGATAGCCTTTTCCGATGATTTTCCAAGTTGGAAAGAGGACGGCCCGGGCCCCCGAAAAGGGGCATGGGCCGGGAAAAAGGGCCTGCCTTCCCTAGGGCTGACTTGGGGGGCGGGCGTTCTGTAACTGCATCCGTTCCTGCTCGCTGAGCTGGTAGGGGAACATGGAAAAGTCCACGGCTTGGTCCCCCCCGCCCTCGGTCCCCCGGAAGCTCTGGTTCGGCGGTTCCTCATAGGCCTTGGCCATCCGCGCCCCCACGTCCAGCCCCGACGGGTCATCCGTCCAATACCTTTCCCCGAAATTCGGGTGACTGATCCGGACCTCGTAGGCTTCCGGAGCCGAGAGCGGGGGGACGGTCACATGGTAAAAACCCTGTTCGTTCGTGGTGGCGGTCACCGCCACGCCGTTGTTCGAGAAGACAATCACGGCGCCGCTGATGGTCGACAAATGGAGGCAGTCCAGGACCTTCCCGTGGAACTGCCAGGACGGGCCCGCGATGGTCATGGGGGTGGCGATGGGCGTGGGGGTGCAGGTCGCATCGGGATACCCGCAAGGCAGGGGGGTCCAGGTCGCCTCCGGGGACGGCTCTTCGGTGGCGTTCCCATAGATGGAGGTCGGGCGCTCGATGGGCTTCGGGGTGGCGTATCCGTCGGTCTTGGGTGTGGGCCAAAAGGAATAGAGGGCCGCTCCCAGCAGGAGCGGGACCGCGAGCAGGATCATCTTCTTGAGTGGGAACTCCTGGTATTGCCGCTCGGGCAGCGGTTTTTTCCAAGGGTTCGTTTCGGCCGGGGGCGGGTTTTCTAAAGGCGGCGCGGCGGCCGGTTCCGGGCCCGATGGCGCCGGCCCAGGTCCGGGGGTCTCCGGGGGCGGAGGCGCATTGCGTTCCCGCCATTTGGCGAAGATCAACCCGCAGGCTTCGCAGGTCTCATTGCCATCGGCTTGTTCGAACCGGCAACTGGGGCATTGCATTCAATGATTATAAAACGGATTTTGGGGAATCAAAGAAAACGGACCGGTCGTTCCTTTGGGTCCGTTTAAGGTGAAAAGAGAGCCGATCGGGCATTCGCGGAGGATCTTTTAAACTTCGACGAAATCCTCCATTCCCGACAGGGCCAAGAGAAGGACCTATCGGGACCCACCCTAGTTCAGGGGCATGGACCTAGTTACTTTTGACCCCTGTTCTTCGGGTCAAAGTCCACGGTCCATTCAATGCCGTACTTATCCCGGAACATCCCGAAATAGGAACCCCAGGGACTGTCGGCGATAGGCACTTCGATCGCTCCACCCGCCGAAAGTCCATTGAACAACCTGTCGGCCTCTTCACGGCTTTCCGCGCTGATCGCTATCTTGGACCTGTTCTCGTTTTCGTTCACCCGCCCCATCCTTTCCGGGACGTCATTGGCGATCAAAACATTCTTCCCGATGGGCAAGGCGATGTGCATTATTTTATTCGCTTCCTTCTCCGGGACCTGGAACTCGGGGCTCGCTAGGTCCTTGAAACGGACGATCTTCGAGAATTCTCCCCCGAAGACCGATCGGTAAAATCCGAACGCTTCTTCGGCGTTCCCATTGAAGTTGATGTAAGGATTGATGGTCGGCATAACGTTCCTTTCTCGGTCGACGTTCTTTCACGGCTTTACCCGCTTTATTCCCCAACGACACAAAAAGAGGCCACGCCTAAATCTACTTGAGGACCATCCCCATGGTACGGCTCATTTCAAGCCTCCGGTCATCCGGAAATGGTGGCTGAACTCAGTACTACGGACCAATTGCGGGACCCACCCGCTTTGGACCGCCAGCTTTTCGAGGTGGGACCAATCCCGGTGCTGGAGGGCGGGGCCTTGGGCGTTCTTCTCCCCGCCGGAAGGCGCCTGGGAACGGGCCACGGAACCGACCAGCAGGCCCGGGCCCGTCCGACGGAACAGGTCCAAATGGGCGGCCACCACCCCATCGGAAGCATAGGAAAAAAGGGCCCCTTCCGACGAAACAACAACGAGGGCCGCCGGACCCAGGGACCCCAACAACCGCCGCAGCGGTTCCGGGTCCTCCCAATCATAGTCGATCACCTCCAAGGCGATTTCCAGGCCCCGCAAAGGCCCCCCGGCGGAACGGAGGGCGTCCAAGGCCCGGCTCCCGAAGGCGGGACCTTCCCTTTCCAGTTCCAGGACGTGGATCAGGACCTTCCGGTCCGACAGGAGTCGGCGCGGATCCCGGGACAGGAGGATCAGCGCGTTGAGGTTGTCGATCGCGGGCCCGCCCCCGATGTTGATGAAGTGGAGGGGAACACCCGGATTTTCCGCCAGGGCCGGGGCCACCCCCTCGGCCTGTAAATGCGCCATGTCCCAGAGACGCAACCGCAGGGTCCGGGCCAATTCGGACGCCGCGATGCGGCGGTCGAACCATCCCCCCCAGCCCGGCTTTTGGTGTTCCGGGCCCAGTTTCATCAGATAGGTGCCCATGCCGCTCAGGAAGCTGCCCCGCGCGTCCCGGACCTCCCGGACCAGGGGCGACCCGGGCCAGAATTTCCCCATCGGTTCGATCACGGCGCGGGACAGGACCCGTTCCACGATGCTCCGCTCCCGGCCCTTCGGCGGCGGATAGCCAAAGGAAGGGTGGGTGATATCGATGACCGGCAACTCATCCCCACCGTCCCTGGATGCGTAACAAAGACCCGGGCGCCCTCCCTTGCCGGGGTTCCCGGCCGGGAACGGCCCCCGCGTGGACAACCGCCGCAGGATCCGGTAAGGGGCGGAACGGAAGGACCTTTCCAAGCGGCCGGCGGACGGGCGGGTGGCCGACCAGCGCATGACGGCCCAATAGGCCCGCTGAAGGATCCCCACGGTCCCGGGCCGGTGGGGCACCCGGTCGTTCAAGGCCCGCATCTTCCGGCCGAAGGTCTCCACCCATTTCCGGTTCAATTCCCGGCGGTGGGACGACCGGGTCAGGGCCAGGGAAAAGATCTGCGGATTGGTGTTGATCTCCCAGACACTGATCCGGCCCTCTGCGTCCACTCCATAGTCGACGCGCCCATAATCCACGCCGGCCAGGGCGAAAACGCGGCGCAGGAGGTCGGCATGGGGGTTCCGGGCGACATGGTCCCTTTCCTCCGCCAGCAACCCTTCCTCGAAAAGTCCCGCTTCCTTGACCTGCCAATGGGAATTGAAAAGCACGCCCCGGGGGATCACCTCATCCCCGATGAGGAAGGCCGCGTATTTGGCATAGGCCCCGTCGGGACGTTGGGACCCCGCGTACTCGCAGGCGATCCATCCTTCCAGGTCCTTTCCCTGGGAACGCAGTTCCTCGATCCGCCGCTGGAGCGCCTCCGGGCCCTCCAACAACCCCGACCGGGCTCCATCATGGTCGTTGGCCACGCGGAGGAAGACCGGGAACCGGACATCGGGAGGAGGGGGTTGCCACAGGGGCCAGGCCCGGTGACGGTTGATGCCTTCCGCTTGGAGCTTCCGGAGAAGTTCCAAGCGGCGCAGGGTCCGCCCAGGCTGGTTCAAGGTCACCCACCGCGCGGGATCCTCCTGCAAACGCTCCCACAGCTCCCCGGCTTGGGCCTCCTCGGCGGGGCTCAAACGCTCGATGTCGGTGAAAAGATAGACGCCCGGCGGTGGCTCGCCGGCGGAGCGCAAGAGCGGATGCCCATAGGGGACCGGTTTGAGGATGTCCCGGTCCGGGGCTCCCGCCCCGGCCAGGTATTCGTCGATCGTATGGAGGCCGAAACGGGTGGCCAGGAAGTGGATCATCGCAGGACGTTGGGCACGCCCGGTAGCAGGGAAAAATGGCTATGGACGCAATGCCACCGATCCCCGCCCTTGAGGCGCAGGATCAACGTCGACCTGCCCGGCCTTTCGAACCGTCCCTGGTCGGGGGCGATGCCGGTGGAGGTCCAGGGAACGGCGATGGACAGGACCCCATGGGCGGCCTCCCCATGGACCCGCATGGCGTCCAATTGGAAAGTGAACCCCTCGATATTGGGCCAGACCCTGGACCACTGCTCGGCCTCCAGGCCCCTCTGGCCGGCCACCGCATGGACCCGGCTTCCATATCCCAGGACATCGGGGTCGAAAAGTTCCCGCGCGGACGCGTAATCCTGTTTCCGGACGCAATCCTGGAACCGGACCAACCATTGTTCGGCGATATCCTTGGGGACCATTGGGGCATTTTATACAGGGACCGCGTTCGGCGGGAAAAATCCGGGTAAAGACGGGAAGCGGTGAAGGTCGAATGGTTCGATAAACCCACCACAAAGCCGCCCGCCCTGAGTTCATCGAAGGGTTAGCTCACAGGGGAAAGGACCCCCTGTGTACCCCATGAAAGGCCCTAGGGGCCCTGCCCCTATGAACCCCACGGTTCGAATCCCTATTACCACAAATAATTAAGCCCTCTCTCCCGAAGGAAGAGAGGGCTTTCGATAGACCAAACCCAGGGCGGTGAATGTCGAACCGCTTCGCTCACAGGGGAAAGGACCCCTGTGTACCCCTTTGAACGACATGGGGACCTACTGTTCCCCATACCCCTCACGGTTCGAATCCCTATTACCACAAATAATTAAGCCCTCTCTCCCGAAGGAAGAGAGGGCTTAATTGGCTGGGGCGGTAGGATTCGAACCTACGAATGCCAGATCCAAAATCTGGTGACTTACCGCTTGTCGACGCCCCAATGTCCGCAAAGCCGCGAATTTTGAATTTCGAATTCTTAATTTTTAGTTAAAAACCCTAAAACCCATCGGCGGGCAGGTAATTTAATTCCCGCAACTTCCTTATGCAAGCGCCAATTATATGGTCAAAAGGGCGGTTGAGACCCGGCCCCGGCGCGTGATAGCCTGAAAACATGGAACAAGAACAGGAAACCCCCGAAAAGATCACCCGGCTCCCTTCCCTCTTCGAGATCGGCAAGGGTCTCGCCAAGGGACAAAATTCGGAGACCGAGAAACTCTTCTACACCTGTCCCCAATGCGGCCATGGGATGGTCACCAAAAAGTGCAAGATCGTCTGCTACCACTGCCATTACTTCATTGGCTGCGTCGAGTGACCCTTCTTTTTCTGCCCGCTCATTAGATCCTCTTCCGCCTTCGGGAAGCCGGCCTTCAGGTCCTTCAGGAACTCTTCCACCACCTTCTCATAGATCATCGGATAGAGCTTGTAGGTCTCCTCATGGCCTGCGTCGGGGATATAGATGAGCCGCTTTTGCCGGGACGTGGTGGCTTCGAAGAGTTTCCGGACCTCGTCCGACTTGGCCAGGTCGTCCTTCTCGCCCGTGATATAGACCGTGGGGACCCCGTTCAATTGTTTCACCACCGGCAGCAGGTCCAGGTCGCTTTCCTTCAGGTCCAACCCCGTGTCCTGGTCATAGGCGGAAAGGACCTTTTGCAGGAACCCGGGAAAGGCCGCGAACTTGGCGCCCATGGTACGGCGGGAGACATAGGACTTGAGGTTGGCGAGGGGGCTGTCGGCAATGACCGATACGTTCGGCGTCCCAATGGCGGCGCGCAGGGCGCTGATGGCCCCCATGGAGAACCCGAAATAGACCAGGGGACCTTTCAACGAATGGCGGCTTTCCAAATAGGCCCGGGCCGCGGGGAAATCCTTGTATTCCAGGACGCCGCCGGCCAGGGGCGCGTCCCCGCTCTGCCCGCAGCCCCGCTGGTCGAAGATCAGGACCTGGCATCCCAGCTTGTGGAGGAAAAGGGCCCGCGACAGCACCTGTTCCCGGTTCTTGAAGGCGCCGTGGGTCAGCAGAACCGTCGCCAGGACGTCCTTCTTCTTTTCGGCCGGGATCCACCAGGCCGCCAGGGGGATGCCGTCCGGGGTCCGGATCGTGACCGCCTCATAATGGGACATCCCATAGACCGCCGGGGTCTCGGTGACGGGCTTCTTGACCTTGGCCTTGGCCGCAATGGACTGGGCGACCTTGCCCGGCAGGACCCCATAAATGAAGTAAAGCCCGCCCAAAACCGCCAGGACCAGGACCGCCAGGGAGAGAAGCACCCAACGGTTTGGAGAGTTCCTCGTTTTAGCCATGTTCCACCCTCAAATGAATTGGACCCCATCGGGGACCGCTTGGACCGCCCAGACCTCCCAACCCCGGCCCTCGAGCGAACCGCGGATCCGCTCCGCATGGTCCGCGTTCTCCGCCACCCCGAAGACCGTCGGCCCGCTGCCGCTGACCAGGACCCCCAGGCTTCCCGCCTTCTCCAGCGCCTCCCGGACCTTTCCGATGAGGGGCAGGAGAAAAAGGGCCGCGGGCTCCAGGCCGTTGAACAGGGCCCGGCCGATCCGGTCCGCTCTCCCGTCCGCGGCCACCTGCCGGAAAGCCCGGGCCTTCTCCCCGCCGGTGAACAACGCCTTTCCCGACCCGTAGACCGAAGGCGTCGAAAGGCCCTCCGCGGGCTTGACCAGCACCAGGGACCAGGAGGCCGGAGAGTCCCAAGGTTCGATGATCTCGCCCCGGCCGGTCCCCAAGGCGGTGCCGCCCTTGAGGAAGAAGGCCACGTCGGAACCCAATTGGGCCGCCAGGGGTTGGAGCTTGGCCGGTCCCCACCCGGTCTTGAAAAGACGGTCCAGACCCAAAAGGGTCGCGGCCGCGTCGCTGGAACCGCCACCCAACCCCGCGGCCATGGGGATCCTCTTGGTGAGCCCGATCCGGACCCCCGGCTCCTTCCCCAGCGCCTCTTTCGCGAAAAGACGCGCCGCCCTCAGGACCAGGTTCGAATCGTCCGCCGGGAGCGTCGAGCCCTCGACCTCGAGACGGAGGCCGGAGCCGCCCTCCTCCATCCTCAGTTCGTCGTAAAGGGCGACGGCCTGGAACACCAGGGCCAGTTCATGGAAGCCGTCGGGACGCCGCCCCAGGACCTCCAGGACCGGGTTGACCTTCGCGGGCGTCCGCAAGAACAGGTTCAGGCTCAAGAGAGAACACCCCATTCACCGCCAAGGCGCCAAGACGCCAAGAAGGACCGAATGAAAATTCCCGGGAAAAGAACGTCCGGATCAGGGAAAAAAGACCCTTGGAAAACATCCCTTCGGGCCTCCGGGTCCCGCTTTTCGATCTTTTCTAAGATCTTCTTGGCGTCTTGGCGTCTTGGCGGTAAAGGATCTTTTGGCATTCAAAGACCCGAAGTGGAATTCTCTTGGATCTTCAGGGAGAAGTCCTTGTTGGCGGGGTCCAGCGCGGAGGCCTTCTTCCACTGCGCCACCGCCTGCCGCTTCTGCCCCTGCTTGAGGTAGACCTGGGCCAGGTGGTCGAAGATGACCGCATCGTCCTTTTGGGAGGTCTTGAGGAGTTGGACGGCCTTCTCCAGGCTGGCCTGGGCCTGGGGGTATTCGCCCCGCTTGAATTGGACCCAGCCCATGCTGTCCAGGTAATAGGGGTTCTCCGGTTCGAGCTTGAGGGCGCTTTCCATGTAACGCTTAGCCTCGTCCAGGCGGATGCCCTTGTCGGCGAAGGAGTAACCGATGTAGTTATCGACCTCGGCGTTCTCGGGCTGGATCTCCAGGACCTGTTTCATGGAGGCGATGGAGTCGTCGAAATGGCCCTGCTTGTCCAGGACCACGCCCTGGTTGAAATAGGCCTGGGCCAGGGAGCCGATGTTGAATTCGGGCGCCTGCTTGTCCCGGTAATTCTTCTCGATCTTGATCACCCGCCGGTATTGTTCCAGGGCCTCGGGATACTTCTCCGCCTCGTGGTAGAGCATCCCCTGGACCAGGAGCAGGTCCGGATGGTCCGGTACGGCCTTCAGACCCTCTTCCACGGTCTTTTGGGCCAGGTCGGCCTTCTTCTCCCGGTCATAAAGGAGGGCCAGGCGCACCCAGGCATCCAGGGATTTATCATCGTTCTTCAGGATCTCCTGGAGCTGGAGCTCCGAATCGGCGAAGTCCTTCATCTCCTCATAGGCGGCCGCCAGGCGGTAGCGGATGAGGGCCTCGGTCGGTTTCTTTTCCAGTATTTTTTGGAAGACCTGGACGGCCTCGGGATAACGCTGGAGGCGGAAATAGCACAGGCCGATGTAGTCGTTGACCCCCACATCCTCCGGTTTCAGGGAGGAATAACGCTGGAAAGCCTCCAGGGCCTTCCCATCCTCCTTCTGGTTGTAATAGAGCTGTCCCATGGCCAGGTAAGGCTGGGGGTTCTCCGGGTCCTTCTCCGCCAGGGCCTGGTAGATGGTGATGGCTTGCTGGGGTTTCTGGTCCAGTTCATAGACCAGGCCCAGGGAGGAATAGGCGCGGGCGTCCTTGGCGTCCAGGTCGATGGCCTTCTTGAAGGCCTCCTCGGCCTTCACCACCTGGTTGGAGCGGGTATAGATGAGGCCCATGTTGTAATAGACGGCCTCTTCCTTGGGATGGTCGGCCAGGATCTTGACGTATTGCTGGATGGCGTCCTCGTAGCGGTTCTGTCCGGCCAGCACCCCCGCCAAGTAATAGCGGGCCTCCAGGTCCTGGGGATCGATCCTCAGGATCTCCTCGTACTCATGCTGGGCCTTGCCGTACTCGCCCTGCGACCCCAAGAGGCCCGCCAGCATCATGCGCGGTTCGATCTTCTCGGGGGAGATCTCGATGGACTTGCGCAGTTCCTCCACGCTCTTGTACTCCAGGCCCTCCACGTAATAGTGGTAGGCCAGGCGGTCATGGATGGAGGCCGACCTGGGGTCGTAGCGGATGGCCTGCTGGAACTCGACCAGGGACCGCTCCACGTCGCCGGTGCGCTGGGCATAGATCCCGTTGAGGTAATGCCAATAGGACCGGGGGTCGTTGGCCAGGCGGTCGCCGTCCACGTCCGCCCAAAGGGCGGTGACGAGGGAAAGGAAGGACAAGGCGAGGAAAAGCGGTTTCGGGGTTCGCATGGGATCGTCTTTCAGACTTGTTTGATGGACTCGTTGGCCTTGCGGAGCCGTTCGTTGGCCGTGCGCAGGAAGACCAGCAGGATCTTCAGGGCGATATCGGGGTGCTTCTCCAAAAGGGTCGTGAAGGCCTTCTTGGTCATGACCAGGAGGCTCGAGTCCTCGGCGACCCGGGCGGTGGCGGTCCGGGGACGGTTGTCGATGAGGGACATCTCCCCCAGGAACTCGCCCTCCTTCAGGCTCGCCAACACGATCTCCTCGTTCCCCTTCCCCTTCTTGGTGATGTTCACCGTGCCCTTGCGGATGACGTAGAGGATCTCCCCCGTCATGCCTTCCACGAAAAGGGTGGCGTTGCGGGTATAGACCTTCTCGAAGAAGAGGGTCGACACGCTGGCCAGTTCGGAAGGGCCCAGTTCCTTGAACAAGGGGATGCCCTTGAGCGAATCGACGTCGAGCTGTCCGGCCATGGTTCCCCTTTTCCCCTGGTTTTGACGCGCATTATACATCCGGGGGGTCCGCAAAAAGCCCGTGTCCGAGGAAAAGGATCAGCGGCGCCCCAGGATCCTCCGGGCGGCGGACGTTCCTTGGGCGATGGCGCTTTCCATGCTCCCGTACTCCCAAAGGCCGTAGCGGCCCACGCCATCCACGCCTTTACGCCGGTAATGGTCCAGGAGCTCCGGCACGCACTCGCGGTCCCGGTCATAGATCACATAGGCACCGGGCAGGTCCAGGTCCGCCCGGCTGACGACCTGCTTCCCGCTCTTGATCCAGCCCAGGTGCTTCAGGCCTTCCAGGGCCTGCTTCCCCAGGACCTTCGGCGAGGGCCGCGGGCCCCGGTAGGAGAATTCCACATAAAGGGAAAAGTGCCCCGAGGGGGCGACCGTGGGCACGCAGGCGCTCACCGAACCGGCCCGGTGGAAGGTGAACTCGGCCCCCGGGAAATAGACCCAGCTATAGGGGATGGGTTGGCGCCCCCGGAGGCCCAGGTTGATGTTGTAGATCGAGGTGGCCTTGAGCCTGCCGGCCATCCGGCGCAGGCCCGCCGGAAGGTCGCGGGTCAAGCGGACCAGGCGGGGCAGGGGAAGGCTGGAGACCATCCGGTCGAAGGGGACCGCCCGTCCATCCTTCAGCCACGCGGTCCTTTTCCCCAGGTGGAGCCCCGCCAGTTCGGCCCCGAGCCAAAGGTCCGGGAGCCCTTTCGCGATGGCCTGGGGGAGGATGGAGATGCCGCCCTGGTCGGGATAGAGGAACGTGGCGTTGTAGCCCGCGCTGGAGTTGCGGGAGCCCCGGGCCCCTTCCAGGACCTCCAGGACCCTCGGGCGGGGCACGAAGCGCCCCATCCAATGGGTCGAGAGTTTGTGCAGCGGGAACTTCCAGAGCTTTTGGTTGTAGGGGAACATGAAATTCTTGGAGATGCCTTCGCCGAAAGAGCGCAGGCACCAGGTCCTGAAATCATCCGCCGGGCCCGTCCCGTCCGCCGACCGCCGCCCCAACTGGGCTTGGAGATAGCCCAGGACGTTCTCCCGCACGGTGGCGCTGGGAAGTCCCGCGTTGTTCTCCTGGTAGGGATATTCGCTGTAGGTCCCTTCGCTATGGATGACCGCGTGGCGGCGGCGGACCTTGAGCCGGTCCCCGACCCATCCAAGCACCCATTCCTTGACCTTGGGGTCCTGGAAGTGGAGGAAGTGCCCCGTGTAATCGTAGGTGAAACCCTGGGTCAGCACGGAACGGCAGAGGCCGCCCGGATCCTTTTCCTTCTCGACGAGGAGATAGGGATGGGAATGTTGGAAGAGCTCCCGGGCGCAGGACAGTCCCGCCAAGCCGCCGCCCGCGATGAGGACGCGGGGCTTCATTTCTTCCGGGACTTTCGGGGGCTCCGGTCAGGGGGCTTCAGGAAAAGCCGGAAGGGGTTCTCCCGGACCTTTTGTTTCCCCTCGTCCACCGGGATCACCGAGACCGCCACCGTGAAAAGGAGCGTCAAGGTGAAGAGTCCCAAGAGGAGGATGGTCGCCCTTTTTTCGGAGACATGGACCAGCACCCAGGCCGCGATCCCCAGGAGGATGGAAAGCCCCCAAAGGGTCCCGACCACCTGCTTGACCGTCATGCCCACCGCCCGCAGGCGCAAGGCCAAGTGGTCGTTGGAGCCGCGGAACATGGAACGTCCCTTCAGGAAGCGCAGGAACATGACCAGGGCCGTGTCGTAAAGGGGGATCCCGAGGATGAGCAGGGGGGCCAGGAGGCCTTCCACGTTCACTTGGGAATAGCCGTGGCCCATGGCGAGTCCCGCCAGGACGAAACCCAGGAACAGGGCGCCCGAGTCCCCCATATAGATCCTGGCCGGTTGGTAGTTGTAGGGAAGGAACCCCAGGACGCTCCCCCCCAGCGCGGCAGCGGTCAGGTGAACATAGCTATGCGGCCCCAGGGCAGGGACCAAGGCGAAACCCAGGCAGGCCAGGACCGTTACCCCGCCCGCCAGCCCATCCATGATGTCGATGAGGTTCACCGCGTTGGTGACCGCCAGCACCCAGAAGACCGTCAGGACTTTCCCCAACCAGGGGTGGCTGGGCAGGAACTCCAACTGAACACCGAAAAGGATCAGCAAGGCCGCCGCCAGGACCTGGAAGAGGAACTTGATGCCCGGTCCCAGGGAGAAGAGATCGTCCACCAGTCCCAGGATGGCCATGACCGTGCCTCCGGCGAGCAGGGCCAGGACCCGGGGCCCATCCTCCGGCGGGGTGAGGATCAAGGCCGAAAGGATGCCCATCAGGAAGGCGAAATAGATGGCCAGGCCGCCCAGGTAGGGGATGGGCGCCGTGTGCTTCTTGAGCTGGCCTTGCGGGCTGTCCAGGAACTGGGTGCGAAGGGCGATCTTGCGGAAAAGGGGGGTCAGCCCCAGGGAAAGGGCGAAGGTGATGAAAAAGAGCAGCCAGTCGGTGTTCAGGGGTGTCCTCCAAAGCGGATGCTGTCTTTCAGGCACTATAACACAGGGGGGAAAGGGTTAAAATTCGGTGGAAAATGGCCCTTGGGGCATAAAAAAAGAGCCCCGGTGGGTCGACCGAGGCTCTGGAGGTGAGTTTTGATTCGTTTAGGCCAGTTGTCGCTGACCTGCATTACATATAAGCAATGCTTGTGCCAATCTTTGGTCTTTTTACAATGGCTCAAAATAAGGGTTTTGGGACCCAGCTTCTTCGAACTGAACCGTTCGAGTGTAAAATAATTATACTATTGATAACCAAGTGTTAATTATATTTACACTTTGGATGTTTTCAGGCCGTATTTCCTGATCTTTTGATAGAGGGTCGGTCGGCTGATCCCCAGCCGCAAGGCCGCCTGCTTCTTGTTGAACCCGGCTTCCTGCAGCACCCGCAGGATCAGGTCCTTCTCCCCCTTCTCCAGGACCCCGATCCCGGGAAGGGTGGCCGCTTCCGATGCCAAAAGGCCCTGCGCCTCGGCCCACTCCGCCGGCAAATGCCGGGGCTCGATCACCACATCGTCATGCAAGGTCACGATCCGTTCGATGACATTCTCCAGCTCCCGGACATTGCCCGGCCAGCGGTAACGGGCCATGGCCTGGAGCGCCTCGGACGAAAAGGTCTCGAAACGCGTCGGCCGTTCCTTCTTCAGCCGGTCGAGGAAATAACGGGCCAAGATCGCCAGGTCCTCTCCCCGGTCCCTCAGGGGCGGCATCTCCAGCACGATGACGTTGAGCCGGTAGAAAAGGTCCTCCCGGAAGTGGCCGTCCTGGATGGCCTTCTTGAGGTCCCGGTTGGTGGCGGCGATGACCCGGATATCGACCTTCACCCGCTCGGTCCCTCCCACCCGCTCGAACTCCCGTTCCTGGAGGACCCGAAGGAGCTTCACCTGGGTGGCCGCCGAGATCTCCCCGATCTCGTCCAGGAAGACCGTGCCGCCGTCGGCGGCCTCGAACTTGCCGATCTTCCGACCCACCGCTCCCGTGAAGGAGCCCTTCTCATGGCCGAAAAGCTCGCTTTCCAGCAGGGTCTCGCTCAACGCCGAACACACCAGGGGCACGAAGGGCCGGTCGTGCCGGGCGGACTGCTCATGGATGGAGCGGGCCACCAGTTCCTTGCCCGTTCCGTTCTCCCCCAGGATGAGGACCGTGGCGTCGCTCGCCGCCGCGCGCTTGATGAGGTCCCGGATCTTCCGCATGGGGGCGCAATCGCCGATCAAGGAGGTCTCCCCCACGGGCTGTTCCTTGCGGGCGGTGGCAGCCGAGACCATGGATTTGGACAGGGCGAAAAGGATGGAAGCGGCGTCCTTGGAGGACTTCACGAAATCCTCGTAGTCCTTGCGCATGCGGCCGGTCAGGCCCTCGTGGTAATAGACCTGCCCCAGGTTGTAGATGGCGTTCACATGGTCCGGGTCCTGCTTCAGGACATCCTTGAACTCGGCCACCGCCTTTTCCAGCTCCCCCTTCTTGAAGTAGCAGATGCCCAGGTCGTTCTGCAGGTTCCACCTTTCCTCTCCCGCCGGGACCTTCTTCAAGGCCTTGCGGTAGGCGGTGATGGCTTCGTCGAAACGCTCCAAGGCCATCAGGCAGTCGCCCGATGCGCCGAGGGCGGGAAGGTTGCCCGGGTTCCCCTCCAGGGTCCTTTGGTATTGCTCCAGGGCCTTTTCCAGCTCCCCCTTCTCCTTGAACAGGGCTCCCAGGTTCATGCGGCATTGGTACTCCAGGGTCTGGGCCGAATGGAAAAGCCCCAGGTAATAGGCGCCCGGAGTGATGGGGTGCAGCAGCCGGAGGGCCTCGAGGAATTCGAAGGCCGCATCGTTCACCTGCCCCCGTTGGCGGTGGATGAGGCCGCAATTGAAGTGGATGTCCAGGTGATTGGGGTTGATCCGCAGGGCCTTCTGGTAATGGTCCAGGGCCACCCCCAGGTCCTGCCCATGGAAGGCCGCATGCCCCACGTCCCTCAGCGCGAAGGAATTGAAGGGATTCTTCTTGGCCACCGCCTTGAAGGACCGCAGGGCCTTGTCATACTCCCCTTCCTCGAAAGCCGCGATGCCTTCCTCGGTGGCCTTGTCCAAGGGTTCATGGACCGCGCCGCAGACCGGGCAATATCGGTGTTCGGCCTCCAGGGGATTCCCGCATTCGCGGCAGGGAAAGAGGGCCATGGATCAGGCCCCTTTCTTCTTGGGCGGCTTCGCGCCTTCCAGCTTCCCGATCTGCATTTGGGTCAGGTGCACCGCCTGGGGATGGCCGGCGTATTTCTTTTCCAGTTCCTTATATCGTTTGAGGGCTTCCTTCTTCTTGCCCGCCTTTTCCAGCTTATAACCCTGGCGGAATTCCTTCTCGAACTCGATGAATTTCTCCTGGGCTTCCCGGGAGAGGCGCGTGGTCCAAAGGTGGGCGAACTCGGTGAGGGCCGCCATGGTCATCAGATAGACGAAGTAGGGGGGGAAAGCATAGGCGGCAAAGAGCGCCACGAAGGTCAGGCCGCCCCACTCCTCCTTCTTCAGCATGGTCTTGGGCGTTTCGGGTTCTTTCACGGGGTCCCTTCAAAGGCCGGAACAGGCGAGTAAATTTATTTTACACCCCGCCCTCGGGGCCTTTTGGACAAAAAAAAAGCCCCGGCCGGAAGGCCGGGGCTTTCAACGGCTTTTTAATTCTTTTTGTAATCCTCGATCTTCAACCCCAAGGCTTCCTTGCGGGAAAGCTTGATCTTCTTGGTCTTCGGATCGATCCCGATGCACTTGACCAGGAGCTCATCGCCTTCCTTCAGGACGTCCTCCACGCGTTCCACGCGGCGGTTGTCCAGCTGGGAGATGTGCACCAGGCCGTCGGTGCCCGGCAGGATCTCGACGAAGGCGCCGAAATCCATGATCTTCTTGACGGTCCCGAAGTAGATCTTGCCCTCTTCGGCTTCCGCCATGAGGCCGTCGATGAAGGCCTTGCACTTCTCGATGGCGGCGCCATTGGGAGAAGCGATATGGACGGTCCCGTCGTCCTCGACGTTGACCTCCACCTGGAAATCCTCCTGGATCTTTTTGATGGTGGCCCCGCCCTTGCCGATGATGTCGCGGATCTTGTCCACCGGCACCTTGATGCTGACGATGCGCGGCGCGAAAGGCGACAGGTCCTTCTGGGGCGTCGAGAGCACCTTGTCCATGATGTCCAGGATGGTCAAGCGGCCCTGCTTGGCCTGGGCCAGCCCCTTGTCGATGACCTCGAAGGGCAGGCCGAAGATCTTGATGTCCATCTGGATGGCGGTGATGCCCTTGCGGGTCCCGGCCACCTTGAAGTCCATGTCGCCGAAGTGGTCTTCCAGGCCTTGGATGTCGGTCAGGATGGCGGTCTTGGACATGTCCTCGTTGGAGACCAGTCCCAAGGCCACGCCGGCGCAGGGGGCCTTCAGGGGCACGCCCGCGTCCATCAGCGACAGCGAACCGCCGCAGACGGAGGCCATGGAGGAGGAACCGTTGGATTCCAGGATGTCGGACGTGACCTGGATGGTGTAGGGGAAATCATCGTGCTTCGGGAGCAACGGCTTCAAGGCGCGCTCCGCCAGGTTGCCGTGCCCGATCTCACGACGGCCGGGGCCCGACAGGCGCTTGATCTCGCCCACCGAGTAGGGCGGGAAGTTGTAGTGGAGCATGAAAGTCTTCTTCTGTTCGCCTTCCAGCTCCTCCAGGATCTGCTGGTCGTCCTTGGTGCCCAAGGTCGTCGTCACCAAAGCCTGGGTCTGGCCGCGGGTGAAGAGCGCCGACCCGTGGGTACGGGGCAGGACGCGGGTCTCCGCCGTGATGGGGCGGAACTCGTCGAACTTGCGGCCGTCCTGGCGCTCTTGGCGGTCCAGGATGGCTTCGCGGACCAGGTCGGACTCGATGCCATGGACCAGCCCGTGGATGTCCTTATCCTTCTCGGGGAACTTCTCTTTCAAGGCCTCGACGGTATCCTTGGTGACCTTGGCGATGCCTTCCTGGCGCTTGAGCTTGTCCTTCTCGGCCATGGCGGTCTTCATCTTGGAAAGGGCGAAGTCCTTCACGGCCTTGGCCAGGTCCTCGGGCGGCTTGACCAGGGTCAAAGCGCGCTTGGGTTTGCCCGCCTTCTTCACCAGCTGTTCCTGCAGGTCGATGATCTTCTGGCATTCCTTGTGGGCCAGCTTGATGGCCTCGAACACCACGGATTCGGATTCTTCCTCGGCCTCGCCCTCGACCATGACCACGGCCTTGCGGCTGGCGGCCACGATCAGGTCCATCGTGCTCTTCTCACGCTGGGCGAAGGTCGGGTTGATGACCAGGTCGCCGTTGACGCGGCCGACGCGCACACAGCCGAACATATCGGCCACGGGGATGTCGGAGACGGCCAAGGCCGCGGAAGCGGCGGAGACGGCCAGGACGTCCGAGTCGTTCTCTTGGTCCGCGGAGATGACGGTGGCGTGCATTTGCACTTCATTGAAGAACCCGTCCGGGAAGAGGGGGCGGATGGGGCGGTCGATCAAACGGGAAGTGAGGATCTCCTTGGTGCGGGGACGGCCCTCGCGCTTGAACCAGCCGCCGGGGATGCGTCCCGCGGCCGAACTGCGTTCGCGGTACTCGACGGTGAGGGGGAAGAAATCCTTGCCCGGCATGGGGTCCTTGGCGCCGACCACGGCCACCAGGACCACGGTCTCGCCCAGTTGGGCCAGGATCGATCCGTCGGCCTGCTTGGCCAAACGGCCGGTCTCGAACGAGATCTGGGTATTGCCTAAAGCGCTGCTGACACGTTCCATCATTTCGGAAGCTCCTTCGATAGTTTAGTGGTGTGAGGAAAAGGCCGGGATGAACGGACGAAGAACGGGGGCGGTCCTTACTTCACGCCCTTCGCGGCTTCGTGGTTCAATTCGTCCTTATTTGCGAAGTCCCAAACGATCGATGAGCGCGGCATAGCGCTTCACGTCGTGCTTTTTCAGGTAGTCCAAAAGACGGCGCCGGTGCCCGACCAGCTTGAGCAATCCACGGCGGGACGCATGGTCCTTGGGATGGGATTTGAAATGTTCCGTTAAGTACTTGATCCTCTCGGTGACGAGGGCGATCTGAACTTCAGGGGAACCGGTGTCGCCTTCCTTTTGCCTAAAATCCTGAACGAGCTGGGTCTTCTTATCCTTGGTCATCATGGTACTGCTCCTCAAAGTTAATTTTTACGGCTTGGACTCCCCCCGAACCGAGCGATCGTTAGAGTGAACGAAGGCCAAGTAAGGGATCCGTGCCCCATCCGCTTCCAAGATCCAAAGGCGGATGGGCCCCGAGTAAGTGAAACGCATCGAGGGGCTAATCGCTCTTTTTGGAAGCGTGCCTGCGCCAAAAGTCCGGGCGCAGGGGCAGTATTCTATGGGCATTCCATAGGTGAGTAAAGGAGGATGGGCCTCCGTGAGGACCCCAAAAACCTTATTTGAGGCGGGGGAGCGGGGTTCCCATGATCTTTCGAAGGTCCTTCTTGATCTGCCGCACCAGGAGCGCGGGGGACGGGAATTTCCTCTCCGGCCTCAGGTATCCGAGCAGTTGGACCGCCATCTTTTTCCCATAAAGCTTCCCGTAATAATGGAGCAGATGGACCTCGGCCTGGCGATGGTGGTCATCGTCCCGGAAGGTGGGCCGGTGCCCCAGGTTCATTCCCGCCCGGTAGAGCTTCCCCCCGAGAGGGACCGCGCAAGCATAGACCCCATCCTTGGGAAGGTAGGAGGAGATGCGGGCCAGATTGGCCGTGGGAAAACCGATCCGGTGTCCCAGGTGTTTCCCATGGACCACGGTCCCCTCGATGCGATAAGGCCGCCCCAGCATGGCCCAGGCCTGGTCGGGACGCCCGGCCGCGAGACTTTCACGGATGCGGCTGGAGGAGATGATCCGGCCTTGATAGCGCACCGGAGCCACGGAACGGACCTCGAACCCCCGTTCCTTGCCGACGCGCCTTAAAAAAGCGATGTCGCCCGCCGCCCCCCGGCCGAAACGGAAATCCTTCCCCACGACGATCCCCTTCACCCGCCCCAAACGACCCAGCCAATCCAGGAACTGTCCCGGGTCCTTTTTCGAGAAGGCCCGGGAAAAAGGGATGACGGCGACCCGTTGGATGCCGGCTTCCCTCAACAATCCGAAGGTCTCCGTTCGGTCCAAAAGGAACGGGATGCGTTCGCCACCCCGCAGGATGTGGACCGGATGGTCCTTGAAGGTCGCGGCCACGGCCGTGGCCTTCGAACGGCGGGCAAGCTTGACCGTTTCCCTGGTCAGGGCTTGGTGTCCCCGATGCACGCCGTCGAAGACGCCGATGGTCACGACGATCGATCTTTTATGATTGGAACTCAAGGCCATCCCTCGATGCCGAAAACTTTCCTTGGACGACCGACACCTTCCCCGGCGCCTTCCACAATGCCGCAAAGAAGGCCTTGGCTGTTCATCACGCGGGCCAGCTGTCCCTGTTCTAACTTCGCCCGCACTTCCCTTCCATGACAAAAAGCAGTGAGTTCACTGTCCGCCAGGGTGACGGAAGGGAGATGGCCGGCCAGACCCGAAGCGGGAAGCAAGGCCCCTTGGACCTTCCCATCCTTCACCAAGGACTCGAGCACTTCCAGCGTCACGCTCCGCTCCAAGGGAAAGGGCCCCACCCGGGTCCTCTCCAATGATTCCAGACAACCACCGACCCCTAAGGTTTCCCCCAGGGTTTCGCAGAGGGAGCGCACATAGGTGCCCGGAGAGCATACGACACGGAAACGCACCCGGGGAAGTTCCATGGACGTCACTTCCAGATCCTCGATCCGGATGGGCCGGGGCTTTCGTTCGACCTCGATGCCCTCCCGGGCCAATTCGTAAAGCTTGCGTCCGTCCCGTTTGACGGCGGAGACCATGGGAGGGACCTGTTCGGTCAGGGCCTTGAGGCTAAGGGCCGCTTCCCGGACCTTCCCCGGCTCGAGCCCGTCCCAGGGTTTTTCCTCCAGGACCGTCCCCGTGACATCGCCGCTATCGGTCCTTTTTCCCAGCAGGCAGGTGGCCCGGTATTCCTTATCGAAGGAAGCGAACTCGATGAGCCTCGTGGCCGTGCCCACGACCAAAGGAAGCACCCCGGTGGCCATGGGGTCCAAGGTGCCCAAATGGCCGATCTGTTTCTCGCGGAGGATGCCCCGGACCTTCGCCACGACGTCATGGGAGGTCCAGCTCTTTGGTTTACGAAGGATCAGGACGCCTGTCATGGGAGCACTTTAAGGCCGATAAAGGATCCCAGGGACTCAAATTTTAAATTCTTAATTAAACAAGGGCTTCCGAGGATCGGAAACTTCCAGAATTCAAAATTCAACATTCGAAATTGAGAATTGGTTTTTTTAGAGGGCGTCCTGGCAAGCGGCGATCACGGCGGGCAGGGCCTTTTGGATCGGGCCTTCGGTCACGGCGCCCGCCGCATAGGCGTGGCCGCCGCCGCCGAAGCGCTTGGCCACGTTCGCCACGTTCACGTGGTTCTTGGACCGGAGGGAGATCTTGACCAGTCCATCGGGCCTTTCCTTCAGGAAGATGGCGATCTTCACGGTGTCGAGGTTCCGCACGACGTTGATGAGGTTCTCGGTGTCGTCGTCGCTGGCCCCCGAACTGCGGAAATCGGCCTGGTTGAGGGTCATGGAGCCGATGAGGCCGTCCTGATGGACCTTGAGGGTGCCCATGGCGAGCCGGGTCAGTTCCATGGCCTGGCGGGTGATGTCGCCGAAGATATGCTCGCTCACATGGGAGGTATCGGCGCCCGCCTCCTCCAATTCGGCGGCCAGGCGGAAGATGTGGGGCGTGGTATTGGGATAACGGAAGCGGCCCGTGTCGGTCACGATCGAGGTGAAGATGCCCTCGGCGATGGGCTTGTCCATCTTGACCTTCAGCGCTCGGAGCAGGCGATAGACCACCTCGCCGGTGGCGGCCGCGTCGGGGAAGACCAGGTTGTAGTCGCCGTACTTGTTGTTGGAGTAATGATGGTCGATGTTGACCAGGGTCTTGAACTCTTCCCGGCGGACGCCTTCCCGGATGCGGGTGAAATCCCCGGCGTCGAGCACGAAACAGACCTCGTGGGGCGGGATGACATCGCTCGCCTGGTAGTGGGGGGTGAAGGCCAGGTATTTGAAACGATGGGGCAGGGGGTCGTGATTGACCACCTGCACCTTCTTGCCCATCTTGGTGAGGGCGGCGAAAAGGGCCGACTCGGCGCCGAGCCCGTCCCCATCGGGGTTCACATGGGTGGTCACCAGGAAGGACTTATGGTCCTTGATGAGCCGGACCACCTTTTGGAAATCGTCCTTCGCGGTCCTGCGGCGGACGGGGGCTTTTTTCGTCTTAAGCTTCATCGCCGGTCTTGTCCTCGGGCTTCTTGATCTGGTTCAGGATGCCTTTGATCTTCATGGCGTGGTCGAGGGATTTGTCGAGGCGGAACTGCAGCTCGGGGGTATATCGTAACTGAAGGCGGTGGCCGATTTCACCCCTTAAAAAACCCTTGGCCCGTTCCAGGGCTTGCATCGTTTCTTGCCGGGTCCCATCGTCCCCCAGGATGGAGACGAACACCTTGGCGTGACGCAGGTCGTCGGTGGTCTCGACGCCGGTCACGGTGACGAAATGGATGCCCGGGTCCTTGACCTCCTGGGTCAACATGACGCTGATCTCGCGCTTGATCGCCTCGGAGACCCTATCCGCCCGCTTGTAGGACATAGAATCCTCAATTTTAAGTTCTTAATTCTGAATTCCTAATTAAAGACCAAAAATTCAAAATTAAGAATTGCCGTTAAAGGTACTCGGTCTGCACACCCGTCACGATCCAGTCCCCTTCGTTCTCCATCAGGTCCAGGACCTTCGAGAGAGCGGCGTCGGCGTGTTTCCGGTCGGTATTGACCGTGACCACGGCCAGGACCGACCTTTGCCAGAGGTTTTGGTGTTCCACTTCGGCCAGGGAGACGTTGAAACGCTTGCGTACCCGGTCGGAGACGCTCTTCAAGGTCATGCGTTTGGTCTTGAGGGAGCCGCTCTCCGGGTAATGGACCTCGACCCGCAAAAGACCTATCACCATCGTCAGAATTCTCAATTCTTGATTTTTAATTCTTAATGACGGTGATCTTGAATTCATAATTCAAAATTAAGAATTCAAAATCGCCTTTATTCCAGCTTCTGCGCGACCGCCTCGAGGATATAGACCTCCAGTTGGTCCCCCACCTGGACGTCGTCGTAGCCGTCGATCCCGATCCCGCACTCAAAGCCGTTGTTCACTTCCTTCACGTCGTCCTTGAACCGGCGGAGCGACGACAAGGTCCCATCGTGGACGATCTCCTCGCCCCGGTGGACCTTCACCTTGGCCTTGCTGGTGATCTTGCCCGACATCACCATGCAACCCGCGATGGTCCCCTTGGGCGTGCTGAAGAGCTGGCGCACCTCGGCGCGGCCGATGCTCACCGGCCGGTAGGTGGGTTCCAGCATGCCTTCCATGGCCTTGCGGACGTCCTCCACCGCGTCGTAGATGATCTTGTAGACCCGCACATCCACGTCCTCCCGCTCGGCGGTGGACTTGGCGTTGGAATCGGCCTTCACATTGAAGCCGACCACGATGGCGTTGGAGGCGGAGGCCAGCAGGATGTCGGAGTTCACGATGTTCCCCGTGCCCGAATGGATGACCTTGAGGGCCACCTTCTCGGTGGAGAGCTTCTCGAGGGATTGGGTGAGGGCCTCCACCGACCCCTGGACGTCGGCCTTGACCACGGCCTTGAGTTCCTTGATCTGCCCTTCCTTGATCTGCTCGAAGAGGTTGTCGAGGGTGATGTGCTTCATGGCGCCGACCAAGCGGTTGTCCTTGCGGGCTTCGGCGCGGCGGGCGGCGATCTCGCGGGCCATCTTGGAATCCTCGACCACGAAGAAGACGTCCCCGGCCTGGGGCACGTCGGAAAGACCGAGCACTTCCACCGGCGTGGCCGGGGTCGCGCCCTTGACCTGTTTGCCCAGGTCATCGTGCATGGCCTTCACGCGGCCGTAGGTGTTGCCGGCGATGACGTTGTCGCCGATCTTGAGGGTGCCCTTCTCGACCAGCAGGGTGGCCACGGGTCCACGGCCCTTGTCGAGCCGGGCTTCCAGGACCACGCCCTTCGGGGGCCGGTCGGGGTTGGCCTTGAGTTCCAACACCTCGGCCTGGAGCAGGATCATCTCCAGCAGTTTCTCCAGGTTCATGCGCTTCTTGGCCGAGACCGGCACATAGATGGTCGTGCCGCCCCATTCCTCGGGCACCAGCCCGCGTTCCGCGACCTGGGTCTTCACCCGGTCGGGGTTGGCCTCGGGTTTGTCGATCTTGTTGATGGCCACGATGATGGGGACCTTGGCTTCCTTGGCGTGGTCGATGGCTTCGAGCGTTTGAGGCATGACCCCGTCGTCGGCCGCCACGACCAGTACCACGATATCCGTGGCCTTGGCGCCGCGGGCGCGCATGAGGGTGAAGGCCTCGTGACCGGGGGTGTCGAGGAAGGTGATGGAACCCTTCTCATGCTGTACCTGGTAGGCGCCGATATGCTGGGTGATGCCGCCCGCTTCGCCTTCGGCCACCTTGGTCTTCCGGATGGCGTCGAGCAAAAGGGTCTTCCCATGGTCCACGTGGCCCATGATGGTGACGACCGGGGGCCGGGGCTTGAGGTCCTTGGGATCGTCCGGGGTGTCCTGGATCATTTCGGCCCCGAACAGGGGCACCACTTCGACCTCCGCATTGTGGGCGGAAGCCAGGGTTTCGGCGACCGCCATGTCGAGCCGCTGGTTGATGGTGGCCAGGATCTTGAGATCCAGCAGTTCCTTGATGAGCACACCCGCTTTGACATCGAGTTTTTGGGCCAATTCGGAAACGGTGATCCCCTCGCTGAGCTTGATCTTGGTCTTGGGAATGGAAGGATCGCCCTCGGCACCTTCCAATTTCGGCTTCTCCTCGGTCTCCTTCAGGGCCGCGGCGCTCTTGGGACGCCCGGCGGCCAATCCATGCCCGCCCGATTTGACGGACAAGGGTTTCAGGGACGGCCCGCTCTTACGGGCGACCATGGCCGGCCGGGGCGCGGACGGTTTGGGCGCGGAGGGCTTGAGGGTCGGATAGGTGGCCGTGGGCGCGCTCAGAGTGGACGGTTTCATCATGGTCCGGGTGGCCGGGGCGGCGCCGGGAGCGGCCTTGGGGGCCGTTCCGGGCTTGACCGTCGGGGCCGGAGCAGGCGCCGGGGCGGACACCGCATGGATGTCGGCCAGCCCCAGGTCCCGGCGGACCTCGGACTGGATCTTCTCATCGATGACCGTCAATTGGCTCGGGATGCTGTGCCCCAGCTTCTTGCAGCGGTCCAGGATGTCCTTGCTGGGGAGCCCCAGTTCCTTGGCGAATTCGAAAAGTCGTTTGCTCATCAGGCCTTATTCCCCCTGTCCTTCCGGCGCGGGACTTTCCTCGGCCAACACCGGGGAAGCGGGGATGGTCGGCATCCCGTTCTCGTCCTTGGTCAATTCAGGGGCCAGCGGGGCGCTTTCGCCCTTCACGGCGCCTTCGTCGATCTCGTCGGGAGGCGCGTCCTTGCGGTCCTCCTCGGTCAAATGGGAGGCGGCCCCGGCGCTGGGCGCTTCGATCTTGGCGTCGGCCAGGTCCTGCGGGACCTCCTGCTGGATCTGCTGGAAATGGGCGTCCATGCGGGCGCGCTCCTCCAGGGCGTATTGTTCCTCGCTCTTGATGTCGATCTTGATGCCCGTCAGGCGCGCGGCCAGCCGCGCGTTCTGCCCCTTCTTGCCGATGGCCAGCGACAGCTGGTCGTTGGGCACGATGACCTCGGCCGAGGAAACCTCGGGATGGAACACGATACGGGCGATCTTGGCGGGCGAAAGGGCGTTGGAGAGGTAGTTGTGCGGGTCATCGTCCCAGCGGACGATGTCCACCTTTTCTCCGCGGATCTCGTCGACGATGTTCTGCACGCGGATGCCCTTGACGCCCACGCAGGCTCCCACCGCGTCCACGCGGTCGTCGCCCATGGAGCGCACCGAGATCTTGGTGCGGGCGCCGGCCTCGCGAGCCACGCTCTCGATCTTGACCGCCCCTTCGTAGATCTCCGGAACCTCGAGTTCGAACAGCTTGCGCACCAGGTTCGGATGGGCCCGGGACACGATGATGGCGGGGCCCTTGAGGGTCTTGCGGACCTCCAGCACGTAGAACTTCATGCGTTCACCGGTCGAGTAACGCTCGCGGGGCACCTGTTCCTTGGCGGGCATGAGGGCCTCGGTGTCGCCGAGGGACAGGATGACGTTCCGGCCCTCGTAACGCAGCACGCTGCCCGTGATGAGGTCGCCTTCCTTTTCCTTGAACTGGTCATAAACGCTCTGGCGCTCGGCGTCCTGCACGCGCTGAACGATGACCTGCTTGGCGGTCTGGGCGGCGATGCGGCCGAACTGTTCGGCGGGAATGCGGACCTTGATGACTCCTCCCACCTCGGCGTCCTTGTCGAGCTTCCGGGCGTCGGAAAGGATCAATTGGGTGTTGGCGTCGGTGATCTCGTCCACGACCTCTTTCAGGTAATAGGCCTTGAACTCATAGTTGAGCTCGTCGAACTCCACGTCCACTTCCTGGGCGGCGCCATAGACCTTCTTGGCCGCAGAGGACAGGGCGGCTTGGATCGCCTCGACGAGTTTCTTCTTGTCGATGCGCTTGGTATGTTCCAACTGGCTCATCACCAGGGCTAGTTCGTTGCTCATTTCCTACTCCTCGTTCGGTCGGCGTTGAAAAGTCATTCCACGACCAGACGGGCGGCCTTCACCAGGGCGTAAGGCACCCAGACCGTCCGTTCCTTCCCCACCTGCACCTGGACCCGCGCCCCATCCGTTCCCAACAACCGGCCTTGGAAGCTCACCAAGCCCTCCAGGGGCTCGGCCAAGGTGAACTGGGCCATGCTCCCCTGGAACCTAAGGCAGTCCTCCAGGTTCCTCAAGGGGCGGTCCAGCCCCGGCGAGGACACCTCCAGCAAGTAGCTGGTCTTGATCAGGTCCAGCTCGTCCAGCTTCTTCTCCAGGTCCCGGCTGACCGCCGTGCAATCGTCCAGGGTCACGGGCCCGCTTTTCTTGTCCAAGGCCACCGTCAGGACCAGCTTCCCGCCCTGGGGATGGGTCTTGAGCTCGAAAAGCTCCAAAAAGTTGTCCTGGGCCACCCGTTCGGCCAAGTCCCACAACTGGGCGTTCAAGCTCGCGTCCGGGAATGCCATTCCCTTTCCTTTCGCCATTTGGCCCATAAATAACAAACGGCCTTTCGGCCGTTGGCAGGCAACAAGAACTTTCGGGTCCCGAGAAGCCCGCCGAACTCCGTTTCCCGAACCCTGGAAAAGGAGAAAAAAAAAGTGGGCCGGAAAGGGCCCACTTATCTGGACAGCCTTAAATTCACGCTCTTTGTATCAAAAAGGCCTGGATTTGGCAAGGGCGGGCCCGCCAAAACATTTGAAAATAAAGGATTTTCTCGGCTTAGAAGAGAGTGGCCTGGTTGGATTCGGGCATGGCCTTCAGGCACCCATGGCCCTTGAGGATCTCCACCACGTTCTTGTTCACGCCGCAGCGCTCCACCAGGTCCTCGATGGTCGAGAACTCCCCTTTGGCGCGTTCTTCCTGGATGGCGTCGGCGGCGGTCTCCCCCAAGCCCGGAAGGCCGATCAAAGGCGGGCGCAGCTTCTTTTCCCCGCCATCCTCCTGGACCTGGAACTGGCGGCTGTCGGACCTGTAGATATCGACCGGCAGGAACTTCAGGCCCCGGGCATAGACCTCCTCCACCACTTCCAGGATGGAGGCCTCGTCCAGTTCCTTATTGGTCGGTTTTTCCAGGGAGCGGATGAGCTTGATGCGTTCTTTCACCCGGCCCGGGCCCCCGCAGGCGACCGTGGCGTCGAAGCCGAAGGACTTGTTGGTGAAGAAGTCGGCGTAGAAGGCCAGGGGATGGTGCACCTTGAAATAGGCGATCCGGAAACTCATCACGCAATAGGCCACCGCATGGGCCTTGGGGAAGATGTACTTGATCTTCTTGCAGCTGTCGATGTACCAGGCCGGGACCTTGGCGGCCGCCATGGCCTGCTCGTACTCGGGCTTGAGGCCCTTTCCCTTGCGAACATCCTCCATGATCTTGAAGGCCAGGGCCTCTTCCATGCCCCGGGCCACGAGGTCGTTCAGCATGTCGTCACGGGTCGAGATGACGGTCGACAATGTCGCCGTTCCCTTCTTGATGAGCTCCTGGGCGTTGCCGAGCCACACGTCGGTCCCATGGGCGAGCCCGGAAAGACGGGCCAAATGCTCGAAGCGGGTCGGCTTGGTGTCCCGGAGCATGTCCATGGCGAACTGGGTGCCGAACTCGGGAACCCCCAGGGTCCCCAGGTCCTTATCCGTCTTGTCCTTGAGGTTGAGGGCCTGGGTGGACGAGAAAAGGCTCATGGTCTTGGGGTCGTTCAGGGGGATCTTGAGGACATCCACGCCCGTCACGGTCTCCAGGCGCTTCAGGCTGGTCGGGTTGTCATGGCCCAGGATGTCGAGCTTCACCAGGCAGTCGTGCATGCTGGCGAAATCGAAGTGGGTGGTGATGACATCCCGTTCCTTGTTGTCGGCCGGGTACTGGACCGGGCAGACGTCGGTGATGTCGAACTCCTTGGGCAGGATGACGATGCCGCCCGGATGCTGGCCGGTCGTCTTGGAGACGCCCGAGCAGCCTTTCACCAACCGGTTCAACTCCGCGTTCCTCGGATTGCGGCCCGCCTCCTCCACGAACTTCTTCACGAAGCCGAAGGCGATCTTGTCCTGAACGGCCGAAATGGTGCCGGCTCGGAAGCAATGGTCCTTGCCGAAAAGCTCTTCCACGTATTTATGGGCTTCATGCTGGTACTCGCCCGAGAAGTTGAGGTCGATGTCCGGCATCTTATCGCCCTTGAACCCCATGAAGACCTCGAAGGCGATGGAGAACCCGTCCCGGATGGAATCCTTGCCGCAAATGGGGCAGTTCTTGGGAGCCAGGTCCACGCCCGCCATGGAGGCCGGGTTGGGCGGGAACTCGGACCAATGGCCGCTATCGCAACGCCAGTGGGGCATCAAAGGGTTCACCTCGGTGATGCCGCAGAGGAAGGCCACGAAGGAACTGCCGACGCTACCCCTGCTCCCGACGATATAGCCGTCGGCCATGGACTTCTTCACCAGCTTCATGGCGATGACATAAAGGGTGGAGAACTTGTTGTTGATGATGGCGTTCAACTCTTTTTGGAGGCGTTTTTCGATGAAATCCGGGAGCGGTGAACCATAGAGGGCATGGGCCTGCTCGGTGGCCGTCTTTCGCAAAAGCTCATCCGCCCCTTCCCACATGGGGGACAGGGTCTGGGTCGGCAAGGGTTCCACGTCCTCAATCATCTCGGCGATCTGCCGGGGCCCTTTCACCACCAGTTCATGGGCCATCTCCTCGCCGAAATAGGCGAAGTCTTCCTTCAATTCGTCGGTCGTCTTGAAATAAAGGGGAGCCTGGCGCTCCACGCCGTAACCCATGCCGGCATGGATGATCTTGCGATAGACATCGTCCTGGGGCTCCAGAAAATGGGAGTCCCCGGTGGCCACCACCGGTTTTCCCAGCTTCTTCCCCGTCTCATAGATGCGCTTGGTGAGGGATTGAAGCTCTTCCATGTCCTTGACCTTGCCGTCGGCCACCATGAACTCATTGTTGGCACAGGGCTGGATCTCGATGTAATCGTAGAAATCGGCAACTTCCTCCAGGGGTTTGTCCCCTTCCAGAAGGTGCTGCCAAACTTCCCCCTGCTCGCAGGCCGATCCCAGGATGAGCCCTTCCCGCTTCTCCTGCAGGAGAGCCTTGGGGATAAGGGGCCTTTTATAGAAGTAATCCAGGTGGCTCTTGCTCACCAATTGGTAAAGGTTCTTCAGGCCGGTCTTGTTCTTGACCAGGATGATGATGTGGTAGATCTCCATGCCCTTTTCGCGCTTGAACTCGTCCACCAGGTAGCCTTCCATCCCCAGGATCAGCTTGATGCCGTGTTTTTTGGCGGCCGCCCGGGCTTCCGGGTAGGCCTGCACCACCCCGTGGTCCGTGATGGCGATGGCGGGATGGCCCCACTGGGCCGCCCGCTCGATGAGGCGGTCGATCTTGGAAAGGCCGTCCATGCGGCTCATCTGGGTGTGGCAGTGGAGTTCGACGCGCTTCTCGGCGGCCCGGTCCTTGCGGGTCTCCGGCGGCGCCATCTTCATGATGTCCTTGGCCGTCATGGTGAGCTCGTCGTTGGAATACTTGTCGGGCCGAAGGTCACCCCGCACCCTGACCCAATCCCGTTCCTTGAGGCCGCCCTTGAACTTTCCGTCGTTCTCGTGGAAAAGCCGGATATCCAGGGAATCGGTATAGTCGGTGATGGTCATCTTGACCAGGATGCGCCCGCTCCGGGTGGTGAAGTTCTCGTAGTGGATGATCTCGCCCTGCACCACCAACCCGTTGCACTCTTCCTTGACCTGCATGGACTGGGGCTCCTCGGCGATCTTGCGTCCATAGATGACGACCGGTTGGGGGGCCTTGGGAGCGGCGAACCCCACGGGCTTCTCCTCCGCGGCCAACGGCGTTTCGGGAAGGATGGAACCATTGATGACCAGTTCCACTTTGGGCTCGATCCCGGTGCGGGTCTTCAAAAGGTCGGCTAGGCGCTTGGGGAATGCCTTACGGTCCAACTGTTGCCGGGCCAGCTCATGGGGGACCTCGAAGTTCAGGGTCGTCCCTTGGGCCTGGTATTGGTAATGGGAGAACCAACCTTCGGCGATCTCCGCCTCTTCGCCCAGGCAGAAGAGCAGGTCCTTCTCATGGGCGGCCAGGTAATCCGCCAGGGTCACGGCGGAAGGGGCGTAATGGACGTCCAGCACCACCCGGCGCACGTTCGGAAGGGTATCTTTCAAATAGTTGGAGACCAAGCTGTAGGTGGCCGGCGGAACCGCCTGGGGCATCTTGATCCCCAGGAGCAGAAGGCCCCTCTCCGGATAGACCTGGACCCCCAAAAGTTCGGCCTGGAGGAAACGCTCTTGCTCGAAACATTGGAGTGGGATCTGTTGCAGCAGTTGGTAGAAGGGGGAGGCGGCCGGGTCGGAAGGGGCGACAGTGGGGCTATCGACGGGACTCATCCTGCCTCCAACGGCTCTATATCGGGTTTGGGAAGGGCTTGGGGGTGACTCCTTCGAACTATACAACCGGTAGATGAAAAATCAAATACTTTTATGAACGTCTTTATAAGCCAGCATGTGGAAGAGTCTCTGTTCTTTTTCGTCATCGAACCCACAGGTGTAGTCGAAATTTTTTGGATTTTCATAAGTGCCGAACAACATATCCCACCAAACGATATCGCCGTAATTGTTCCGGTGTTTTTGGTAACGATGATGGATCCGATGCATTTCGGGCCTTTGAAAAAAGAATCCAACCCAATGTGGGGTTTTTACGTTCGTGTGATAGAAAAACTCCCCAAGAGCGGTACAAAGGGTATAAATGGCTCCCGCCTCCAGGGAAAGACCCAACACCGTATAGACCAAAACGCTGCCGATGAGAGAATTGACGATCATTTCCCCGGGGTGTTTATAGAAGGACGTGATGACTTCGATCCGTTGGGGGCTATGGTGAATTTGGTGGAACGCGAGCCAAAGAAGATCGACCTTATGACGCCAACGGTGCCACCAATAAAAAACAAAAGTGGCGATGAAATAGGCGAGAAATCCACCGGTCAAAGGCCCCATCGAAGAGCCTAGATGGAAAACGGACCAAGAAGAAAGCCAGCGTTCCCAAGTGATCCCCGCCAGGAGCACGACCAAAAGTTGGATGAGATTGACACAAACCACACGCAGGGACCAGGTCTTGACCGGTGGTAATTTCCAACCCGGGAATGCCCTTTCCAAAAGAAAACAAAAAAGGAACGCAAGAAGGATGATCTTCATCTCGAACCCCCGCTCCCCTTCACTTCCTGCTCGATTTTAACCCTCAACCTTTTCCACAGGTACACATTTCAGGGATCGAAGAACACGCCCAGACCCCAATGGTTGTCCCGCACCTCGTAGAACTGGCCGTACTCGCTGTTGCCGTTGTAGTAGGTCAGGGCCAGCCGCACGCCACCCTCGCTCTCCCTTTTTCCTTTCCATTGGAAGCCCCATTGGAAATCCTGGTTCGTGACGCTCCCCGCTTCATCCTTGACCTTGAGGTCATAGGTGAAATAACCGCGTCCCGTCGTGCCCAAAAGGAAGTCAAAATAACCGGTGTAGAGTTCGGCGCCCAAATGGAAGAAAAAGGGTTTTTCCATGGGCGCCACATGGGGGGAATAACCGGCCCCGCCGTAAAGCCGGACTTGCTCGGAGGGCGTGAAGGAAGTGATCCACCGGAAACTCTCCCGGGTGTAGATGAAACGCGGGATGGCCAGGAAGAGCTCGTCGCCCAGGTGGGAACTGACATGGGTATAGTCCAGCCGGTTCGAGAGGACCCCCGATGTTTCGCTGAAGTACATGCCCAGGTACCAATCGCTCGCCCTTTCGGGATAGGTGAAATGGCCGAGGGAGTCCAGTTCGATGAAACTGGCCCCCCAGATGCCCCAGCCCCAGCGGCTCCCGTCCTTCGGGACCCATTGGAGGAACTCCAGCGTCGGGCCCACGGACCCTTCGAAGCGGGGATAGGTCAGGTTGGCCAGGATGGCGTTCTGCGGTTCCCGGGGATCACCGATGAGCCGGTCAAAGGCCGGATGGGACGGCAGGAACAAAAGCCGGTCCTCCTCCGCTTTCAAAACCGACGTCTTTGACCACAGAGGCACAGAAACACAGAAAAGGACCAGGAATATCTTCTTCGTTCTGTTCATCAACATTTTTGAACCGTGCCTCTGTGTCTCTGTGGTGGATCGGGTTTATGGATCGAAGAACAATCCGAACCCGAAATGCTCGTCGTGATCCCGGAGGAACTGCCCGAACTGGGAATTCCCGTTGTAATAGACCAGGGCTAGGCGGATGTCCCGGCTTTCCGCTTCCTTGAACTTCCACAAAAGGCCCACCTGATAGGTCTGGTCCAGGACCTCGATCTCCTGGATCCAGCGCAGGTCACCCGAGGTGTAGCCCCGCAGGACGGTTCCCCAAAGGTCGGCCGGACCGGTGAAAACCTCGGCTCCCGCGGAAGCGAACAGGGCCGCTCCATGGGGCGCCATGTTCCACCAGGCACCCAGTTTGGAATAGAAGGTAAGGTCCGGGGAAGGCCGGAAAGCCAGGGCGTAATTGAAGTTCTCCCGGCTGAAGAAGATCGGGTTCCGGATCCCTTGCAGGGCATCCCCCAGGTGGGCGCTTCGGTGCTGGAATTCCAAACGGTGGGAAAGGTCCCCGGAAACCTCGCTCACATACATCCCCACGTTCCAATCCCCCGCTTGCATGGGAAAGGTCGCCCCGTCCTCGTCCAAAAGGATGGTCCCGTCGCCGAAGACCCCCCAGCCCCATCGAGTACCGTCCTTCGGCAAGTATTGGAGGAACTCGAAGGTGGAGCCCACGGCCCCCTCGAACCGGGTCTTGTCGCCATAGGCGGTCAGGCCCGTATGGGGCTCCCGCAGATCGCCATATAGGGGCTGAAAAAGGGGAGCGACGGGGAGGAAGGTCCAGGTTTCCTGGGCAAAAGCAGGAACGACTATCGAACCACAGAGAACACAGAGTTCACAGAGAAGGCCCCAAGAAAGGAAAAAATTTTTCCGACGACTTTTCCTCAAATCTCTGTGTCCTCTGTGCTCTCTGTGGTGAGATCAGTTTTTAAGGATCTTTTCGTAGGCTTCGATCATCCGCCGGGCCATGGACCCGGAGGACCAGCGGTCGGCCTCGGCCAGGGTCTCGGACTTCTTCTGCGCGTACAGGGCCTTGTCCGTGAGCATCCGCAGGACCGCATCGGCAAATTCGTCCTCATTCAGGCCCGTCGTCAGGCCGCCTCGGCCCGACGCCATCACGTCCTTGATACCCATCTCGGCCACCGCCACCACGGGGGTCTCGGCGGCCATGGCTTCGGTCACCACCAACCCTTGGGTCTCGGTGATGGAGGCGAAGACGAAAAGGTCGGAACCGGCATAGCAGTCCCGCCAATCGTCCTTGCTCAGGTAGCCGGCGAAATGCACGTAATCCTGCATCTTCAGGTCCAGGGCCATCTTCTCCAGATGCTTCTTGGCGGCTCCCTCGCCGGCGATGAGGAACTGGAGGTTCGGGACCTTCGGTTTAAGGCGGTGCACGATCCGCATGAGGAAGTCGATGTTCTTCTCCTCGGCCACCCGCCCCATGAAGAGGACGACCTGGTCCTCGGGCTTGTAGCCCTTGAGTTTCCGGAACCGTTCCGGGTCCTTGCCCCGGAACCGCTCCAAGCGGATGCCCGTCGGGATGACCTCCACCGGCTTGGTCACGTCGTAGCTCAAGAGGACGTTCTTCATCTCGCTGGAAGGGGTGATCAGCAGGTCACAGGCGTTGCAGTAGCGCCGGCTGGCGCTCTTGGCGTACCAGACCCCGAAGGATTTGGGCAGGAACCAGAGATAATGCTCCGTGTAGGCCGCGAAAAGGGTGTGGTAGGTATGCACCACCTTCGCCCCCGACTTGCGGGCCCACTTCACCGCCGGACCCCCGATGGTGAAGGGGGTCTGGGTGTGCACGATATCGTACTTCTCGTCGATGAACCGTTGGACGAGCTTCTTATCCTTCCAGGGCATTCCCAGGCGGTCCTCGGGGTCGAAGAAAAGATAGAAGGACGGGAACCGGAAGACCTTGTAAGGAAGGCTTTCGTCGATATGGTTCGGGAAGGCGGGGGCGTAGATGTGGACCTCGTGCCCCAGCTTGGCGAACTCCTCGGCGAAGATCTGGGTGGAGGTGGACACGCCGTTGATACGGGGGAAATAGGTATCGGTGACGAGAGCGATCTTCAATGAAAACCTTTCAAAACCAGTTGAACCACAGAGGACACAGAGTTCCCAGAGTTAAAACCAAATCCCCCTCAAGACTTTCCAAAAAATCCTTCTCTGTGCCCTCTGTGCTCTCTGTGGTGAATAGCCTTTACGGAGTGCAGAGCTTCCATTCTTCGGCGGCGAATTCCTTCACCTTGTCCATGACCTGGGCCACGGGCACCTTGGCGACGTCCTTCTCCCGGCGGCGCTTCACCTCCAGGACCCCTTCCTTCAGGCCCTTGGAACCCACCCGGACCGACAGCGGGATGCCCAGGAGGTCCGCGTCCTTGAACTTGAACCCGGCCGTGGCCTCGGTGCGGTCATCATAAAGGACCTCGTAACCGGCCTTGGTCAAGTCCTCGTAACATTGGTCGGCCGCCTTGGCCACTTCCGGTTCGGCGGGATTCAAGAGCAGGAGGTGGACCTGGTAAGGGGCGATGGAGATCGGCCAGAGGATGCCGTCGGCGTCATTGTGCTGTTCGATGGCGGCCCCGACGGTGCGGGTGACCCCGATCCCGTAGCAGCCCATCACCGCCTCATGGTCCTTGCCGTCCTCGCCCAGATAGACGCATTTCATCGATTTGGAATATTTGGTGCCCAACTTGAAGGTCTGGCCCACCTCGATGCCGCGCCCGGTCTTCAAGGGCTTACCGCATTTGGGGCAACCGTCCCCGGTCACGACGCTTCGAAAATCGTTGTACCAGGGCGCGGCGCAATCCCGGCCGATCTCCACGTGGATGAGATGCTTGTCCTTGGCCAAGGCCCCGGTCACGTAATCGTGGCCGTCCTTCAAGGCGTTGTCGGCCAATATCTTGACGCCCTTCAAGCCCACCGGCCCCGCGAACCCGACGGGGGCCCCGGTCACTTCCATCACCTTTTCCGCCGAAGCCAGGACCAGTTCCGTGGCGCCCAAGGCGTTCTGGACCTTCACCTCGTTGACCTCGTGGTCCCCACGGACCAGGACCGCAACGGGTTTCCCATCAGCGAGGAAGATCAGGGTCTTGATGAATTGGGAGGGAGGCAGCTTCAGCAAGGCTCCCACATCCTCGACCGTGTATTTTCCGGGAGTATCGACGGCGGCGTAAGCTTCGGAGGTGGCTTGGGCGACGGCGGCAGGGGTGGGCACGCCCGTCGCTTTCTCCATGTTGGCCGCGTAGTCGCACGACGAACACATGGCCACCGCCGCCTCGCCCGTCTCGGCCAACACCATGAACTCATGGGTGAAGGACCCGCCGATGAGCCCCGAATCGGCCTCCACGGGCGCGAAGGTCAATCCGCAGCGCTTGAAGATGCGCTTGTAGGCCTCGAACATGATCCAGTAGGTCTTGTCGCAGGCCTCGTCGTTGACGTCGAAGGAATAACCGTCCTTCATGAGGAATTCGCGGCTGCGCATGACGCCGAAACGGGGGCGCACCTCGTCGCGGAACTTGGTGGCGATCTGGAAGAGGTTCAGGGGGAGCTGTTTGTAGCTCTTGAGCTCGCGGCGGACCAGGTCGGTGATGACCTCCTCATGGGTGGGCCCGAGGGCGTAATCGTGCTCATGCCGGTCCTTCACCCGCATCAGTTCCTTGCCGTATTTCTGCCAGCGGCCGGTCTCTTTCCAGAGCTCGGCGGGGGTGAGGATCGGCATGAGGACTTCCTGGGCGCTTCCCCGCTCCATTTCCTCGCGGATGATGCCCATGACCTTGAGGAGGGCCCGTTGGCCCAGGGGCAGGTATTCGTAAATGCCCGAGGCGACCTTGCGCATGAGGCCGGCCCGTAGCATCAGCTTGTGGGACGGGATCTCCGCCTCGCCGGGAGTTTCTTTGACGGTGGGGATGAGGGCTTTGGAGACGCGCATGGGTTCGTCCTTGGTGGATAAATAAAAGGGCGGGTCAAAAGACCCGCCCTTGGTGGCAGCACTATACAATCGGCCAAAGCTTTTAGGAAGTCTTGGCTTGCTCCATCTCGGCGGCCCGCTTCTTGATCTCGCCGATCAAGTTGGGCACCAGTTCCTCTTCCTTCAAGCGGGTCTTCACCTCGCCCTTCTCGAAGATCACCCCATGGCCCTTCTCGGCGCAGAGGCCGACATCCGCCTCCGCCCCCTCGCCCAGGCCGTTCACGACGCAGCCCATGATGGCGACGCGCATGTTGGTCTTCATCGTCAGGGTGGCGGTCTCGACCGCGTCCACCATCGACTCAAGATCGACGTGGCAGCGGCCGCAGGTCGGGCAGGCCACGATCTCGACGCCTTCCTTGCGGAAGCCCATGGAACGCAGCAGATGGGTGGCGACCTTCACTTCCTCGACCGGGTCGGCGGTGAGGGAAACGCGGATGGTGTCGCCGATGCCGTCGGCCAGGACCGCTCCGATCCCGGCGGCGCTCTTGGTGATGCCCTGCATCTTGGTCCCCGCTTCCGTCACGCCCACGTGGAAGGGATAGTCGCATTGCTGGGCCAGGAGGCGGTAGGACTGGATCATGGTCGGGACGTGGGAACTCTTCACCGAGATGATCATATTGTGATAGCCGAAGGACTCGATGAACTTGATGTGACGCATGGCCGATTCCACGATGGCCTCGGGCGTCGGATGGCCGTACTTCTCGAGCAGGTCTTTTTCCAGCGACCCGGAATTGACCCCCACCCGCATGGCCACGTTGTATTTCTTGCACTTCTCCACCACCTGGGCCAGGCGGTCCATGCCGCCGATGTTCCCGGGATTGATGCGGATCTTATCCGCGCCCTCGTCGATGGCACCCAGCGCGATCTGGTAGGCGAAATGGATGTCGGCGACGAGCGGCACCCGCATGCCCGCCTTGATCTTGGCGAGGGCCTTCAGGGATTTCTGGTTCTCGACGGTCACGCGGATGATCTCGCAGCCCGCGTCCTCCAGGCGCTTGATCTGCTCCAGGGTCTCGTCCACCTCATAGGTGAGGGTGTTGGTCATGGACTGGATGGAGATGGGGGCGTCGCCCCCGACCTGGACCTTGCCCACCATCACGGGGCGTGTCTTTCGGCGTTGGATCTCGAAGAACTGTTCGGCCATTTCATCCACTCCAGAAGGATCGATACCGGGAAATGGCCGGTCCCGGGGGCCGCCGAAGGCGGTTAGGGACGGCCATAAAAGGTTGAGAGATTATCCGTTAGGGTGTTCCCGCTTTCAAGGCGGGGAGCCCGGCCGAATGGCCCTATTTCAGCGCAGGACCAACAATTTCATCACCTTTCGTGTTTCTTTGCCGCCTGTTTTGGCCGTCACCACCAGGTAATAAAGGCCGTTGGCCAGGTCCAGGCCCCGGGCGGACCAATCCCAGGAATAAAGATAGGTCCCGGGCTGGATCGAAGGACCCGTCCCTTCGAAGATCTTCCGGAAGGCGCTGGTGAAGACCTTCACCTTCACCTCATCCACGGCGGCGGGAAGGTTGTAATAGAACTGCACCTGGGTCCCCTGGAGGATCGGGTTCGGAAAAAGGATCCCGGTCAAATTGCCGGGGACCGTGGCCGTCGGGGTGGGGGTGACGGTCGGCGTGAAGGTCCAGGTCGGGGTCAACGTGGAGGTGGAGCTGGCCGTCGGCGTGAAGGACGCAGTGGCCGTAGGAGTGAAGGTGCGGCTGGGCGTCGCCGTGGCGGTGGAGGTGAGGGTGGAGGTTCGGGTCGGTGTCGGGGTCAGGGTGGAGGAGGGCGTGGAGGTGGGAGTGAAGGTCGCCGTGGAAGTGGCCGTGTCGGTGGGGGTATCCGTGAACCAGGTCCCCGAGGGGGTCGGGCTCAAGGTGGGACTATCCGTGGGAGTGGAAGTCAGGGTCGGGGTCAGGGTCGGCGTGGAGGTCGGGGTCAGGCTCGGGCTGTCGGTCGGGGTCGCCGAGGGCGTGGTCGTGGGGCTATTCGTCGCCGTCCGGGTGGGAGTGCGGGTCGGGGTGAAGGTGGGGGTCACGATGCCCGCGGCGCTGTAGAAAGCGATCTGGTCCAATTGGACGCTGAAGCTGGCCCCGGTGAAGGAGGTGGCGAACTGGATGGCGTTGATATCGGTCCCGCTCTCCGTGGCCGGCAGTCCGGTCTGCCCGCCCCACCCCTGGCGGGTCATGCTGGTGAAGGGGATCTGGTAGAAGGTCCAGACACCCGCCGGAGGGGTCAAGTTGTAACCATAATTATCGAAGTCGGTCACCGACTGGTTGTCCACCATCATGCGATAGGTATGGCCGTCGCCGTAGATCCAGAACTGGAGGCCCAGGATGCCGGACCCGCTCAGATCGTAGGCCGTCGGGGGCCATCCGGCGCTCAGGGTGCTGCTGTAGCCCGAATAGGGGTTGTTGGAGCCGTTGCTGGCCACGATGGTGCCGGCGAATTTCACCGCGTAGGTGGTCCCGGCGGCCCCGGGGCCCACGCCGTATTGGATCGAGACCGAGCTCCCATCGCTGTCCAGGTAGGTTCCCCAGGTCCCGTTCCAAAGGTTCGTGCGGGCAGGCGAGGTCCCGTTCCGGGCCTGATCCTCGAAATCATCGACCAAGGTCGTGGGACCGTAATTGGGGGTGGAGGTGATGGTCGGAGTCGCCGTGATGGTCGGGGTGATAGTGGGGGTATTGGTGGGCGCGCCCGAATTGGTGAATTGCAGGACCGTGATGGAATAGGGCTGGAAGGTGACGGGGAAGGAGGAGGCGACCCCGGTGAAGGTGACGGTGGAAGGCGCGGTGTCCGGGGCCGCGTGGTAGGGCAACGAGCCGGTCTGCCATTGGTAGTTGGAGGAGTTGAAGGTATAGCCCGTGGCGCTGGAATTGGGGGTGAAGGGGATGCCCGTGATCCAGGTGTTGTAGGAGTTGGTCGGGCTCTTGTTCACCACGACCAGGGAAAGGATGCCGTCGGGCCGGTAATCCGCATAGGCTCCGAACAGCGAGGCGGGGATGCTGTTCCCCGTGGAGATGAGTTGGTGGGTATTGGTGTCCGCCGGGATGGCCCATTGGGTCGCCATCATCTTCATGGCCCAGTAGCTGGCGTGGGGCTGGTATTGGTAGGCGTCGTTCTGCACGTTGAGGTACCCCAGGTCGCCACCGCCCGCGCTCACGGTCCCGCTTCCCCCGTTCAGGACGTCCCAGAGGTTGGTGTGACCCCGGCTCCCGAAACCCTTGATGAAATGGCCCAGGGCATCCGCCACCCAGAGCCCTTCCGCCAGTTGGAGCTCGAAGTTCTGGTCGCTGACGTCGATGTTGTATTCGCTCATGATGACCGGGATGCTGGAAGCGCCGGGCACTCCCGCCATCCAGGTGGAAAGGGTCGCCGGATAGGTGTCGATGGTCGAGGTGCTGTCCAGGCCCGAGGCATTGGTGAAGGTGCCGAACCGGGGATACCAATGGAAGTCGATGGCGTTGATGTAGCTGTCCTTGCCTTGGGCGTGGAGCAGGGCGATGAAGTCCTGCACGACGGTCTTGCCGTCATAGAGGTTGGAGGATCCGTTGAACCCTCCGGCCACCGGCCCCGTCACGATGATCGAGGGGTCCTCCGCCTTCATGGCGTCGTAATACTGGATGTAGCGCCGGACATAGTCCTGGGTATTGATGGGCCCGCCCGTCTCCCAGTTCCCCTCCGTCTCGTTCCCCACCTGCCAATACTTGATGCCGTAACCCTTCACCACGTTGGCGTAGTGGACCCAAGAAGCGGCTTCCGACGCGGTCCCGGTGCCGAAATTGACCGTGATCATGGGCACTCCCGGGGGGCTCATGGCGGTCACGGCGCCCATGAAGGATTCGAAGTCGGTGCTGCCGGGGGGATTGGTGGTGTATTGAAGCGTTCCGGCCGGATCGGTGCTGGAGACCTCCACCTGGGTCTGGACGGTCGAGGAGGGATTGTTCACCGAGACCTGGGAAGCCCCGTTATAGAGCCTCGCCTCGGCCAGCGCGTAGGCCCCGCTCACCCCGGCGGAACTGGCCGTCATGAGGACGCGGAAGTATTGGGCCGCGACGCCCGTGAAGGTGATCCCCTGGGTACCGCCCGAGCCCGCCACGGTGCCCGAGGAGGTGGTGATCCAGTTGCTCTCGGGAGAGCTCTGGTAGGGAGGAGGCCATCCGGTCAGGGCCCAATATTGCACCTTGAAGGAGGCGGCATAGGGGGTCCCCCAGACCAGGGTCACCGAATTGACCGTGGAGGAGGAAGGAAGATCGAACTCGACCCATTGTTTGTCCGGGAAGTCGGTGTTGACGTTCGACATCCAAGTGGTGGCGTTGTTCCCGTCCGCCACGTTGGAAGCGGTCCCGTAGCTGGAGGTGGTGCCCCGGAACTTTTCCCGGGCGACCCAACCATAGGTCCAGGAGGTGCCGCTGGGCACCCAATAGCCGTTGGCGTCGAAGGAACCGGTCCCGTTCCAATGGTAATCGTCCGAGGAGGAACCGCCCGGGTAACGGAGGAAATAGTTCCCCGCCGCTTGCACCTGGGGCATCACCGCCTGGTTGTTGGTGTTGGTGACCCAGTAGGCCATGTTGTTCCCGAAAAGGCTGACGGGAACGAAGGAGGCGGTGGTCACGGCCGCGTTGAGGGTGATGGTGGCCGGCAGGGTCTGGGCCGAGGCACCGGCCGAAAGACCCAGCAATGATAAGAGGAGAAAGGTCCGCAACTTCATGGTCCGCATTTCCATCCGTTTCAGGATCGGGAAAAAGAAAAGCCGAAAACAGGGTTTTCGGCTTTTGGGGTCACCCGGTCGGTTCGATGACCAAACTATGCCACCGGGACCGGCAAAATGCAAAGGGCTAGCGCCGCAGGATGACCTTCATGACCCGTCTCGTCTCCTTGCCCCCGTTCTTCCAGGTCAACACGAAGTAATAGAGGCCGTTCGCCAGGTTCAAATGGGCGTTGTTCCAATCGAGCTGGTAATTCCAGGTGCCGGGGGTGATGACCAGGTTGTCGTCCTCGAACACTTTCCGGAAGGCCAGGGTATAGACCTTCAGCTTCACTTGGTCCACGCCGTTGACGTTCTGGTAGTTCAGGTTCAGGGGGCCCGTGCCGTCCCAGGGATTGGGCCAGGGCAGGAAAGGCGCCTGCGGTGTGTCCGTCGGGGTCGGTGTGTCGCTGGGCGTGGGGGTGTCGGTGGGCGTGCAGGTGTTGCCCGGATAGCCGCAAGGCGTTTCCGTGGCGGTCGGCGTCACCGTCGGGGTGGCGGTCAGGCAAGGGGGCGCGGGGGTGGCGAGCCAGTTCTTGACCGGGACCCCGTGAAAGGTCGTGGCCGTCGTCCAGTCGGACTGGAGCAGGCAGGGACAGGAGTTGTAATGCATGTCCCAGGCGGTGGCGTTGTAGCCGTGAAGGTCGGCCCAGGTCATCAGGGCCTGGTCCCAGCTGCCGTTGGTGTCCGGGTTGGGGGTGTAGCCGGAGATGGAATTGCCCTGACCGAATTCCCCGATGAGGATCGGGTGGGTGGAGGAGGCGACGGTGATCTTGTTGTCCCCGTCGTTGGTGGTCCAAGGGTTGCTCCCCTTGAAAGGATAGATGTGGGTGGCATAGACGATCCCGTTGCCCACATTGGTCATGGGGTAGCTGTCCACGTTGGAGAGGTCGTAGGCGTAGTCCAGCCCGCCCATGACCACGATGTTGTTCGCCCCCGTGGCCCGCACCGTATTGAGCAGGGCCTGCATGCCGGGGGTATGGTACCCGTAACTGATCCCCGTGCCCCCCGCCTGCCAGATGTTCCAGCCGTTCCCGTCGTAATCGTAGGGTTCGTTGAAGAGGTCGAAAAGCACCGCCGGATTGTTGGCGTAGGTGGAGGCCACCGAGGACCAGAAGGTCACGCTGTTATCGTCGGGCATGTAACGCTGGGCGGTGGCGTTCCCCCATCCGGTCCCGCAAGGGGCCGTGGCGCCGGTCTGGCTCCCGGACCAATGAAGGTCGAGGATCACGTAGGCGTTCTGGCTGGAGCAATAATTGACGATGCTATCCACCAGGGCCCGATAGTTGGGCCCGTTGACCGGGTTCCCACCGACCTTGGAATTGGTGCAGCCGAACCAAAAATCCTGGCTCAAGGGCAGGCGAATGACGTTGGAGCCCCATTGGGTGACCGCATTGGCCACCACCGCGGTGATGCCGCCCGCAGGCCCTTGCCCGGCGGTGGTGAACTCCAGACTGTCGGTGTTGACGCCTTTGAGCCGGACGGTGCAACCCTGGCTGATCGAACGGAGACGGTTCCCCACCACTTGCAGTTCATCGGGGGCGGCCCAAAGGGCGGTGGATGAAAGGGCCAGGAACAAGACGGTCAGGATGGGGCGTTTCAAGATCGAGAGGGGCTCCCAGGTGAGTTGGAAAGACAGGCACCAAAAAATACGGCAGGTCCCGGCCCATGTCAAAGAACAAAGGTCCCGGCCCATCATTTGGAAGCGCTTTTATTAAAAAGGTGAAAAAGGGGCCCGGGTGTTCACGTTAAAGGGAACTCAAAAACCTTTTAACGGTTCCCGCTTATAATGCGCCCATGGAACGACCTCAGGCCCTGGTCCTGGCCGCCGGAAGCCTCGGCGATTGCATCTTGACCCTCCCCGCGCTTCAAGTCCTGGAGAAGCTGACCCAAGTGACCGTGGCGGGGACTTCCCCTTACCTCCAGTTGGGAAGCCTCCTGGGTCCCCATCTCTCGGCCGTCCCCCTGGAACCTTTGCTTCAAAAACTCTACGCGGGCCAAGATCTTGTCCCATCCTTTCCATCCGGATGCCGGGACCTCTTCCTCTTCTTCAAGGACCAGGACCCCAGGTTGATGGCCGTTCTCAAGGGGCAAACCGATATCCGGGTCCATTCCCCCTCCAAGAGCTTTGAAGAATTCCTCAAGGAAGGACGCTGGGCCGGGGACTTTTGGCTGGAGACGGTCCTGGGTCCGGGGCGGCCCATCGATGAAAAGATGCGGGATGGGCGTTTCAAACTTCCACCCGAATTCTACGAAAGGGGCCTTCAAGTCTGCCGAACGCTGGGTGTCCCGGCGGCCGCGTTGAAAGGACCTTTCGTCATCCATCCCGGCAGCGGGAGCCGGCAAAAGAACGCCCCCCTTTCCTTCTTTCGGGAAGCGGCCCAGAAGATCTCCTCCGAGACCGACAAGGAGATCCTGGTCCTTTGGGGCGAGGCCGAACAGGACTGGGTCGGCGAGATCCGGCAGGCCTTCCAGGACATCCCCCGGGTGACGGTCCTACGGGAGCCTTTGCCCCTCCCGGACGCCGCGGCGGCCTTGGCCGTCTCCTGCGGCTACATGGGCAACGACAGCGGCATCACCCACCTGGCCTCCGCCTGCGGGGCCAAGACCTTCGCCCTCTTCAACAGCACCGACGCCAAGGTCTGGGGACCCCAAGCAAACTTCATTATTCTTTCAGCCCTAAAAGGAAGCCTTGCCTAGCCCAGTTCTCCTTGGATCTTGATATCCGAACAGGGCCGGCGAACTTCATCATTCTTTCGGCGCTCAAGGGCAGCTTGGCCTAGAACAAAAAAGGCCGCCTCCCTTTTGGGAAGCGGCCTTGGCGACACCGAATTCATTTCTTCTTTTTGCCCTTCTTGGCCGGGGCGGACTTCTTCCCGCCCTTCTTGCCCTTCATGGCCTCGACCAGCGCGTTGCCGATCTGGCCCGGGCTTTGCGCCACCACGATGCCCGCCGCTTCCAGGGCCGCGATCTTCTCCTTGGCCGTTCCCTTCCCGCCGGACACGATGGCGCCGGCATGGCCCATGCGCTTGCCCGGGGGGGCGGAGGTGCCCGCGATGAAGGCGGCCACCGGCTTCTTCATGTATTTCTTCACGTAGAGGGCGGCCTCTTCCTCGTTGCTGCCGCCGATCTCCCCGATCATGATGACCGCGCTGGTGTCCTTGTCCTTGTTGAACATCTCCATGGCGTCGATGTGGGTGGTGCCTACGATGGGGTCCCCGCCGATGCCGATGCAGGTGGACTGGCCGAGCCCCAACTGGGTGACCTGCCAGACCGCCTCGTAGGTGAGGGTCCCGGAACGGGACACGATGCCCACCTTCCCGGGCTTGTGGATATAGCCCGGCATGATGCCGACCTTGGCCACGCCCGGCGTGATGATGCCGGGGCAATTGGGCCCGATCAACCGCACGTCCGGATAGCCTTTGAGGATCTTGTTCACCTTGGCCATGTCGTTGGCCGGGATGCCTTCGGTGATGGCCACGATCAGCTTGATGCCGCCCGCGGCGGCCTCGAGGATGGCGTCGGCCGCGAAAAGCGCCGGCACGAAGATCATGGTGGTGTTGGCGCCGGTCTTGGCGACCGCCTGTTCGACGGTGTCGAACACCTTGAAACCCTCGATCTCGCTGCCGCCCTTGCCGGGCGTGACGCCTCCCACCATCTTGGTGCCGTATTCGCGGCAGGCCTTGGAATGGAAGAGCCCCGCGCTGCCCGTGATGCCCTGGCAGATGACCTTGGCGTTCTTGTCGAGAAGGACGCTCATGCTTGCACCTCCTTCGCCGAAGCCACCACGGCTTTGGCGGCGGCATCCATGCTGGCGGCGAATTGGTATTTCAAGGTGGACTGGGCCAGCAGCTTCTTGCCCTGCTCCACGTTGGTGCCCTCCAGCCGCACGACCAGGGGCAGGTTCAGGCCCACTTCCTTGGCCGCGTCGATGATGCCCTGCGCGATGACGTCGCACTTGGCGATACCGCCGAAGATGTTGACCAAAATGGCCTTCACCCGGGTATCGGAGAGGATGATCTTGAAGGCCTGGGTCACGGCCTTTTGGGAAGCGCTGCCGCCCACGTCCAGGAAGTTGGCCGGCGAACCGCCGAAATGCTGGATGGCGTCGGCGGTGGCCATGGCCAGCCCCGCCCCGTTGACCAGGCATCCGATGTAGCCGTCGAGCGAGATATAGGAGAGACCGTATCCGGCCGCCTCCAGTTCGCGGGGGTCCTCCTCGTCCGGGTCCCTCCAGGATTCGTATTCCTTGTGCCGGGGCAGGCCGTTGTCCTCGAAGGCCAGTTTGGCGTCCAGGCAGTGGATGTTCCCATCCTTGAGGACCACCAGCGGGTTCACTTCGATCAGGGAAAGGTCCAGGTCCATGAAGATCTTGGCCATTTTCTGGAAGAGGGAGGCTCCCTGGTTGATCTTGTCCTGGGGCAAGCCCAGCTTGATGTGCAGTTGGCGGGCCTGGTAGGAATGCAGTCCCTCGATGGGGTCCACGGGAACGCGCAGGATGGCCTGGGGCTTGTGCTCGGCCAGTTCCTCGATCTCGGTCCCGCCCTCGGCCGAGGCCAGCACGATGGGCATACGGGTGCTTCGGTCCAATACCACGCTGACGTAGAGTTCCTTGGCGTAATCGGCGGCCGGGGTGATGAAGATCTTCTTCACCTGCTTGCCTTGGGGCCCGGTCTGGGGCGAGATGAGGGTCATGCCCAGGATGTCGCTGGCCTTCTGGCGGACCTCCTCGGGGGTCTTGGCCAGCTTGACGCCGCCGGCCTTCCCGCGGCCGCCGGCGTGGATCTGGGCCTTCACCACCCAGGGACCCGTCGGGAACATCCGGAGGGCCTCATCCACCTCCGAGAGGTGCTTGACGACCTTGCCTGGGGTGACCGGCAGGCCGTATTTCGCGAAGATCTCTTTGGCCTGGTATTCGTGAAGTTTCATCCGGAATATCCTCCTGGAGTTTTACGCCCAAAGCCGCAAGAACAACGGGACCACCCGGATCAAGGGATCTGACGGTGCACGTTCTCCATGACCCAGTTCCACACATCCATACCCACTGCGTAGAGCATCAAGCAGCCCACTAGGGTGAAACCGGCGATCTGGTAGACGTTCTGGAATTTGATCGACAAGGGTTTGCGTTTCACGGCCTCGAAGAGGCAGAGGATGATCTGCCCGCCGTCCACGATCCCCAGGGGCAGGAGGTTCATCAGCCCCAGGATGAAGGAAATGGAGATGACCGTCTTGAGGAACTCCTCGATGCCCTGGGCAGCCTTCTGGTAGAGCGTGCGGAAGATGGTGACCGCTCCGCCCACGTTGTCCTTCAGGTTCATCTTCAGGGTGACCAGCTTCCAGATGACCTCCAGGTATTTCTTGCAGAAGTAATAGGTCCGGAGGCCCGCCTCGGGCACGGCCTGGAAGAAGCTCATGCGTGTCACCGTGAACTTGTCCGAGGGCTGGGGCTGGATGCCGATGACGTGGTCGTCCCCGTTGTAGATGCGGGTGATGGAGACCGGATAGTCCTTCCCATTGCGGTCCACCTGGAGCTCCAGGTGGTCGTTGGTGCCGCTCTTGATCACATAGGAAAGTTCGAGCCAGTCGGAGACCTTGCGGCCGTCCACGCTCAGGATCTTGTCGCCGGGGCGGATGCCCGCCTTCCAGGCCGGGGTGCCCAAGGGAACGTCCCCGATGACGGCGGGGGCGGAGGAATAAAGGCCGAACCCGAACTTCTTCGGGTGGACATCGCCCTTCAAGGGGATCTGGAGGGTCTTGCTTCCCCGTTCCACGGTGAACAGGGCGGAGGCGGAAGGGTCCTTGACGAGCTTGGCATAGGTCCCGTCCAGGTCGCCCGAAAGGTCCTGGATGGGCTTTCCGTCCACCTTCAGGAGCAGGTCCCCCTTCTTGAAACCGCAGTCATAGGCCAGGCTCTCCGGAGGTACGAACCCCAGGACCGGTCTCTCGAAATAGACCTTCTCGCCGATCATGAGGACCGCCACCAGGATCAGGAAACCCGAGACGAAGTTCATGCCGGGACCGGCCAGGAAGATGACCACCCGCTTCCACCAGGAGGCGAAAAGGAAGTCCCCCGGCTCGGCGGGCTTGGCGTAGATCTCCTCGACCGATTGGCCGCTCAGGTCGCCGCCCTTGGGCTTGCAAAAACCGCCCAGAGGGAAGGCGCGGATGGAAAAGAGTGTGCCCTTCCACTTGCGGGACCAAAGGAGGTTGCCGAAGCCGAGGGCGAACTCCTCGACATCGACCTTGTAGAACTTGCAGGCCAGGTAATGGCCGCCCTCATGGATGAAGATCATCGCCTCGAAAGCGATCAGGACTTCCAGGTAGTAGATAAGATCGTTCAGATGCATCGTTCGCCTTTAGGAACTTTCGACCCACCAAGTGTAAGGATCGTAACGGGAGCTTTGAAGGCCCCGAGGGGGGCTTGGGTGGGGATCTAGGCCCTCGCCGCTTCGGCCCGGGCCCATTGATCGGCCCTCAATATACCATCGAGGCTGGGGTTTGTCAGGGGACGGTATTTTGTCAGGGTCTTCTCGATGATCTTGGGGATCCGGGTGAAATGGATCTCCTCGCGCAAGAACCGGTTCACCGCCACTTCATTGGCCGCGTTGAGGACCGCCGGATATCCGTCGCCTTTTTTCCCCGCCTGATAGGCCAGGTCCACGCAGGGGAATTTCTTTCGGTCCGGCTGCTCGAAATGCAGGCGCCCCACCTTGGCCAAGTCCAACCGTTCCACGGGGGAATCGGCGCGTTTCGGATGGGTTAAAGCGTACTGGATGGGGATCTGCATGTCCGTGGTCCCCAACTGGGCCAGCACCGACCCGTCCACGAACTCCACCATGGAATGGATGATGGATTCGGGATGGATGACGATATCGATCTTGTCGTAGGGAGCGTTGAAGAGGTAGTGGGCCTCGATGACCTCCAGCCCCTTGTTCATCAAGGTGGCGGAATCGATGGTGATCTTGGGGCCCATGCGCCAGGTGGGGTGGTTCAGGGCCTGCTTCAGGGTGATCCTGGCGAAATGTTTCTTGTCCAGGCTCCGGAAAGGCCCGCCCGAGGCGGTCAGGAGGATCTTGTGGATCTCGGAGGCGCTCCCCGCCCCCGCCAGGCATTGGAAGACCGCGCAATGTTCACTATCGACCGGCAATATCTTGGAACCGGACTTCTTGGCCGCCTTGGTCACCACGTCGCCCGCCATGACCATGGTCTCTTTGTTGGCCAGGGCGATGTCCTTGCCCTTTTGGATGGCGGTCAGCGTCGGCTTCAACCCCGCCGCGCCCACAATGGCGGTCAGGACCATATCCGCGCCCGAATCACCCGCCACCGCCACCAATCCCTCTTCCCCCGCCAGGATCTGGGTGGAGGTGCCTTGGGTCAGGGCCTTGAGCTCGGGAAAGAATTTCCAATCCAGGATGGCCGCCATCTTGGGTTTGAAGATCTTGATCTGCTTGGCCAATTCCTTGGCGTTGCGGTAGGCGGTGAGACCTGTGACTTGGAAGGAGGGCTTGAGCTTTTGGACGACTTTGAGGGTGGATATGCCGATGGAACCCGTCGAGCCGAGAATGGCGATCTTTTTAGGCATTTAAAAAAGGTTCCTTTGGTGGCCAAGAAGCGAACGGGATTATAACACCCCGCTTTGAGACGGTCTTCTTTGAGACGTCCTTCGGACAATAAAAAAGGCGGCCTTTCGGCCGCCTTCCTTAATTCAAAATTATGAATTCATAATTCAGAATTATTTTTTATCCTTATCCACCGGCTCGTACTCGGCGTCCACGGCCCCCTCGTCCTTCTTCTTTTCTTCCTGGGGCGCTTCACCGCCCGGGGCGGCTCCCGCCTGGGCCTTGGCCGCTTGGTCCTTGTACATGGCTTCCCCGAGCTTCATGGAAGCCTGCGACAGTTCCTCGGCCGCTTTCTTGATGGCCTCGACGTCGTCGCCGGCCAGCACCTTCTTCAGGGCCTCCAGCTTCTCCTCGATGCCCTTCTTGGTGTCCGCGTCCACCTTGTCCCCATAATCCTTCAGTGCCTTCTCGGTGGAATAGGCCAGGGTGTCCGCGTGGTTCTTGGCCTCGATCTTCTCCTTCTTCTTCTTGTCCTCGTCGGCGTGGAGCTCGGCGTCTTTCTGCATCTTCTTGATCTCGTCCTCCGACAATCCGGAGGAAGGAGTGATGCGGATGGACTGTTCCTTGCCCGTGCCCAGGTCCTTGGCGCCCACGTGCAGGATGCCGTTGGCGTCGATGTTGAAGGTCACCTCGATCTGGGGAATTCCCCGAGGAGCGGGAGGGATGCCCACCAGGTCGAACCGGCCCAGGGTGCGGTTGTCGCCGGCCATCTCACGCTCGCCCTGGAGCACGTGGATGGAGACTGTGCTTTGGCCGTCGGCGGCGGTCGAGAAGGTCTGGCTCTTCTTGACCGGGATGGTGGTGTTGCGCTCGATGACCTTGGTCATCACCCCGCCCAGGGTCTCGACCCCGAGGGAGAGCGGCGTCACGTCCAGCAGCAGAACGTCCTTCACCTCGCCTTTGAGGACGCCCGCCTGGATGGCGGCGCCCACGGCGACCACCTCGTCCGGGTTCACGCCCTTGTGGGGCTCCTTCTTGAAGAAGTCCTTCACGGTCTTCACGACGAGGGGCATGCGGGTCATGCCGCCCACCAGGACCACTTCGTGGATCTCCTCCACGGTGAGGCCGGCGTCCTTGAGGGCCTTGCGGCAGGGCTCCAGGCTCTTTTCCACCATGTCCATGACCAGCTGTTCCAGCTTGGCGCGGGAAAGTTTGACGTTGAGATGTTTCGGGCCCGAGGCGTCGGCAGTGATGAAGGGCAGGTTGATGTCCGTCTCGTTGGTGGTGGACAGGTCGATCTTGGCCTTCTCGGCGGCTTCCTTGAGCCGTTGCAGGGCCATGCGGTCGTTCTTCAGGTCCACGCCGCTCTCTTTTTTGAACTCGTCCACGAGCCATTGGATGATGCGCTGGTCGAAGTCGTCGCCGCCCAGGTGGGTGTCCCCGTTGGTGGACTTCACCTCGAAAACGCCGTCGCCCAGTTCCAGGATGGAGATGTCGAAGGTCCCGCCGCCCAGGTCATAGACGGCGATCTTCTCGTTCTTCTTGTCCTTGTCCAGGCCATAGGCCAGGGCCGCGGCCGTGGGTTCGTTGATGATGCGCAGGACTTCGAGACCGGCGATCTTGCCGGCGTCCTTGGTGGCCTGCCGTTGGGCGTCGTTGAAATAGGCGGGCACGGTGATGACCGCTTCGGTGATCGGCGAGCCCAAATAAGCTTCCGCGTCGGCCTTGAGCTTTTGCAGGATCATGGCCGAGATCTCGGGGGGCGAATATTCCTTGTCGTCGATGTTCACCCGCACGTCGCCGTTGGAGGCTTCCTTCAAGGTGTAAGGGACCAGCTTCTTGTCCATTTCCACCTCGCCGTCATGGAGCTTGCGGCCCATGAAGCGCTTGATGGAGAAGACCGTATTGGTCGGGTTGGTGATGGCCTGGTTCTTGGCCACGCGGCCGACCAGCCTCTCCCCGGATTTGGAAAAACCCACGACCGAGGGGGTCGTGCGGGCCCCTTCGGCATTGGCGATCACCTTGGGCTCGCCGCCCTCCATGATGGCCATGCAGGAATTGGTGGTTCCCAGGTCGATACCCAGGACTTTGTTCGTTGCCATATCATTGCTCCTTAAAGATCTTTTTCACCACGGAGGGCACGGAGATCACGGAGAAAAAGATCCCGATTTTTCCGCCTCACTTCTGTGTCCTTCGCGAACCCTTCGGTTCAAGCTTTCTTCGTGTTTTTTGCGACTTTTACAAGCGCGGGGCGAAGCACCCGCTCATGCAGGAGGTATCCGGCCTGTAGTTCCTCCAGGACCGTGTCGTCCGGGGCCTGGTCGGTCTCCTCCTGGAACATCACTTCATGCATCCGGGGGTCGAATTTTTCCCCCAGCGCCTTGATGCGCGTCACGCCATGCAAATTAAGAAGGGAATGGAACTGCTTCAAGGTCAACTCCACCCCTTGTTTGAGGGCGAGCAGGCCCTTGTCCTGGTCGTCGGGAGGAAGGGCCGACACGGCCCGCTCCAGGTTGTCGGCCACCGGCAGGAACTCCTTCAGGAGCTTGGATTCGGAGAATTTCCGGTCCTCGTCCCTTTCCTTGACCATCCGCTTCTTATAGTTCTCGAAGTCGGCGGCCAAATAGACCAGTTGTTCCTTCACGTCATCGTGTTTCTTCTTCCATTCCTCCAGCTCCTCGATGGCCTGGGCGGGAAGGACAGGTTCTTGCGGGATGTCGGCGGCGTTCCCGGCGTCGTCATAACGCTCTTTTTGACTGGATAGGATCTCGATCTCGGGTTCTTGGTTGGGATCGGTCACATCAGCCTCCCCGGCGGGAAAGGGCGGCTTCCAACTGGCGGGCCATGTGGCTCAGTTGGCCGCAGACCCGGTCGTAGGCCATGCGGGTGGGCCCCAGGACCCCCAATGCCCCCGCGACCTTCCCTTGATAGTAATAAGGAACATGGACGAAAGAAAAATGACGGAGCTCAGCCTGGGGCAGTTCCCGGCCGATGGCGACCGAGAGGCCGGGTTTGGCCCATTGGCGGCCCAGGACGGAGGCCAGGGGCGACCTCTCCTCCACCAGCCGGACGACCTGCTCCAAAAGTTGGGGATCGTGGAATTCGGGCTGTTCGGCCAAGTGGGAGGCCCCTTCCAGGTGGATGGTAACGGCGCTGAAACGCAGGGCCTCGTCCACCATCTGCAGGGCGGCCTCGATCAATCCCAGTTTGGCCCGCCGGGCCGATTCGGCCTCCTGCAGGAGCTGGCCGCGGATGGCCGAAAGGGATTGGCCGGCGAAACGCCGGTTCAGGATCTGGGTGATCTTGAGGACCTCCTTGGGGTCCACCGGAATGTCGGTGGAGACCAATTCCTCCCGGACCAGACCCTGGTCCAATACCAGGATGACCATCACCCGTCGGGTATCGATGGGCACGATGCGGAAATGGTCGAGGGACAGGTCCGCCGGAACATGGAACACGGCCAGCCCGGCCAGGCGGGTCATGGCGGAAAGGATGCGGGCGGTGTGACGCACCAGGGTCTCCACCTCGTCCTTGGCCTTTTGGTATTCGGCCTCGATCTGTTGTTTCTCTTTCAGGGTGACTTGGCGGGCCTTCATCAAACGGTCCACATAGAAGCGGTAGCCCTGGTCCACCGGCACCCGGCCGGAGGAGGTGTGGGGATGGGTGAGAAAACCGCGTTTTTCCAGGTCCATGAGGGTGTTGCGGATGGTGGCGGAGGAGACCTCCAGGCGCCCGGCCAGGGCCTGGGAGGCCACGGGCTTGGCGGTCGCCACATAGGCATGGATGACCGAGGAAAGGACGTTCTCTTCGCGCTCGGGAATGGACGGATTCAAAGCAAGACCTCGTCAAAGGGGGTTTGAGCCCCCTCATAATAGGTAGGGAGGTTCGAAAGTCAACTTGGGCCGTTTTTTCGCTGGCCCTTAAACCACCAGCTTCTCCAATATCCCGTTCAGGACAAAATAACCTTGGGGGGCCACCCGGACCCGCTCCCCTTCCTCGACCAAAAGGCCCGCTCCCAGCAAGGGCCTCAGCCTCGATCCCGCCTGGGCCCCAAGATATTGGGTCAAGGGTCCCTTCGGAACGCCCGAGCGGGTGCGAAGACCCAGCATGATCCGCTCCCAGGCCCGGGTCTTGGGGGAAAGCTCCTCCACCTCGAGCACCGGCTCGCCCCTTCCCACGCGACCGATATAACCTTCCAGGTCCTCCCCGTGGCCATGGCGTAAGGGGCCCACCGTGCCCACCGCCGACAGGCCGAAGCCCCAATAATCCTCGCCCTGCCAGATGTTCAGGTTGTGGCGGCAATGGAAGCCGGGTTTCGCGAAGTTGGAGACCTCGTATTGTTCATAACCCTTCTCCGCCAGGAACTTCTGGGCGAGCGCGTATTCATCCGCCACCAGGTCCTCGGACGGAAGGGGCAATCCCTCGGCCACCGCCTGGGCCAGGGGTGTTCCCGGTTCGACCTGGAGGGCGTAAAGGGAAAGATGATCGGGCCCCAAGGCGAGCGTCTTCTCGATCGAGTTTTGGAACATCTCCAGGGTCTGGCCCGACAAACCGAACATCAGGTCGAGGTTGATGTTGCCGAATCCGGCCGAACGGGCCTGGCCGAAAGCCTTCTCCACCCGGTCCCACTCATGGCCCCGGCCCATCTTGCGCAGGAGTTCCTTCTGGGCCGCCTGGGCGCCGAAGCTCAAGCGGTTCACACCCAGGTCCCGATAGCCCTTGAGCCTGTCCCCATCCACCGTCTCTGGATTCGCTTCCATGGAGATCTCGGCGTCCGGGGCGAAACCCGCCTTGTCCCGGAGCGCTTTCAGGACCCATTCCAAACGCGCGGGCGGCAGGAGGGACGGCGTCCCGCCGCCGAAATAAACGGTCGCCAACGGGCCTTTCAGGTCGGAGTTTTCGATCTCCTTCGCCAGGGCGTCCACGTAGGGACCCAGGCGGCCCTCCATCCCCGCGAAGGAGGTGAAGTCGCAGTAGTTACAGATGGAGGTGCAGAAGGGGATGTGCAGATAGGCGTTCATGGCTCTAAACCCCGAATATTGGACCGCGAAAGGACGAAGATGGCGAAGGAGCGAAGGACCGCGCGAGGGATTTCATCCCAAGATCCCGGATCTTGAGGGATGCGCATTTCCTTCGCCTCTTCGCGGCGAAAACCTTTATTTGATCACCGTGAACATACGGGATTTCAGCGTTTTCATGTTGTCCTTGAACTCGCCGGCCCCGATGTGGGCGAACATGAAAATGGCCAGGAGCAGGCAGAAGCCGCTGGTGTAAAGGTAGTTCTTGGACGCCTGGGCCTGTTCCTTCAGCAGGGCCGGATCCGACGGCGGGGTCTTCTGGAACCGGATGCCCGCCCAGCCGAAAAGACAGTAAAGGATGACCAACAGGGACCCCAGGATCACGAAGACGCCCATGGAGACGCTGTGCCAATAGATGACCCAGGCCCGCCCCTTGATGTTCTCGGCGGGGACCTGGCCCCAGTAGCGCGAGTCCAGGCTGTTGTCCCGGTTGTCGCCCATCATGAAGTAATGGTCCGGTTGGACGGTGACCGGGCCGAAGTTGACCTTGAGCGAATCGGGCCCATCGACCGCCAGCGCCATGAGGGGCGTGTAGAGGTGTTTGACGTAGGGCTCCACCTGCTTCTCGCCGTTGACATAGACGTCGGCGTTCCGCAGCTCGATCACGTCGCCGGGGATGCCGATGCAACGCTTGATGAAGTCCTTGGAGGGGTCCACCGGATAAACGAAGACCACCACATCCCGGCGCTTGGGCTTGCCGAACTCCAGGAACCGCGGCGTCTTATTGAGGAAGGAATAACCGTAGGCGTACTTGTTCACCAGGATGTAGTCGTTGATGAGCAGCGTGTCCTCCATGGAGCCCGAGGGGATGGTGAAGGGCTGCACCAGCACCGCCTTCAGCGACAGGGCCACCGCCATGGCCACCCAGAGGGAGTCGAAGGTCTCCACCCACCCGGCGTTCTTCGGGTCCTTGCGGAAGGCCGGCAGGCCGAAGCGGATGAAGATCTCCACCAGCGTCAGCGCACCGAAGAGACCCCAGAGGATCCCGTTCAAATGGTCCATAATGTCCATGAAAGACTCTCCCGATCGGCCTTTATTCCTCGACCTTCAGCACCGCCATGAAGGCTTCCTGCGGTATTTCGACGCTCCCGATGTTCTTCATGCGCTTCTTGCCCTCTTTTTGCTTCTCCAAAAGCTTGCGCTTGCGGCTGATGTCCCCGCCATAGCACTTGGCGAGCACGTCCTTTCGACGCGCCCGGACCGTCTCGCGGGCTATGATCTTGCCCCCGATGGCCGCCTGGATGGGCACCTCGAAGAGCTGTTGGGGGATGATCTCCTTGAGCTTTTCGGCGATGCCCCGTCCCCGGATCTCCGCCTTGTCCCGGTGCACCATGAAGGAAAGGGCGTCCACGGGTTCGCCGTTCAGGAGGATGTCCACCTTCACCACCTCGCCCACCTTGGTGCCGATGGGCTCGTAATCGAGCGAGGCGTAGCCCTTGGTGCAGCTCTTGAGCTTGTCGAAGAAGTCCATGACCACCTCGGCCAAGGGGAGCTCATAGGTGATGAGGGCCCGGGAGGTGTCCAGGAAGTGGGTGTCCTTGTGCACGCCCCGCCGTTCCTGGCAAAGGGTCATGACCGCCCCGATATAGTCGGCGGGCACGATGATCTTGGCATCGATATAGGGCTCTTCGATCTCCTCGATCTCGGAGGGGTTGGGCAGTTTGGAAGGATTGTCCACGGTGAAGGTCTCCCCATTGGTCTTCTTCACCTTGTAGACCACGCTGGGGGCGGTGGCGATGAGGTTGAGATTGTATTCGCGTTCCAGGCGTTCCTGCACGATCTCCATGTGGAGAAGCCCGAGGAACCCGCAGCGGAAGCCGAAGGAGAGGGCCAGGGAAGTCTCGGGCTCGTAGGAAAGAGCGGCGTCGGAGAGTTTCAGCTTGGCCAAGGCCTCCTTCAGGTCCTCGTAATCATCCGAGATCACCGGATAGAGGCCGCAGAAGACCATGGGCAGCACGTCCTTGAAGCCCGGCATGGCCTCGGCCGTGGGCCGGCCCTCTTCGGTGACCGTGTCCCCCACCTTGGCGTCGCGCACTTCCTTGATGTTGGCGGCCACGTACCCGACCTCGCCCGCCAGCAGGCCCTCGGTCTTCTCCATCTTGGGCTTGAAAACGCCGACCTCCTCCACCTCGAAGACCTTGCCGGTGGACATGAGCTTCATCCGGGTGTTCTTGCCGATCCTGCCGTTCAGGAGCCGGATGAAGACGATGACGCCCCGGTAGATGTCGTACATGGAATCGAAGATGAGGCCCTTCAAGGGTTCGTCCGGCTCCCCGGTGGGCGGAGGAACCCGCTTCACGACCGCTTCCAGGATGTCCTCGATGCCGATCCCTTCCTTGGCGGAAGCCGAGATGGCCTCCTCACCCGGGATGGCGAGGGATTCCTCCATCTGTTTCTTGCAACGTTCCACGTCGGCGGCGGGCAGGTCGATCTTGTTGATGACGGGCACGATGGCCAGTTTCTGGTCGAAGGCCAGATAGGCGTTGGCGAGCGTCTGGGCCTCCACGCCCTGGGAGGCGTCGATCAAAAGAAGCGCCCCTTCGCAGGCCTTGAGGCTGCGGGAGACCTCGTAGTTGAAGTCCACGTGGCCCGGGGTATCGATGAGGTTCATCTCGTACTTTTGGCCGTCCTTGGCCTTGTAGAAGAACCGGACCGCCTTGGCCTTGATGGTGATGCCCCGCTCCCGCTCCAGGTCCATCTGGTCCATGAGCTGGGCGCGCATCTCCCGGGGCGGGATGGCACCGGTGAATTCGAGCAGGCGGTCGGCCAGGGTGCTTTTACCGTGGTCGATATGGGCGATGATGCAGAAATTGCGGATGTGGGACAGCGACAAAGCGGGCTCCCGTGAGGAATGTGGGGCCGTAGTATAGGGGAGGAACTAGGCAAAAAGAAGTTGAGCGCCCGGCCCCCAAAACGAAAAAGCCCGCCTTCAGGCGGGCTTTTCTAGGATTGCCGTCGGTTTCAGCTCAGAAGAGCTGGACCTCGTCCACGTAAAAATCGCAGCCGTAGGTCCCCGCCACGTTGTTCGGGTCCTCTTCCCATTGGAAGTAGAGGATGCGGCTGATGTTGGGCGAACCCGTGCAAGGCGCGATGCCGCAAGTCCCCGACAAGGGGCCGATCTTGGGATCGCCCCATCCGGCCTGGGCGAAGGCGCTCCAGGTGAAGGAAACCAGGGTCCAGGTATTCCCGGTGGCGGAGAGGGCTTTTTTATAGGTGTCATAACAACCGCCGCCGCCGCCCGCACAATTGCCCACCGGGGGCGGGATCTGCTCGGGAGCGGGCACGATGAACCACCGGGCCGGCATGTTATCGCTGGGGCCCGTCTTCCAGTAGAACTGGATCCCGTTGGTGGCGGTGCCGTAAGCGGTCCCGCTGAGGTTGTAGTTCCCGGAGGTGTTCGGGTTGGCTTCCAGTTCGTAAGGTGAGTAACCGGAAAGGGCCGTGGGAGCCACGAAGACGTTGGCCGCGAAGGCCGTGCCATTGGCGCCGCCGGACACGACCACGTTGGAGATGGAACCCGGCAGCCAGTTGAAGTTCGGGCTGGAGGAGCGGATCAGGTTATTGTTCACGGTAGCATTCCCGTTGTCGAAGTTGGCCACGACATGGGGGCCCAAGGTGGGGGTGGAGGTGGCCACTAAGGCCGACAGGGGCGGGATCTTGCCCGTGCACCCCTGCAGGAACCAGATCCCATTGAGGACCACGGCTCCCAGCATGAACATCAGAACGATGACTTTTTTCATTGGCGATCTCCCGGCTCTTTACGATGTATAGGGGCCCTGGGGCTCCCCGAGTTACCGATCAGTAGAAGTATACCTCGTCCACATAGAAGTCCACGTTGGAGACCCCCGCCACGTTCTGGCGGCCGACCTGCCACAAAAGCCCCAAAACCTGGGTGAGATTGACCCCGGTGAGGCTGTTGGGCACCGGTTTCACCCCATAGCTGGTGACCAGGTCCTTATCGAACTGGAAACTGTATTGTTTCCAGCCGTTGCTGGAACCTGCGGGAAAGGTATAGCCGAAATAGTTGTAGCAACCCGTGGCGGCCGTGCAGTCGCCCTGGGGCGGCTTGGCTTCCTGGGTGGTGGGGATATAGAAGAAGCGGGACGGGGTGGTGTCGGACGGCATGAAGTTCACGTAGAACTTGACCCCGGTGAAAAAGCTCATGTTGTAGGCGTTATGAGGGGCTCCCGAGGCCGTATCCAGGTAACCCTCGAACCCGATGGAAGGATAGGTGCCATCCCCCAGGTCGGTAACAGCGCCAGAGATATGGGCGGCCTGGGGCGTGCCCGCGGCCCCGCCGGCAGCGATGAACATGTTGGCGTTCTCATTGGCCGGGAAGTTGTTGATGATGGCCCAGGAACCGGCGGTCTGGACGGTATTTCCCGGCACCCCCACCTCAAAGAGGCTGGAATTGGTCGAATCGCTGGAAGCGCCCACGACGGCCGTCTCGAAATTACAGACCCGCGTGTAATTGGGCGCCGAGTTGGGGGCCGTATAGGCGGTCAGGGGCGCGATCTGGGTCTGGCATCCCCAGAAGGCCAGGAGCCCTCCGAAAGCCAGGATCGGCAGAAGGACCTTAAAATTCGGTTTCATAGGTCAGCTCCATGAATTCATTGTTCAGCGTTCCCGAAATGGGTCCGTCATAAGGAAGTTCATTGGTCCAATCGAAGCTGTAGTCGAAGTGGACCTTGGTGTTGCGCCCGGTCTCCAGGGTCGTGGAGAGGATAAGCTGGTTGTCATAGCCGTTCACCGTGAAAACCGAGTATTGGCCCAGGTCGGTGTTGTCGAACAGGTAGGTGGCCCGCGCGGTCGGAACGCCCCCGATCCCCATTTCGGAGCCCGAGAAGCTGCGGGTGCCGAAGGAACCGCCGACCTGCCAACCCGGGAAGAGCCCCGCCTCGACGCCTCCCAGCACCCAGAGGCTGTCCAGGGTCCCGGCGACGCTGCTGGTCTCCTCGAAACGAACGTTGGTCCCGATCACGAAAGGCGTGGAAAGCCCGGCGCCGGGCCCGATGTCGATGGAAGGACCCAGGTTGAAATAGACGAAGTTCCGCTTGGGGACCTCCCCGCCAGCGGTGGTATCCAAGCCCGTATAGCCCGTTCCTCCGCTGTTGACCACAAAGTTACCACTGATCTCGTCCAGGAAGTAGGCGGCCGCCCGGATCCTGAGGCTTTTCTTCTCAAGGGTCTTGATGTCGATCTCGCCCCCGAACCCTTCCCGGTTGGGAGTGGCCAAACCATAGGGGAACACGTTGTCCAGGGTCCGGTCGTAATAGCCGAAGATGGCCCCCGCCCGCGGGACCGAACTCAAGAAGAATTGGGACATGGGCTGGAAATTGAGGCTTTCCGGACCCACGAGGAGGGTATTGCCCGGCGCCACATCGCGGGTCTGGGCCAGGGGGGAATAGTAGTTCGGACCGACGTTCAGGTAGGTCAGGGAGACCTTGGAATCGCCGAACTGGAAGAAGGGGCCGAAGCTCATGGCATAGTCGCTGATGGTGCTATCGGTGTTCCGCTTGTCGTCCTGGAAGCTGGCGAAGGCCCCTTCGTATTGGGCGCCCAAATAAACATCATCCCCCACACCGACCCGCAGGGTCGGGGCCACGCTCCCGATCATGTATTGATGGGCCCAAGTGGCGGTGTTGAATTGGCCGTAAGGGGAACCCGGTTGGGTCGAGTCCAGGGGTTCGTCCAGGATGATGCCGTAGGCATCCGCGCTTACCTGCCAGGACATTCCACCAGCGTACCATTTCTTCGATTTGATCGTCCCCTTCCCGGCCAGGATGAGGTCGGTGAAGATGTTGGACCCCATGTACCATCCGCCGCCGCCGTCGTTGAAACCCTGCCGGATCATGTGGACGAAGCCGGAGGCGCTCGCCGATTCCAGCACTTTTGAATCAGGCCAGCCCAGCGCGGTCCCGATCCTCAGACCCCGGAAGGGAAGCTCGGGCTGCCGGTCCATGAAGGTCTCGTATTTGGCGATGGATTCCCAACGGGCCATGGGCTCGGGCTTGTAGAAGAGGTCCTCGCTGTCCCGGCCCCAGAGGGTGAAAGGGCTGTAGGCTTCGTAAAAATCGCCGAGGGACACCGACATGTATTCCGGATTGAATTTTGCCTCCACCCAACGCAATTGCAGGAAATCGTTATAGAAGGTGGAACTGGAACCGATCTCGGGGGATTCGGAGGCACCCAAGGCATTGAAAAGGCTCGGCGAGGAGGTCTTGGGCAGGAAGGAGGACCCCAAACGGATGATCCCCTTCCAACGTAGTTCCTTGGACACGCTCCCGGTGGGCTCCAGGTCCAGGTAGCCGAAGGCTTGGCGGTTACCCGTATTGTCGAAAAAGCTGTTGGTGTAGGTCCCGAAATATTGCTGGCCGATCCCCATGGCCCGGCCCACACCGTGGATCGAGACGCTCGGATATTCGGTGATCCCCCGCACGCTCCGCCAAAGGTCGAATTGGTCGGCTTCCGCCTTGGATAGCTTGGCGTCCAGGTCGTCCTTCTGGTCCCGGACCAGTTTCAGCTCGAAGTCATAGGCCTCTTGGAGGTTCTGGAGGTTTTTCTCGGCCTCCTCCACCTTTTTCGGGTCCTTCCAAAGGGGGAGCGACTCGGCCGGCGAAAGCGAATCGGAGGCGTTCCCGGTGTTGGCCGTATTGGCGGCGTTATCGCCCGGAGGCAGGGGGGCGCCGGCGTCCGGCGGGGGGGGGGGCAGGTCCATGTCGGCCTGGGCGACGACGACTTCCTTGAACTTGGTCTCGGCCTTGAAGATGCGCTCGGCCATCTCGAAACGGGTCAGGGGCCCTTTCGAATCACCTGGGGCCAGGAGTCCATCACTCTCCAGGGCCTTCAAGCGGGTGTAGGCCGGGTCCCCTTGCGGCACCAGGGAGAAAAGACCGGCGCGTTCCGTCGCGGAAACCTGGGCCCCGGCGCCCGCGAGCAGGAGCAGTCCCAAGACCGGGATCAGGAAGGGCTTAGAAGTGGGCTTCATAGGTGAACCTCATGATCTGGTCGGTGCGGTCGTAGCTGGGGACGTCTTTCCAGGAATACTCGTTGATGAAAAGGTCGCCCCGGAAGTTGATGGTCTTGGACAGGGGGTAAAGGAAACCGAAGGCCAGGGTGGTGCGGGTCAGGTTGAGGGGCGTGTAGCTGTATTGACCCAGGGAGCCCGTGTCCAGGTAGAAGGAATAATTGGCCAAGGTCGGCGGGTTTCCCGCGCCGGCAAGGGTGTATTCGCTCCCCGCGGCTTGGGTCTGGACAAAGGCCGTGGATAGCACCACCGAATCGAACCCCGCGAAAGGCACGGTGAAGTCGGCGGAGGCGATAAGGGTCGTCACGTCGAACTTGGAGGAACCGAAGAGGGTGGTGGTCTCGTCCTTGTAGTCGAAACCCAGCTGATAGGTTTTCCCCTTCAATTCCAAAGGTTTCGCCAGTTCCACCGTCATGGCGCCTTCCCAACCCTCAAAGGTGCGTTCGGCCCCGACCGAATCCAGGGTATCGACGGCCACACCGCCGGTGCCCGCGCCATTGAGGACATAATTGGCCGTGGTCTCTTTGAACCCGGTCATGAGCTTGGCCCGGGGATGGAGCCAGGCCTCGATGTCGGCGTCGAACCCCAGGATCAGGCCCTGTCGGTTCGGGGTCGCGTCCCCATAGGGGAGGGCGTTCTCGTTGAGGCGGTCATAAGTGGCGAAGACCGGCCGGCCGGCGGCCGAGACCGGATAGCGGTTCAGGTATCCGATCAGGGCCTCTTCCTCCTGGAAGTTATCGTTGCTGAAGTAGCCCGTGGGCGGGTTCCCAAAGGAGAATCGGTTGGTCTGGGCACCGGGTGAATAGAAGTAGGGACCGATGTCCATGTACTTGGCGCTCAGGTGGAACCCGGCGATGTTCAGGGAACCGCTCATCCAATAGGCCCAATCCTGGAAGGCCCGGTCGGGATTATTGGCGTCGTCCACATAGCGGCTGGACCCGTACTCCCCTTCCCCGGTCACGTTCACGTCGGCGTCGAAGGGGACCTTCACTTTGGCCGAGAGGCTCCCCACGTGGTACTGCTTCGGGAAGGTCAGGGGGAAGTCGGGGGTGTAGAGGTTGTTGGAATCGTTGATCGTGCCCGGGTCGTCCCAGATGAGCAGGCCATCCCCTTTGAGCTCCACGTTCTTGTCCAGCAGGACCAGGGCGATCTGGGACCCGGCCATGTAGTCCCCGAAGCTGAACTCGGTGGCGTTCTTGATGGGGCTCACCATGGCCTCGGCCTTCAGGTCGGAGAAGAAGGGATCGTTGGAGCCCATGAGGTCGGTCGAGGCCCGGAAGCCCCGCACCCGGAAGTCGGGGCCATGGTCCATCATGGCCAGTTCCTCCACGTCCTTGCGGTTGCGGTAGAAGGAAGAAGGTTCCAGCAGGGTGTAGACGGGAACGTCGTAGTTCCAGAGGACCAAGGGACTATAGTGTTGCCAGAAGTCTCCGGCGTTCACCGTGAAGTATTCGTTGTAATCGCTCAAGGATAGCCAGCGTAGGTCGGTCTTGGGGGAAATGGGGTCCGCGTAGAACATCCCCAGGGTCCTCCAGAACCGGATCGTGGCCTCGAAGAGGACGGTGGGCACCGGGATGCTGTGCAGGCTCATGTCCATGAAGAGGTCGTAGTTGTATTGGGTGGTGGTGTAGGGCGCGTTGATCCCGAAACCTCGGTAGCTGTTGAAATATCCCCGGGAAAAACCGGTCCCCTCGGTCCCGGTCCGTTTCAGCAGGACCTGTTGCTGGGCCCCCAGGGATTCATTGCGGTGCTCCAGGGCGAAGATCCGGTCCTCGATTCTCGGCAGGTCGGCCCCCATGGCCTTGAGTTCCTTCTTGAATTCTTCCACCAGTTGGCCGGCGCTCTTGGAAGCGGCCGGGGACGGGAAGCTCGGCAGGCCCGCGGCCGCCGGAGGCGGGGGAAGGGCCCCCGGAAGTCCGAAGTTGGGGTCCATGGGCGGTGGCAAGGTCAGGTCGTCCCCCGGCGGGGGCAATTGGGCGACCAGGATCTCCCCGGTATGGGCGGTCATCTCGGCCGCTTCCAGGTTGGACAATTGGGCGATCGGTTTCGTCGGCGACGGGGCCCATCCTTCCTCCACCAGGCGGGACAGGGCGTCGTTGATCCAAGGGGACCGCTCGTTCGAGGACAAGGTCCCATGATCGGCCCGGGCGGCCGAAAAGGCACCCAGGACCATCGCGAGGACCGCCCCTTGGATTTTGTTCGTTCTCTTCTTCACGGAAACCGTCCCTTTACCCATCTTTTAGAACAACAAGTAGAATTCGGAGATCCATTGCCCGGTGTGATAGCTGTTGGCGGGCACATAGGCGTCCTTGAACGTCACATCCTTGTAGCGCAATTCGAATTTGCCCGATCCCCAAGGTATGTCATAAGCGAACCCGCCCCCGATCACATCGGTGCGGTAGTCCACCAGGGGATAGGTGTAGGCGCATTTCCAGGTCTCCCAGCCGTATTCCCCCATGATGTTGACGTTGCGGATCAACTGGTACATGGCCCCGAAGTCGACGACCTGCTGCTCGAAAAGGTTGGAGATGTCGGATTGGGACGGGTCCTGGGCCTTGCCCGACACCCGGTTGTCGGTGAAGAAGACCGACCCGTAGAGGGGCTGGTCGATCCCGAACATCTTGTTGAACTGGTATTTAGTGGTCAGGGTGATGTAGCTGTAGGTCTTCAGGTGGGTCAACATGGTGTAGGCGTTGGTGCCCGCCACGACCCCCGGGGCGGACCCGTTGACCACGATGGCCCCGCCGCCGGTGGTGACCGGCATCATCAAAGGAATGCGCTCGGAAGAAAGGGTGAACTGGTAGCGGGTCTGCTGGCCGGAGCTGATGTCGCCGTCGTTGCGGAGAGCCTCGATATTGTTGTCATAGGCCTGGCGGGCGGGCAACCAGGGCGCGGCCGCATAGCCGCCCCAGAGGTCCAGTCCCCAGATACCTTCGTCCTCCTGGTAATAGGGGGAGAGGACGTTGAAGGCTTCCACGAAGTTGTAATTGTTGTAGACCGGGTCCCCGTTGGAATCGGTCCCCACATTGGTGGGGCTTTGAACGGCCCGGTATTCGGTCTTCTGGGCGAAATCGAAATTGACCACGATATCGTCGAGGAAGCTGGGCCAGCCCCTCATCCAATCCTGCTTGCGGCCGTCCCAGCCCAGGTTGGCGCGCCAGCCGTAGCGGTTACTGACCAGGTTGTCCACTTCCCCCACCAAGCCATAGGCGTCCTCGAAGGAACTGGAGGTATAGCCCGGGCCCGCGTAGACCCCATATTGGTTGAAGTTGACCCCGGCCATGGCCACCTTGCTGTTGAAATTGGCGAAGCTGTCGCTGATGGCGGTGTAGAAGAGATTGAAGGGATAGTAGGAGATCTGGACCTGTCCCGCGGGCGCTTCCAGGGCGGCCTTGGCCGGCTGGCCGTTGTCGATGCCGGAATAGAGGTGGGAGAATCCGGCTTCCACGTCGATCCGCACCGGCTTGAGGTCAAACCCCAGGCTGGCCTGATAGGTCTTCAGATCGAGTTGAGGGACCTGGTTGACGCCGAAGTCGTCGTTGATCCACTCCGTGGACAAGGCGGCCTGGACCGTCCCAAAGTTTTTGGAGAGCTTGGCGGCCTGCTCGAAACGGTTCCCTTGGGTGTTCTGGGTCCCCATGCGCCCGAACATCAGGACCATGTTCCCATCCTGGCCCAACCAGGGCAAGTTGGACCCGATGCCATAGATCCCCGAGAAGACCGGGTCGAAGCTGGAAACGATGGCCCCGGCGGCCGAAGAGGGCGGCACCGCCGAGATGTTGCTCACGTAATCGTCCCAGGTCTTCTGGTCCTTGTCGTCGGAGAAATGCTTGATGTCCACGGGGTTTACGTAGCGCTTCAAGGAGGTGGGTCCGATGCCCCGGGTGAAATCCCCCAGGGTCCCGGCGCCCGGATAGCCTTCCGCCATGAAATGGGTGTCCCAACGGCCCAAGGGGCCGTCGAACTGGAAGCTCACGTCCGGGTTATAGATGCCGAAGCTGGCACCTTGGGAATTGGCGTTGGCGTCGGTCAAGGTACCGGTCAACCCTAAGGAAATGGCTCCCTTCCCCCCGAAATCACTCCACATACCCAGGTCGATGGAATTGGCGGTCCGGATGGCGTTCACCACCGTGATCCCCGACATGGTCAGGTTCTCGAAGCGGAAGCGGGTCTTGGTGCTGAAGTTGGGGATGCCGCTGCTCTTGTTGGCCTTCTTCCAGGTCGCGTTCACGTCGTCCTGGACGGTATTGAGCTTTTCCATTTCCTTCTGCCACTCGGCCAGGCGGTTGTCGTAGAGGCTCAAATGGGTCCGCAAGAGCTCCGACTCCTGCTTGAGTTCCTTCAATAGGTTGTCGATCTCCTGCCGCACCCAGGGGTTCACCGGAGGAGCCATCGGGGTGGGGATCGGCGTCGGAATGGCGATCGGCATGGGGGTCGGGATGGGCTGGGGCGTGAAGGTCGGCGTGGGTTGGAGCAATTCGGGGGCCGTCAGGCGGGCCTTGGCCTTCTCCGTATAAAAGGCCAGTTCCAACCGGCTGACGATCTTGCCCTGATCGAGCTTGGCCTGGTCCTGGGGGTCCAGGAGGCCGTAATCCTCCAGGTGCTTGACCCTTTGATAAAGAGGGTTGTCGGGCGTCAATTGGTCGAAGGGATTCGCCAGGGCCCGGAAGCCCAAGGCCCCGCCGGCCGAAACCAGGAGGAAAAGGGCCAAAAATTGTTTCAAACGAAGTTCCAAGAACGTCCTCTATTTAAGGATGACCGGCTCAACCCAAAATGAACCCGTCCGGATCGACGGGAAAGGCTCAGTAAAACTCCACCTCATCCACCCAGTAATCGATCGCATAGGTCCCGGCGGCATTGTTGGCGCTGTGCGCCCAGGTCAGGTTGATGAACTCCTTCAAGTGGTCCGACATGTCCGGCGGAGTCACGGGAGCGCCCCATCCTTCCCGCTTCAGGTCGGTGAAGGCGTAGGCTTTCTTGGTCCAATCGGGGGAAACGGACAGGTCCGCCCCGAAGTTGTCATAACAGCCTGAACTACAGGTCCCACCCTGGTCCGGCGGAAGGGTCACGGCGGTGCCCACCTTGAAGCGCCGCTTGAGGGCCTGGTCGGTGGCGGGACATTTGTAATAGAACTGGATGCCGGTGAAATTGCTGGCATCGTAGAAGCCGCTGTCCTTGAACTTCCCTTGGATCTCGAAATCCGGATAGACCTTGTCCCCATGGTCCGTCAGGTTGCCGTAGATATGGGCCGCCTTGGGGGTGCCATTGGCCCCGCCCGCCGCGCCTAGGTCCGCGTTGAGGGTGTTGCCGCCGAAGGTGATGGCCAGCCACATGCCGCCTCCGCCGCCGAAGAGCTTGGAATTGGTCGCCTTTCCGCCGCTTTCGAAATCGTTGACGACCCGGGCTTCCCGGGGGACCGCGACCTTCTTGGGCGGGTTCGCCGCCGGGTTGGACAGGCCTTCCGTCAGGGATGCGTTCTTGGAACCTTCATTGATGAAAACGGCCCCGCAACCTTGGAAGAAGAGGACGGACGCGGCCAGCAAAAAGCCAAAAGCCAGGCACCAAGACCGCATGAACACCTCGGGGGATCCGGTTGGGATAAATGCTCTAAGGAAACAAGGGACCGGCAAAAAAGCCTGGGTATTTTACTAAAAGGGTCCGGAACCAGGAACCCTTTTTTGCCTTGGGGACCATGTCCCGAGCGATGAAGGACTAAAGCGGTTTTAGGCTCGAGAAACCGGTTTCATGAAAAAAGGACCCCTTCAATCGTGGGGTTATTCCGGTTTCCCACCGTCGGTGGTATCCGTGAAGGGCGCCGTTTTGCCTGCGGGGACTTTCTTCATGTAGGCGAAGTCGAAGACCCGCATGGCTTGTCCGGGTTTTTCCAACAACACCGCGGCCATGTAACGGTCGTCCCGGGCGGGGTCCTCCGTCTTGGGAAGGTTCGCAAAGAGGTTCTTGACCCGCACCATGTGGCCGGAGGGAAGGTCGAAAGGGCCCACCGTCGCCAGGTCCGTGTAATAGTTCTTGCTGGTATCGACCTGGTGCAGGACCACGCCCTTGATGGCCTCGTTGGATTGGTTCCGGATCTCCACGCTCAAGGGGATCGGCACCCCGCCCGGCGCCCGTTCGGGGGCCACCAGGGTCATGTCGATGGGCACCAGCCCCTCCATCCGCTGCATCGTCGAGAAGGCCTTGCCCCCCGCCACCGCCCACTCCATGGAGCTGTAGGGTCCCCGCACCCCATAGACGATACGGTAAAGGTCGTGCCAGAACATCCCGAGCGAGGAGTTGACCGTGAACCAATCCTGGAAGACCCCCACCTCCCGGTCGTAGAGTTCCTCGGGCCCCGGGGGGTCGAGGGATTTCTGCACCCAGTTGAAATCCACCATCTCGCCCGGGGCGTATTCCCCGTTGCACCGGGCCAGGTACTGGGGCCATTGGGTCTTCATGGACTTGAGGGTGTTCCGGTCCCCCTCATAGAGCATGATCTGGTTGAAGTTCACGCCCGCGTCCACGTACATGGCCGGGTCCTGTCCGTGCTGGTGCCCCATTTCCCATCCCAGGGTGAAGGTGAAGACGGGTTTGGAGACCTTGGCTTCCTCCAGGATGCCTTTGAGGGTCAGGGCCACCTTATGGGCCCGCCACCATTGGAAGAGCGTGTTCACTTCCTTGCCGATCTTGTGCTTCTTCCCCGATTCCACCGTTTCCGCCAGCCAATGGATGCGCTCGTCCCGGGACATCTTGGCGAACTCGTTCGGCACGGGGACGTCCAGGTCGTTCACGAACTCGTCCACCAACTCATAGCCTGCATCGCCGGTGCGGACATAGTCCAGGCCGATCATGTCGATGTCCGGGTCCTGGTCCAGTTCCTGGAGGAATTGGACGACATCATGGTGCCGGTGCTCATCCTGGAGGGAGATGAACCGGGTGGGGGCCACTTCCCCGGTCTCGCGGTCATAGCCGAGCGAGAATTGGTAGGGCGCCTGGGCCCAGGCATCGCCCACCACCTTGAAGGTGGTCATGTAACCGGCGAACTTGAGCCCCGCCTGGTGGCAGAGCTTGGCGTATTTCTTCCCCACTTCCATGTCGCCGCGGCTGAAGGGGAAATCCCGCGCGATCATGTGGTCCCAGATCGAGGTCTGGCCCATCAGGTAGCAATAGATGTTGGCCCCCATGAACTTGGCCCATTCGACGGCGTTGGCCGCCCGCAGGGAATCGCTCCCATCCAGGGCCGGGACCGCCCCGCCCACCAGCTGTTTCCCGCCCTCCATGGTGAGGGCGGCGTAGCCGGGATAGAGGCCCGAGGGCTTCAAGGGCGAGATGGTGAAGGCCGACTGGAAGACCTTGGGCGACTTCCAGCGGGGGCTATGGACGGTCACCTCCGCTACATAGGTGCCGGGGATGGGGTTGAAGGGAATGGGCCAATTCCCATGGAACCGGCGCTGGTCGTTGTCCTTCTTGAGGGGCATGACGGTCCTGTCCTGGACCCAGGTGACCGGTTCCCCGTTCCGGGTCACCTGGACCGAGGCCTGCATCTCGCTGAAGGCCTCCTTTTCCTGGTCGCTGATCTTCACCTCGACGGGGACCATCTCGTAGCGTTTGTAGTCGCGGGCGGGCATGACGGCGATGACATCCGGGACCAGCTGGGTCTCCAGGGGGATCAGCACCCCGAGCCTCTTGGCATCGGGCGAGAAGGTGGCCGCGGCCCAATAGCCCCCGCCAACGAGGATGGCCAGGATCACCGCCCAACGAAGGTCGCGGAAAAGGGCCTTGCGCGAGGGAGAAAGCGGCAGTGGGACGGGGGGCGGGGGCGCCGAGGGCCGGGCCGACGGGACTTCCTCCGCCGGGACCGACGGAGTTAATTCCTGGACAGGGACTTCGGCCGGGATGGGCGGCTGGACAGGGGCCGGTGCCACGGCAAGGACGGGTTCGGGCTCCGGGGGAGCCTGGAGTTGTTCCAGGACCACCGGCGCTTCTTCCGGTTCCCTTTCGGGGGGGATCGAACGCTGGACCACCTCCGGCGTCGGCGCTTCCAGGGGCTCCTGAACAACCTCTTCCTGGACCGGGCTTGGGGCTTCCTGTACCGTCGCCTCGGACCATTGGGTCTTCATGACGGGGGCCGGCGGTTCGGCAGGCACGAAGGATCTTTCTTCCTCCGCTTCGACCACGAAGGCCTGGGTCTCCTCCTCGATGACCGATTCGACCCTTTCGGTCAGCACTTCCTCCTCGATGGCCTGCAGGAATTGGGCGGCCTTCGAGGCCGGGCGGTTCCCCTCGTCCGTGGCGGGACCCTGGGACTGGTCCCGGGTCCGGGCGATGGCCTGCTCCATCCATTGGAAGGTCTTTTGGCCGGCTTCCACTCCATCACGGGCCGCCTTGCCCAATTGGGTCGCCGTTTCCGCCCCCACCTGGCCCACCACTTCGCGGGTCTTTCGGGTGGCGTCGCTGCCGGCCCGGAGGGCCCGTCCCAGACCCCGGCCGGCCCCTACCGCTCCCTGGGCCGCCGAACGTCCCAGGAACGAAACGAGGGACCAGGCCAGGCCGAAGGCCGCTCCGAACTGCTGCCCCACCGCCACCATGAGCCCGGCGGTGCGGTCCTTGAAATAACGGAAATTATCCGAGACGTCCTGGGGTTTGGGGGGCGCGATCGGCGCGGCGACGCGGAAGGGGGTCTCCCCGGCCAGCGCGGCCTCCTCCGGCGTCTCCGGCAGGACGGGCTTCTCCCGGGTCAACCGCACCACCGTTTCGGTGTGGTAGGTCTGGGGGAACATGTCGAGCGGTTGGGCCCAATCGACCAGGTAGCCGTGCTTGGAAAGGAGCGCCAGGTCCCGGGCCAGGGTGGAAGGGTCGCAGGACACATAGACGATCCGCTCCGGATGGAGCGAGGTCACCCGCGCCAGCACCTCGGGCAAGACCCCCTTTCGGGGCGGGTCCAGCAGGACCGCGTCCACGCGGTTCATCCCCTTCTCCCGCAGGCCCAGAAGGATGGGGGCCACGTCCCCCTCGAGGAAATCGATGTTGGCCCGCTGGTTGAGCTTGGCGTTCTCCTTGGCGTCCTCGACGGCGGGGCCGATCTCCTCGATCCCCACCACGTAATCCGCCAACGGCGAGACCGCCATCGCCAGCGTGCCGATGCCGGAATAAAGGTCGAGGATCGTCCCCCAGCGCTTCTTTCCCGTGGGGGCGCCCAGGGCTTCCCGCACCACGGTGTGGAGGATGTCGGCCTGGGCCGTGTTCACCTGTAGGAAGGAACGTAACGAGACCTTGAGCTTCAGGTCGTCGATGACCTCGAAGTAATGGTCCCGCCCGGCCAGCACCCGGGTCGTGGGCCCGAAGACGATGTTCGTCCGGGAAGGGTTGATGTTCTGCAGTACGCCCACCAGACCCGGGGTCTCCTCCATCAGTTCGCGGGCCAGGCGGGGCAGGATGCCCTCCAGGGGTTCGGGCAGGAGGGTGGGCTTCTGCACCCGTTCCTCCGGATCCTCGGTCCGGGTCACGAAGGCCAGCAGGAACTCGCCCGTCTTCTGCCCTTGCCGCACGGTCAGGTGGCGGAGGAAGCCGGAATGCTTCTTCTCCTGGTAAGGGGTCAGGCCCGATTGATCGATCTTGGCGGTGACCTTTTGCAGGAACTGGTTGATGCCGTCGGCCTGGATGGCGCAGGTCGTGTAGGGGACCAGGTGATGGGACCGGGGTTCATAGATGCCCGTGATGAAGTGCCCGTCCCGCATGGAAAGGACCGGCATGGCTTTGTTGCGGTAGGCATAGGGCGACGGCGAGGGCAGGCAGGGTTGGACCGTGACGTCGCCCATCTTGCCGATGCGCTGGAAGGCATCCACGACGAACTGACGCTTGGTCTGGAGCTGGCGCGGATAGCTGAAGTGCTGCCACTGGCAGCCGCCGCACTCCTGGAAGATGGGACAGGGCGGCTGGACCCGGTCGGGGGAATGCCGGAGGACCTGGAGGATCTCCCCCACCGCGTAGTGATCCTTCACCTGCACGATCTTGAGGCGGACCCGCTCGCCCGGCAGGCCGCCGGGAATGAAGACGGCGAAATCCTTGAAGCGGCCGACCGAATCGCCGCCGAAGGCCAGCGAGGCGACATCGATCTCGATCTCTTCGCCGTGCCTTACCGGCGGGGTCGGGTGGGTGGTGTTCATGGGTTTCGCGACCTTGATCCTTGGGTCCTGCCCTTGGATCCCTTCAAGAAAGTGTGGTGGACCCGGCTTGGGAAATGTCGAAGTACGGAAGCCGCCGAATGACCCAAGGGACCCGGAAGGCCCCTGGGGTGCATTTTAAATGATTTTCGGCCAGGAACAAATCGGGTGGGACGCAAGAATTGGGAAAAGGGGCGACCCGTCCCTAGCGGCGGGGGGTCGGAGAGGCAACGGCGACCGGTTTGGGAGCCTTGGCATCCCCATCCAGTCGGAGGTTGTCCAGGTAGACCACCAAAGGTTGGGCGGCACCGGACAGATCCAGTCCGAAATGGAAGGACCGGATATTGGAGAGGTCGATCCGGGAGGCCGCCGTCTCACCCAGGGGCAGGACCAAGTTGTTGACCTTCCGGGGCAAAAGGGACCCCGAAGCCGTATAGACGTAGCCCCGTGAGTCGGCGATCTGGATGAACCAGGAGACCGGCTGATCCTGGGGATCGAAGACGTCCAGTTTCAAGTTGGCGTAATCCTGCCATTCATAGACCCCCAACTGGGTCGGGGAACGGTTCTCAAGGACCATCTCGGGCCGCCAGGCGATGGGGGGGGTCGGGACAGGGGAAGCCGGAGGAGCGACCGCCAAGGCGACCTGCTTCTTGCCGCCCGTGGGGGTCTGGGTCGGGGTGGCCGTGGGAAGGGGGGTCGGGGTGTCTCCCATGGAGGCGTCGGAGGTCAGGGCCGGGTTGGGGGTCGGGGTCGAGTAGAACTGGTTGAAGAGAAGGAAGGTCGCCTTGGCGGCGTATTTGCCGTGGGTCTTGTTCTCGGTCGAGGGTTCGATCTGGACATAACCACCGGTGGTCCAGTCATAGTCCCATTGCGGCCGCTCGAAGTCGTTGATCATCTGGCTCTTGGCTTCCACGTGCCTTTTGCCTAAACCGCGGGTGAGCCCGAGCCCGGCGGCGATCAAATAAAGGACGCCCAGGGCGGCCAGGATGATCAGGAGATTGATGAGGGGTCGACGCATGTCCCATCCCATGGAAGTTTGGCCAGCAAAAGCCGAGGCATTGTAGCAACCGGGTTACGGGCCTGCAACGCAGAAGGCCCGCTTAAAAGACCTGATTTGACCGCGAAGAAGCGAAGACGGGAATTTTACCGGGCATTCAGGATCCGGCTCCGCCCTCATGATCCTTTCGCCGCTTCGCACCCTCGCGGTGAAACGACTTTTGGGGTTTAAGGTTTAAAACCACTTTTTCTTGGAACCACAGGATTGCCGCACCACCAACTGGGTCGGCACCAGCACCTGTTTGGGTTTCCACTGGCTCCCGGCGTGGATCTTGTCCAAGAGCATCCGGGTCGCCTCCACGCTGATGGTCCGGTAATCCTGGCGCACGGTGGTCAGGGAATAGGGCGGGGTGAAAGCCTCGGTGATGTCGTCGAACCCCACCAGGGCGATGTCTCCACCCACGGTGAGCCCCGCTTCCTCGGCCACATCCCAGGCACCGAGGGCCATCAGGTCGTTGGAGGCGAAGACCGCCGTGGGCTTGTCCGGCAAGGCCAACAGTTTCTTCATCGCTTCCTCGCCGGAGGGGCGCATGAAATCCCCCTCGACGATATAACCTTCCGGGATGGAAAGACCTTTCCCCTCCATGGCCATCCGAAATCCCCTCAAGCGGTCATTGGCGTTGCGGGAGGTCTTGGGTTGGCCTGAAATGAAGGCGATCTTCTTGTGGCCCAGCTTCACCAAGTGGTCCACCACCGTCACCGCGGCCTGCACGTTGTCGCTGTCCACGAAATCCATTTCCTGGCTCTCGGTTCGGTAGCCGATGAGGACCACCGGGATCTTCTGGTCCATCATCTGCAACACGTCGGTCTCTTCCAGGTAGGGGGAGACCATGATCACCCCGTCCACGGCGTTGTGATAGACCCGGCGATAGACCTCCTGCGGGTCGAAGATGCCCGCGATGGTGTTGATGAGGAGTCCGTACTGGTTCTCCTGCACCACCTCGTTGATGCCGTTCAGGAGCCCCACATACCAGGCGCTCTGCAGGTTGAACTGATAGCCGGACCAGGAGAAGACCACCTCGATGAGGTTGGTCTGGCGGGCCACCAGGCCCCGGGCGATGGGGTTGGGCTTGAACTTGAGCTCCGCGATGGCCTGGAGCACCTTTTGGCGGGTATCCTCGAGCACATTGGGATTGTTGTTGAGCACCCGGGAAACGGTCGAGATGGAGACACCGGCCTTGTGGGCCACGTCATAGATGGTGACGGACATGGTTTTTGCCTTTCGCTTTCAAACGCTTTCATGACAAAAGACTTCTCTCCGCCCGGGGTTTTCCATGGAATTCAGGACGGAATGTCCTAGGGGCGGACTACGACCGCATTATAGCCGAATCCCTTTTACGGCCGCCCTCTATTTCCCGCGTCCCCGCCGGTTGTTACAATCCCCGGGCCTCAAGGAGAAAACTTTAATGTCCTCTTATTTAACCATCGCCGTTCGGGCCGCCAAGAAAGCGGGCGCCGTTCAAAAGGCCCACTACGGCCGGGTCCGGAACATCCAGTACAAATCCAAGAACAAATTGAACCTGGTCACCGAAGTGGACCAGCGTTGCGAGAAGATCGTCCTTTCCATGCTCAAGGCATCCTTCCCCACCCACAATCTTTGGGGAGAGGAAAGCGGGCAGGGTTCGACCTCTTCCGAATATACCTGGCTGGTGGACCCCCTCGACGGGACCACCAATTACGCCCACAGCTATCCCTTCTTTTGCGTCTCCATCGCCTTGGTGAAGGACAACGAGCCCGTGGTGGGGGTCATTTATGACGCCCTACGGAACGAGCTCTTTACCGCTGAAAAAGGCAAGGGCTCCTTTTTGAATGGAAAGCGGCTCAAGGTCAGCCCGACCAAGAGCCTTTCGGAAAGCCTGCTGAGCACGGGCTTCGCCTATGCCGTGCGTGAGACCCATTACAACCTGGACAACTTCCGCCGCTTCGTGCTGACCGCCCAGGGCGTCCGCCGGGACGGATCGGCCGCCATGAACCTGGCCTATGTGGCCGCCGGGCGTTTCGACGGTTTCTGGGAAAGGGGCATCCAGGCCTGGGATATGGCCGCCGGGGTCCTGATGGTGCGGGAGGCGGGCGGCCGGGTGACCGACATCAACGGCAAGCCCTTCGACCTATTGGCGCAGAACGCCCTGGCCAGCAACGGCAAAACCCATCAAGCCATCTTCAAGACCTTGTGGAAGGGTAAGGACGAGAAGAACTGGATGAAGAAGTGGGCCCATCGGGCTAGGCCCCAATAAGCGTTTCCGATCACCCGAAGTTCATTCCTTATTTAACGACACCGACCCCGGACCTTTTCTTTACCACCTATCATGCACGCCCGCCGCAAACAGGACAAATGAACTTCCTTTTCTTGTGAGCCGAATGGACCTGTTCCCGCATTTTGACCCCACATTTTCCACAGAACACAACGCCTCTCCGATGTAGGGCTTTCGACCGCACACCGAAAAATAGGATTTGTCATATGGGAGGGCGTGCTGGTTACTGGATCGCCTTAAGGATCCCGATCAAAGATCCTTGAAAGACCGGCGCGTAGGAAGTGAATGTGTCCTTGTCCACCCGGAAACTCACCTGATAAAGGTTGTTCCCGTGGATGAACATGTAAGTTGTTTCAATGATGGGGATCTTTCGCTTGGTCGAAATGAATTCCATGACCAGCCTTTCAACGAATTTCCCGAAGGTTACAAAACCTCTTCTCTCAACAAGGGTTGTGTCTTGACCCATGGCTTGTTTGACGTAACATTCCCCACGCCCCTCCAGGAACCCCTTTTCGGTGGGATCGGATAATTGCCCGAAATGGATTTCTTGGACATACATGACCGCTGATTTCTGGGCTTTATAGGCTTTGGGATCATAGGCCACCAGCTTGAACGTGGGTTCTTGGGCAAGATCTGTTGCCAGATCAAGAACGGATTTGGGCACGGAAGGGTCGTTGGTCGGGATGCTTTCCAAGGAGACTTTTACCCATCCTGGAGGTGTGAGTATTTGGATGGATGTAGCGGCAAACCCAAAAGACGGTCCGGCAACAAAGATCACGGTTAGGACGGCGAGGACCGCACAAATACGATACCGAATCCCCACATTACCCTCCGACGGCCAAGATTTTCCCGCAAAAACCAATTCGACAGATTAACATTATCATTTTTAAAGGTTTTGACCTGTTCTTGTTTAAAAAAACCTCGGGTTGAACCAGGCCATCTTCAACCCAAAGTAACTGGCGATCCAATCTTCGCACCCAGCTTTTGCGCAGCGCTCCCCCCATTCACCGACACCTCCAGGTTCCCGGACGACCCCACCAAGACGGCCACCGTTCCCTTCTTGATCTGCGAATAATGGGTCGCCACATGGAGCACCACCGTCTTGCCGATCTTCATGCGGAAAGGCTTGGGGATATGTTTGGCTTCCAGGTTCGTGATGAGATTCCCGAAGCGGTCGATCCAAAGCACTTCCCCGGTCCAGCCCGCCTTGGTCCTGAAGGGTTTCGGTAGTTCCCGCCAGACCCAATGGTTGATGCGGTTCCCCAGTTTCAACAAGGGCACCCCCTTGGCCAGATGGGCGGCGGCGGGAGCGAAGATGTCCCGCCCGTGGAAGGTCGTGCTGGGGTTCGGAAGTTGGAATTTCTTATCGGTGAGTTCCACCACCTGTTCGATGCCCCAGTCTTTCAAGGCCGCCGAGAAAAGCCCATTGTCCGGGCCCACAAAAAAATGGCCCTGGGATTTGAGAACCACGCATTTGCGGGCGCTCCCCACCCCCGGGTCCACCACGCAGAGATGGATGGTCCCGGGGGGGAAATAGCCGATGGAGGTCTTGAGCAAATAGGCCCCCGCCATGACCGCCTGGGGCGGAACCTCGTGGGTCAGGTCCACCAGCCGGGCCTGGGGGCAGATGGAAAGAATGACGCCCTTCATAACACCGACAAAGGGGTCCCGGGAGCCGAAATCGGTGAGAAGGGTCATGATCGGCGTTTTCAACTCGATCCTCCGGTTGAATTTTGAATTCTTAATTTTTGGTTCTTAATTAAAAACTAAGAATTGAAAATTTAAAATTGCCGTTAAGAGGTCCAACCCATCAGGAACTCCTCGATGAGGGCCGGCAGGTCATCGTGATAACCGCCTTCCAAGAGCGCGAAGGTGGGGGTTCCGATGTCCTTCAGGGCTTTCCCGATCCCCCGGTAATCCTTCTTCGTGAGCCCGAACTGGGTGAGCGGGTCCTTCTCATAAGTATCGAATCCCATGGAGATACCCAACAGGTCCGGCTTGAATTCCGCGACCCGCTTGAGCGCGCTGTCCAAGGACTGGAAATAGTCCCGCTCCGTGGTCCCGGGCGGCAAGGGGTAATTGGCGCAGTTCCCCCGGGACTGGCGGCCCGTACCCGGATAGGCCGGGAACTGGTGGAGCGAGACATAAAGGAAAGGATCCCGGCCAAAACAGAAATCCTCGGTGCCGTTCCCGTGGTGGCAGTCCAGGTCCAGCACCGCCACGCGCCCGGCCCTTTTGTTCTTCACCTGGTCCTCGATCGCCACCGACATGGAATTGAGATAGCAGAATCCCATGCCGCTGTCCGGGGTCGCGTGATGCCCGGGCGGGCGCATGAGGGAAAAGACCTTTGGGCCTTCCAGGGCTTCTTCGGCGGCTTGCACCGCCGCTCCCGCCGCCAGAAGGCTGCTTTCCCACACCCCGGGAGCGCCCGGTGTGTCCGGATCGAAATAACCTTCCTTCTCGACCTGTTCGATCATGGCCTTGTGATGGACCGCGTGCAGCTGTTCCAGTTGGACGGGTTTAGGTTCTTCGAATAATTGTCTGGGCAGGATACTTTTGAGGTGTTCCAAGGACCTCAGGACCCTTAAAGGATGTTCGGGGTGGCCGGGGATGTCGTACTTCCCCACCTTTGTCGTGGAGAGGATTTTGAGGGGACCGGGAGAAGGTGTCATGCAGCCTCGCTCTCAAGCCAGGAGTGGAACGATGCCTTTGTTCATTTGCCACCGTTGCGTTGCCGGATCTTCTCGGCCAGGAGGAACTTGTCCAGCCGCACCACATCCTGCCGGTTGAGGGCCAGGATCTTGATGCCCGCCCGGTGGGTCGTGCCCGAGGAGGGGGACCCCTCGGTATGGACCCGGACGATCTCGGCCAGGAGGGTCAAGGGCGCCGGATAGCCCGGCAGGTAAAGATGGATCTCCAGGGCCGAATCGGGAGGGAATTCGTCGGACCCGACCAACGACATGCCCCCCATGGAGATGTCCCGGGTCACGGCGTGGACGCTGGCGGATTTCTTGGCCAACTCCGGCAGGTGGTCGATGGAGGATTCCCGGTAGGCCGGGTCGGATAGGACCCGGACCAGCTCGCCCTTGGGGACCACCGTATAGGTCACCTTGACGGTGGCGTCGATGCGCTCGAACTGGCGTTTTTCCATCCAGCCTTGGTGGATCCCCATGGCGCTCCTATTTCTTCCAGTGGATGCAGGCCACCGGACAGGAATCCATGGCCGCCTGGATCCTCTCTTCGCTGTCGCCCTGGGGATTGAAGACCTCGGAGAGCCCGTCGGAGGTCATGCGGAAGACCTTGGGGGCCTCCACCACGCAGGCCTCGCAACCGGTGCATTCGTTCTGGTCCACGAAGGAGATGCGGTTCGTCCGCTTGGCGGTGGGCATGGCGTTCCCTAGAGCTGGACCCGGAAGCTGGTGGAAAAGGCCAGGTCGGTCCCGTTGGATTCGCCCACGATCGCCCAATGGAGACCCATGCCGAAATCGAGCCCCACCACGTACTTGGGCTCGAAAAGGTTGGGCTGGGCCGAATTGGCGGCGGATACGTTGATCGGCGTGGGACTGCCCGGAGAGACGGTCAGGGTCCCGGTGCCCGTCATGGTGGAAGTGATGGTCCCCGAATTGCGCTGGAAACCGATGGCCGCGAAGGGGTACGCGACCCCCAGGTCCTTGCCCACCTGCACTTGGGCGCCAAAGCTCTTGGTCTCCCAATGGAGGGCATAGGTGTTGTTGCCGGTGAAATTCACGTTGTAGTTCATGGACGTGTTGGAGTCGACATAATTGCCGGACTGGTTGATGGGGGTGCCGATGCTCAGGTTCCCCGCCATGTCGTCGAAACTGACGCCCACCGTCACGGTCGGCGCGGTCGCGCCTTCCACCAGCTTGTAACGCAGGTCCAGGCCCCATCCGAAGAAGTCCGCCGCGAACCCCAGTTCGGGAAGGTTGACCTGGGGCAGGTAGTTGAACTTCACCCCCAGGTCCAGCCCGTTCAATAGACCCACCTTGCCGGTCAGGACGGGAAAGGGCGCCGGGACCACCGCCGGAATGCTCAGGTTGGAGGAGAGATGGATCGCGTTGAGGCCGACCGAATTCAGGTCCGGAAGGCCCATCAGGTCCGCCCCGACCCCCACCCCCACCTCGGCCCGGGGGCCCGAGACCAGGTCAAAGACCTGGGTCGGCGTGTTCCAACCGAGCGAAGTGAAGAAACCCATGCTACCGGCGAAACGACCGTTGATGTAATTGGTCAGGGACTGGTAATCGGCTTGGGCGTCCGCGGTGAAGTCCGATTCAGGAGTGGCCCAGGAGGAAAGCGGACAGATCAGGAAGCCCGCGCCCAACAAGGACACCAGGAGGGATCGACGTGGGTTTTTCAAGGGAAGCCTTTCCAAAGGACCGGACCGGTCGGATACATGATGTTCTCTATAAATTACCCCAACCGCCTGGAAATTGGGATAGCTTGGGCGCATGAAATGGCCCGATGCCCCCCTGGTTTTAGGCGTTTTCCTCGAAAGGCTCCATCGTTTTGGGGCCCGGGTCAAGGTGCGGGGCCGCGTCGAATATTGCCACGTCACCAATTCGGGCCGCTTGCGGGAATTGTTGCGGCCCGGCGCCACCGTCGCCCTGGTGGATCACCGCTCCAAGGGCAAGGCCTTGGGCACGGGTCCTCCCCGGAAGACCCGCTACTCCATCCGCCTGGCCCGATACCGGGGCAAGTGGGTCTGCATCGAGGCCAACGTGGCGCCCAAGCTGGTCCGGGAGGCTTGGGAAAAAGGAAAGCTGGCGGGGCTGGGCGCCTACGGCCGGTTGCGAAGCGAGGTCCCGTTGGACCGCCATACCCGTTTCGACCTCCAAGCCCGTGATCCACGGACGGGCCGGGTCCTTTGGGTCGAGGTGAAGTGCGTCACCCTGGTGGACCAGGAAGGCCGGGGCTTCTTTCCCGACGCCCCGTCCGAACGCGCCTCCAAACACCTGCGAGAACTGATGGCCCTTCGCCGCAAGCCCCGCACCGGGTCCCTGGTCTTTTTTGTCCTTCAAAATCCTTTGGGACTTTCGGTAAGTCCCAAGGAGGACACGGACCCGGTCTTTGCCCACACTTTGCGAAAAACGAAAAGAGCGGGCGTGGAGATCCGCGTCTTGAGGACAAGGATCGGCCTGAAAGGCGCCGAAGTCACCGGACCGGGGGAACTAAGGTTGGGTCGAAAGGGTCTTTAGATCAGCCAGGTGTCGCGGTCGGCGGGACCGGTTTGAAAGGAAGAGGATTTATCGGAAGAGGGCCCCGAGGCGGCCAGCGCCATCCCGGTCTTTTCGATGACGAAAGCGTTACGGACGTTCTGGTCCAGCAGGTAACAATCCGGGCAATCCTGGATATGCTCGGTCACCCAAGCGGTCTGCTGAGGGGAAAGCTTCCCTTGTATATAGACACTGTAGGCTTGGTGTACCTGGCGGCAATCCATAAAAGCCTCCATCCCTCGGGTTACGGCCTAGGATGGAACTTAACGGAACGATTCCAGGTTTCCAATCGGAAAAACGCCGGTTGCCGGTTCCGGGGCCTCGGTTCCCGGGAACCTTTTCCGTTTCCCATTACAAAAACGATTAAATCGATAGGATCCAAAATAAAAAAAGGGCGGCTAATGCCGCCCCTTTAAAAGCATGAACGTTAAACTTCAGTTCATTCGAAACCGTAGAACGAATAAGGGATCCCCTTGGAATCCTTGACCGTGCTGTTCACATACACGTTGCCCAAGCCGCTGTCGTACATCCAGCCGGTCGAACTTCCGGTCGGGACCTTGCTTTGGGCCGTCATCGCGACTCCCGCGCCCGAAGGGTTGACCGCGTTGGCCACGAAAGCGCCTGTCACCTTGACCGGCGAGATATTGTCCAGATAGCGGCTGAAGGCATAGGTGCTGAAGGAATTCAGTGTGGTGGGCCAGATCCCCTGCTGGTCGCCGTAATAGATCGAAGCCGCCGACTTCAAGGACCCCAGGTTCCCTTTCGTGGAACCTTCTCGGGACTTCTCCAACATCTGGGCGAAGCGCGGGATCGCGATGGCCGCCAGGATCCCGATGATCGCCACCACGATCATCAACTCGATCAACGTGAACCCCTTTTTGGATAGACGAATCATGTCAACCTCCTTGGAACTTTTGAAGAATGGCCTCGGAGCCTTTGACCCAAGGCAAAGAGGCCGGGATCGACAAATCCCGGCCTCTTTGCGGACTATAGCCCCAATGCGTTCTTATTCAAACCCGTAAAATGAATAAGGGATGCCTTTCGAGTCCTTGACCGTGCTGTTCACATACACGTTGCCCAAACCGCTGTCGTACATCCAACCGGTCGAGCTTCCCGTCGGGACCTGGCTTTGACCCGTCAAGGCCACCTTGTCCCCAGCGGGGCTGACCGCATTGGCCACGAAGGCGCCGGTCACCTTGACCGGGGAAACGTTATCCAAATATCGGCTGAAGGCGTAGGTGCTGAAGGCGTTCAGGGTCGTCGGCCAGATCCCCTGCTGGTCCCCGTAATAGATGGAGGCCGCCGACTTCAAGGATCCCAGGTTCCCCTTCGTCGAACCTTCCCGGGACTTCTCCAACATCTGGGCGAAGCGCGGGATCGCGATCGCCGCCAGGATCCCGATGATCGCCACCACGATCATCAGTTCGATCAAGGTAAATCCCCTGCTTTTAAGCGTTTTCATCCTCATCCTCCTTAGGTCAAATTGAATGAACGGCCCCGGGCCGACAAACCCGGTCCCCTTCTCGCGAAGGGTCACTTTTTGGGCACCGGGATCCTTTGTACGTTGGTCTCGGTCCTTGCGTTTCCCCCGTCAAGGGTTTTCGAAGGACCGCTCCCTTTGGGGTCCTTGGTGGGACCCGGATGTCCCGAAAGGGCCCAAAGGGCGCCCAGAACGATCACCAAGGCCAGTAGAAAAATTCGAAAGGAATATTTCACGAGCCCTCCGGTCCTGGATCCCTGCCCGTGTTCCATAAGAGCAGGGGCCATGCCAAAGGGGGGCTATCTAAATCGGCGGGATTCACCGGGGTGGGCGGGCGCCCCATGCATTAAAAGGAATGCATCGGGCATCTTTGCATGCAGGCCTTAGAAGGGATCACTTCTTGAACTGGGCCGGGGAGAAACGGTATTTCTTCAGCAGGGCCTGGAAATTACGACGGGCCATCCCGGCCTGCCGGGATGCTTCCGACACGTTCCCCCGGGTCTGGGACAACAGGGTGTGGAGATAGTCCTTTTCAAAGGACTCCACATAGGCTTTCTTGGCGGTCCGGAAAAGCCCACCCGCCGTTTTCCCCTCTTCCGGAAGGGCCAGCGATAGCAATTCGGTCCGCCGGATCGCGCCATCGGAGGTCAAGAGCGCTGCCTGCTCCAGCGTGTTCTTCAATTCCCGGACGTTCCCGGGCCAATCCTGCGCCAAGAGCCACTTCATCGTGTCCGGCAGCAGCCGCAGGTCCTTCCCGGTCTCCCGGCGAAAGCCCGCCAGGAAATGTTCCGCCAGCGCGGGGATATCCTCGCGCCGTTCCCGCAAAGGAGGGATCCTGAGGCAAAGCACGGAAAGACGGTGATAGAGATCCCTCCGGAAACGCCTTTCCCGGACCATCTCCTCCAGGTCCTGGTTGGTGGCGGCCACGATCCGCACGTTCACTTTGCGCGATTTGATGTCGCCCACCGGCCGGACCTCACCCGTTTCCAGGGCCCGCAGGAGCTTCGCCTGGGACTCCAAGGGGATCTCCCCCACCTCATCGAGGAAAAGGGTCCCGCCGTCGGCCGCCTGGAACAGGCCTTCCCGGTTCTCGTGGGCTCCGGTGAAAGCTCCCTTGCGCACGCCGAAAAGCTCGGCCTCGAAGAGGGTCGCGGGAAGGGCGCCCGCGTTGACCTGGACCAAGGGCCCCTTGGCGCGGGGGGAGGCCTCATGAAGGGCCTTGGCCGCCAGTTCCTTGCCCACACCCGACTCCCCGGTCAGGAGGACCGGGGCGCTGCTTTGGGCGAACTTCCGGACCGTTTGCAGGACCTGGTCGATGGCCCGGGAATGGCCGATCATGGGCCCGGCCTTACCGGCGATCTCCTTGCGGAGCCTCTCGTTCTCGGCCAGCAGCCTTTGCTTGTTCAGGGATTTCCAGACCGCGACTTCCAGGTCCTCGGGGTTGAAGGGCTTGGAGAGGTAATCCTCGGCCCCCTTTTTGATGACCTGGACGATGTTGCGGGTATTGCCGTAACCGGATATCACCACCACCGGAAGGTTGGAATGGGCCTTCTTGACCTTCTCCAAAAGGGCTTCCCCGTCCATGCCGGGAAGCCGCAGGTCCGTGATCAAAAGGTCGAACGCCTCGGCCCCCAGGAGACCCAGGGCGCTCTCCGCGTCCCCGACCAGGACGGCCTGATGCCCTTGCCGCCCCAACATGGTCTCCAGGAGCCTTCCGACCCCCTTTTCGTCCTCCACCACCAGGATCCGCGCGGGCTTGCTCATTTTTTTCCTTTGGAAGAAAGATCCACCGGCCATTCCAACACCATTCTAAGGCCCCGGGGCTTCCGGTTCCTTGCCAGGACCGTTCCCCGATGTTCCCGGAGGATGGCCTGGACCATGGCGAGCCCCAACCCGGTCCCTTGGGCCTTGGTCGTAAAGAAGGGCTTGAAGAGGTTCCGGAGCTGCCGCGGGGGGATCCCGGGACCTTGGTCCGTGAGGACCAGCCGGTTGAACCCCCCTTCCCTCCGGAGTTCCACCTGGACGATACCGCCTTGGGCCATCGCCTCGCGGGAATTCTTCAGGAGGTTCAAAAGGACCTGGGCGAACCGGTCCGGGTCCACCCGGACCCGGAATCGGTCCGGCTGAAGCCTCAGTTCGAAGGGAACGCCCCTCTCCGGGAGCCGGTCCCAGGTCTCCCGCACCATCCCGGCCAGGTCGCAGTCCCGGGGCGTGATCCGCCGGGGCTTGGCGATGTCCAGGAGGTCGCCCAGGAGGCGCCGGCACCTTTCCGCTTCCTTCCCGATCTCCCGGATCCACCAATCCTTCTTCCTTTTCCCGGACCGCAGGGCCATCCGGACACCGCCCAGGATGACCGTCAGGGGATTGTTGAGCTCGTGGGCGAGCCCCGCGGACCACTGTCCCACGGTGGCCAGGCGTTCGGACTCGGCGGCCTTTCGCTCCGCCTTCAAGGTCCTCAGGTAGGCCCTTTCCTTTTCCCGGTCCTGGGAGCGGATGGTCCCCATCATCCGGAAGAGGGCCTGTTTCAGGAGCCCGATCTCGTCGTTCGCCGCGGCTTTCATCGCGGACCCGCGGAAGGTCTCCAGGGTCCGGAACCCTTCCGCTTCCCGGGCCAGGTTCAGGATCGGGTCCACGAATCTTTCCGCCAACACGATCGAAAGGAAGGCGCTGGCCGCCATGGCGAGGATCACGAAGAAGGTGGTCCCCCACAGCATCCGGGTGGCCGATTCATAGCATTCGGAAGCGGGTTGCCGGACGATCACGCCCCAATCCGAGGTCTTGACCGGGGAAAAGGCGGCGACCACCTCCTCGCCATCCTGGTTCCTGAATTGGATGGAACCCTCCTTTTGGGTCTGGAAGGCCTTGACCGCCGGGTTGCCGCTCAGGTCCCGGAGCCATTTGGCCCGGTCCGGATGCAGGATGGCGATCCCCTCGTGGTTCACCAGGTAGGCGTAGCCGGACCTTCCGATCCTCGCCGTGTCCATGTTGCCGATGACGTGGTTGGGAAGGTGCATGACCCCCACCAGCACCCCCTGGAGTTCCCCTTGGCGGAAGACCGGGGCGCTGATCCCGATCTCCAGGTGGCCGGAAGCCGCCGTATAGACCTCCACCAGCACCGAATGCTCCAGTTGTCCCGAACGCTCCAGCGTCTGCCGCACGAAACGGTCCGGGGGATATTCGGCGGAGGAGACGCCCGAGATGCTCTTGGCCCAGAGCGAGCCGTCGCGGTCATACCAAAGGAGCGCGTCCACATATTCGGTCGTGGAGGTGATGAGGGTCATTTCCCGGATGATATAGGCCTTGTCCCGGGCCAGGGTCCGGGGGTCCTTGGCGAAGACCGAGATGGTCTGCAGGGCGGTGGAAAGCCCCTGGTCCACCTCCCAGGCCAAGGTGCGGGCCAAGGCCCTTTGGGACTGCTGGACCTGTCCACGCAGGGCCTCATAGGAGCTCCAGACCAGGTAACTGCCCAAAAGGCCGGTAGTGGAAAGGGTCAGGAGCGCCGCCCAAAGGGCGGTGCGGGTCTTGAGGCTCATGAAGGCCATGGGATCCCTTTCGGCCGGCCGGGAACGGGAAGGATCAACGGTCCTTCGGGGCGGGTTCACCGATGCCCAGGAGGCGCTCGATCTCCGTCCGTTCGATCTTGTGGATGTTATGGGAGAAGGCGCCATCCTTGTTGCCGATCAGCAGGCGGTCGTTCTTCAGGAGGTAAAGGTGGAAGAGGACCTTGTCGCCCTTGTAGAAATGAACCAGGACCTGCACGCCGGGCGGCGTGACCATGAGCTTTTCCCATCCGGTGCGCCGTTGATGGATAAAATCGTAGATCTTGCCTATCTTGGCCTTCTCCTCCACGTAGCTGACCTGCTGGGCCTTTTGCTCGAAATCGTTCTGGCGGACCTCGATGCGGGTGATGGAATCCACATCCGGCAGGTAGATGTCCTTGTTGAACAGGGAAAACCAGGCCACGGTCCCGATCACGGCCACCGCGATCAACAGGCCCAGGCCCCAACCCGTTTTTCTCATCATGGAACGTGCTTTCCTTAAGACCGATCTTTCCATCCGTCCGGCCCCATTCTATTCAGCCGGACGGGGGCCCCCAACCCCTATAAAAAAGGGGCAGGGCCTTGGGCCCCGCCCCTTCCGTCACCTTCAGCGTTCCGTCACTTCTTCTGGACCAGGTCCATCCCGCAATCCGGGCACTTCCCGGCCTTATCGTAGGAACCGCCGCACATGGGACAGGTCCAAACGACCTTTTGGGCATCCTGGCCCACCGGGGCTTTGGCCTCTTTTTTGACCTTCGCCTTCTTCGCGGGGGCCGGTTTTTGCTTCACCAGGTCCATGCCGCACTTGGGGCATTTCCCATCGGCCGTCTTGGGTCCGCTGTAATCCCCCATGGGGCAGGCCCAGGTCTCGGCCGCCGTCTTCTTGGCTTTCTTCGCCTTATGGGCATGAGTGGTCTTCTGAGCGGGGACGCTGGGGGTCGAGGACGGAGCCTCGTCCGCCCGGGCCAGCGTCACCCCGAGGGCAAAAATGGACAGCAAAGCAAGGACTGCGATCGTTCGTTTCATGGCTTCTCCTTTTCCTTTTCCGGGCGACAGGGGCCCCAAACTAACCCAAACAGGGCCCCGAATCCATCCCCGCTTCCAACGATAGAATAAATTCCCTTGGGAAAAACGGTTACATCCCTTACCCCAAGTTCCGGATCCAACGCCAAAGACCCCTTCCCTTCCGGGCCGACAGCTCCGTGTTCCATTTCCAGGCCGTGAAAAGGACCGGATAGACCAGGAGCTCCAGGATGAAGGAGGTCGCCACGCCCCCCACCATGGGGGCGGCGATGCGCTTCATCACGTCGCTGCCCGCCCCCGTGGAAAAGAGGATGGGCACCAGCCCGAACCAGGCGGCACAGACCGTCATCAGCTTGGGCCTCAGGCGTTTCACCGCCCCCTCCATCACGGCTTCCCGGAGGTCCTTTTCGTCCCGCATCCTCCCTTTCGCCCTCCTTCCCTCATAGGCCATCTTCAGGTAAAGCAGCATGACCACGCCCGTTTCGGCGTCCAGCCCGGCGAGCGCGATCATGCCCACCCAGACCGCCACCGAAGTGTTGTAATGCAGGGCCCAGAGCAGCCACACCGCCCCCACCAGCGAGAAGGGGACGGCCATGAGCACCAGGAACGTTTCGGTGAAGGATCCGGTGTTGAAATAGATGAGCAGGAAGACGAGCAGGAGCGCCAAGGGCACCATGATGAGGAGCCGCTTGTCGGCCCTTTCCTTGTATTCGTATTGCCCGCTCCAGGCCAGGCGGGTCCCCTCGGGAAGCTTCACCTGGTCGCGGATCAGGGCCTTGGCCCACCCCACGTAGGTACCCGGGTCCACCCCCTCGGTGTCCACGTAGACGTAGCCGGCCAGGAGGCCGTTCTCGTCCCGGATCATGCCAGGCCCCAGGGTCAAGGAGACGTCCGCCAACTGCCCCAACTGCACCTTGGTCCCCGAGGGAGTGGTCACCAGCACCCGGCGCAGTTTCCCCACGTCATCGCGGTAGTCCCGGGCGTAGCGCACACTGACCGGATAACGTTCCCGGCCCTCGACCGTGGTGGTGACCCGGTCCCCCCCGATGGCCATCTCGATGAGCTCGTTCACGTCCTCGATCTTGAGCCCATAGCGGGCGACCTGGTCCCGCTTGGGGCGGATATCGACGTAATAGCCCCCCGTCACCCGCTCGGCATAGACACTGCGGGTGCCCTTGAGCCCGGCCAGGACCTTCTCGATGGAAAGCCCGGCCTTCTCGATGTCGGGCAGGCTCGTCCCCAGCACCTTGATGCCGATGGGGGTGCGTACCCCCGTGGTGAGCATGTTGATGCGGTTGATGATGGGCATGGTCATGGCGTTGGTCCAACCCGGGAATTGCAGGGCATCGTTCATCTCGGACAGCAATTGGTCCCGGGTCATCCCCTTGCGCCATTGGGACTCGGGCTTCAACAGGACGGTCGTCTCCACCATGGAAAGGGGGGCCGGGTCCAGGGGTGTTTCCGCCCGTCCCGCCTTGCCGAAGACCCGCTCCACCTCCGGGAAGGACTTGAGGACCCGGTCCTGGGACTGCAGGATCCGGGCCGCCTCCGTGACCGAGATCCCGGGCAGGGTGGTCGGCATGTAAAGGAGGGATCCCTCCCAAAGGTCGGGCATGAATTCGCTCCCCAGCCGGAGGAAAGGGAGGAGGGTCAAGGCCAGGATGATCCCGACCCCGGCCAGGACCTTGCCGCCGTTCTGAAGGGCCCATTGGGCGGGGCCCCGGTAGAAGCGTTCCAGGAAACGCCCGACCGGATGGTCCTTTTCGGGAAGGATCTTCCCTTTCAGCGACAGGGTCATCAGGAAGGGCGTCACGGTCACCGCCAGGAAGGCGGCGAAGAACATGGAGAAGGTCTTGGTATAGGCCAAGGGACTGAAGAGCTTCCCCTCCTGCCCCTGCAGGGCGAAGACCGGCAGGAACCCCGCCGTGATGACCAGGAGGGTGTTGAAGAGGGCGGGGCCGACCTCTTGAGCCGCACCGATGATGACTTCGGTGCGGCTCAACCCTGAGCGAGCCGAGCGAGTCGAAGGGTTTCGCCCACGGTCCGCCTCCCATTCCTCCAGGCGTTTGACCGCGTTCTCCACCATGATGATGGAGGCGTCCACCATGGCCCCAATGGCGATGGCGATGCCCCCCAGGCTCATGATGTTGGAGGAGACCCCCATGTAACGCATGGCGATGAAGGACATCAGGATGGCCAGGGGAAGGGTCAGGATGATGACCAGGGCGCTCCGGAAATGCCAAAGGAAGATCAGGCAGACCAGGGACACGGCCAAGGCCAGTTTCAACAGTTCATGGGTCAGCGTATCGATGGAACGGTCGATCAGCTCGGAACGGTCGTAGACCGGCACCAGTTCGACCCCCGGGGGAAGGCTCGGCTTCAACTCCTCGATCCTCTGTTTGACCCGCTCGATGACCTTCAGGGCGTTCTCGCCGTAACGGGCGGTCACGATGCCTCCCACCACCTCGCCCTGGCCGTCCAGTTCCGCCACCCCCCGGCGCACCTCAGGCCCCAGTTCCACCCGGGCCACGTCCCGCACCAGGATGGGGGTACCTTGCCGGTCGCGCCCCACCGCCACATTCTCCAGGTCCTTCACGCTCTTGAGGTAACCCAGGCCCCGGATCATGTATTCGGCGCCGTTGAGCTCCAGCAAGCGTCCGCCCACGTCCCGGTTCGAATCCCGCACGGCGGAAAGGACCTGGGAGAAGGCCAGGTCATAGGCCGCCAGGGCGTTGGGATTGACCTCGACCTGGTATTGCTTGGTCTCTCCCCCCACCGTGGACACTTCCGCCACCCCCGGCAGACTCTGCAATTGGTACCGCAGGTTCCAGTCCTGGTAGCTCTTGAGTTCGGATAGGGTGTGCCGGCCCGAACGGTCCACCAGGGCGTATTGATAGACCCAGCCCACGCCCGAGGCATCGGGCCCCATTTCCACTTTCACCCCCGGTGGGAGCGTCCCCTGGATCTTGGAGAGGTATTCCAGGACCCGGCTCCGGGCCCAATAAACATCGGTCCCATCCTCGAAGAGGACGTAGATGTAGCTGTAGCCGAAATCCGACGAGGCCCGGATGCTCTTGACCCGGGGCGCGCCCAAGAGGGCCCGCACGATCGGGTAGGCCACCTGGTCCTCGAGGATGTCGGGGCTCTTCATCCATTGCGCATAGACCACCACCTGGGTGTCCGAGATGTCCGGGATGGCGTCCAAGGGGATGTTCTTGACCGACCAAATGCCCCAGGCCGCGATCGCCGCCACCGCCAGGGACACCAGGAAGCGGTTGCGCCCGCACCAGTCGATGAGCCGGCGGATCATGGCGCGTCCCCTTTCTCGAAGGCGGCCTTGATCTGGGAATCGGCGTCGATGAGGAAGTTGGCGCCGTCCACCACCTCATCCCCTTCCTGAAGGCCGGCCAGGACCTCCCAGCCCTCGTCCCCCTCATAGCCGATGGTGACCTCCCGGGGCACGAAGGTCCCCGGTTCCGTTCGAAGGAAGACGTAGCGGCGGGTCCCCGTGTCCATCACGGCCCCGGGAGGGACCGCGAGCTTGGGGGACGTGGACGCCTCGATCTCCACATTGGCGAAGATGTCCCGGATGTCGCTCTTGGGCAGGCTCACCCTCACCCGGGTCACCCGGGACTGGGTGCCGTCGTAGGGGTAGAGGAAGGACACCCGGCCCTCGACCCTCGCGCCCGAGCCGCTCAAGGGGGACACGAAGGCCTTCTGGCCCACCTTCACGAAGGGCAGGTCCAAGGCATAGACGTCGGCCACCACGTAACGGCCGGAACTTTTGAGCGAATTCTGGGCCGCGAAGTCGCCGGCCAAGGCGGCGAAATCGCCCCCGCCGCCGGCGAAGCGTCCGACGGTCCGGATGGTCCGGGTCAGGGACTCGATCCCGGCCTTCGCCATCCTCACACCGATCATCTGCTGTTTATGGTCGCTCAATTTGACCGGCGCCAGGCCCGGAAGGCCCTTGTCTTCCATCCCTTCCATCGCGTTCCCTTTCTCCTCATCTTCCAAGGGGATCAGGGTCATGCTGCAGATGGGGCAACTCCCCGGATGGTCCCGGCGGATCTGATGGTGCATGGGACAGGTATAGACCGTCTTTTTCACCGCGACCCGGGGTGTGGCAGCGTAGCGGAAGATCGCCCATCCCCCTCCCGCCAGGGCCAAGACCGCTCCCAGCCAGAACCACCTCATCGTCATCGTCTTCTTAAGGCTTTTCATGATCGTCCCCTCCTAGGTCCCCGGCTTGGTATTCCAGTTCGGCCAGGGCCTTTCCATAATCGGTGCGGGCCTGGTAATAGGCCGTCACCGTCTGCAGATAGGTGTTGTAGTTGTCCACGAATTCGGGAAGCTGGATCTCCTCGTTGCGGTAGGCCAGTTGGGTGGCCTGCCAGGCCCGCTCGGTCTGCTTCAGGAGCCCTCCCTGCTCGTAGAGCTGGAGCAGCCTCCAGGCCGACTGGGCGCCCACATAGGCCTGCTCGGTCATGTGGATGACCTCGTCCTGCTTTCCCTTCAGGTCGTAACGGGCGGCCTCGGTCCTTTCCCCGGCGGCGTCCGCCCTCTGGGTCTGCTTGGCGGGAAAGAAGATCGGCACGCTCAAACCGAAGCGGAACCCGTAATCGGAAAAACCGCCGTTGGGATCGCGAGTGCCGGAGAGCCTCAAGTTGAAATCCGGCAGGTGGTCCAGGAGCGCCAGTTTCCCCTCGGCCTCCTTCGCCTCCACTTCCCGACGGGCCGATTCCAACTGCGGATTCGAATGAAGGGCCCGGTGGACGAATTCCTCCTCGCCCAAGGCCAGGGCCGGCAGCTCTTCATCCCCGGCGAGGGCATAGGACGTGGCATGGGGCAGGCTGAAGAGATGGGTCAGGTTGAGTTGGGAGACCCGCAAGGCCTGGGTATTGGTGATCAGGTCGTTCACCGCCCGGGCGCTCTCCATCTGCATCTTGATGGTCTTGAGGGAGAGCCACTGGCCGCTGAGCTCCTTGGATTGGAGCACCTGGCTCAGGTGCTTCCAGTTCTTCTCGGCGTCCTGCAGGATCCCGTCCACCTTGCTGCGGAAATAGAACTCCCAGAAGGCCTGGCGGGCCTGTAGCAGGATTTCCCGGTCGGTGGCCCCGGCCTCGGCCTCCAGGCGCTTGGCCTCCGCCCCCAGGGCGTCCGCCTTCACGATGCCCTTCCCCGGAAAACCCAGGTTCTCCTCCACCATCCACATCTCCATGCCGGAGGAGAAGTTGAGCGGATCCCCCGATTCACCCGTCTTGTCGATCATGAAGGATGGGTCGGCGGGAAAGAGCGCGGGCAGGACCTCCTTATCCGCGGCCCGGGCCCGGGCCCGGGCGGCGTGGATATGGGGGTTTCCCTTCAAGGCCAGCTGTTCGACCTTGGCCAGGGTCAGCTCCAAGGTGACCGGGGCCGGATCGGCCTCTTGGGCCCATGCCCTGCCCACCAGGACGGACCCCACCAGGGGGATAAGGATGAATTTCAGGATCTTCATAGGACCACTCCTTTTGGCGGTCCCCGGGCCATGGGCCCAGAGGGACGCGCGGATACGGGACAGGTTTAGGCCCGCCCGGACGCATCAAAAGGAACGGATCAGATTCTTAAGGAGAGGGGTGCTCGGAACGGCGAGGTGTCGATCGGGGTCGAAGGATGGAAAGGAACCCCGGCCGGAACGAAGGACGGAACAACGAAAGGATGGACCACCACGACGGGAGCCGGCGCAAGGGAATGCCCGGCCGACACCATGGAAGACTGGTCCATGACCTTGCAAAGGGGGCTGACCGGCTTGCTCTTGTGGCAACAGTCCATCTGGCCCGACATGGACTTCATGGAGCAGGCGGTCGCCGTCGACCCCATGGCCTGATGGCAAAAGCCGCAAGGCGTCAGGGCGACCAACACCCCGGCGATCAGTAGGGCCCGGTTCAGGACCTTCATAAGTGGGAACATGTTCAAAGGATACTTCCGTCCTATCGTTTTTTCCAAGGGGGCCGTTGGGCCCTCTTAAAAATTAAGCCCGGGCCCACGGGATCACTATGAGATAGGTCACTTTTTGTCCGAGGAAGCCCTCTGCCCCAGGACGGCGCCCAGGGCGGCCCCGAACAGGATCAACCCCAACCAGACCAGGAACCTAAGACCCTCTTGGGACAAGGAATGGCCGAATCGGGAATCGACCCAGAACCCGAGGGAATAACCCAGGACGCCCCCGACCCCCGCCCAGAGAAGGCTCTTGAGGACCGTCAGGACGGAGGTGTAACGCTGGCCCACGCCCAAAAGGGGCTGGAGGATGGGGAAATAAAGGAAGATGAAGAGGAACCCGAGGCTTCCGGGGTGATCGATCATGCTGTAGAAGAAGTGGCTCCTCAAGAGCAACAACAGGTAAGCGATCCATAGATAAGAAGAAACGCAAAGGAGCCAGCCAAAGAGGAACCCGAAGGGCCAGAGGGCCAGGCGCAGGCAACCATCGTCCAGCTTCCAGCGATAGACGTAAAGGAAGGGATAGGCTACCAGGAAGAAGAGCGCGTTGTAACGGAAGTTCAGGTCCCAGATCTCATTGGCGAAGGGATGGAAATGGATCTGCAGGAAGCCTGCGAAAGCCAGTCCTTCCCAAACGATCAGCCGGATCAAGGAACGGTCGGAACCTTTGCCCATCAAAACCCCTAGCCGCGAATTGGCGCGTATGAGCGCGCATTAAAAACAGGATGCTGCAGTCTTTAAAGAATTCGGATTTAATTTGCGAATATTTGCGTAAATTCGCGGCCCCGCCTCAGCCTTTTCTTGTTTTGTTCCCGAACCACACGACCGCGGCCACGCCGATCAGGATGAAATCCATCCAAAGGATGCCCTGGACATCCGGGCCACCGAAGAACTGGCCCCACTTGCTGATCAGGGTCCGGCCCAACAACAAACCGCCCACCACGCCGGAGACCGAGTCGGAGATCATGCCTACCGAGGCCCAAAAGGTGAAATTGACCCGGCTCAAGCCCCAAAGGTGCTCGAAGAAGAAAAAGTAGTCCATCACATAAAAGGGGGCCATGAACATCCAATTGCCCTTGATCACCTGGAAACAGGGGATGGCCACCGACAGGGCCCCTTGAGCGTAAGTGAGGTTGCAGGAGGAGGCATAAAGCAGGTAAACGATCCAAAGGAAGCCATTGGCCATCAGGATGACCCGCAAGGCTTGCTCCAGGGGGGAAAGGAGGAACTTGAGGAAGAGCGGCAGGTTCAGTTGTTTGTAATAGTAGAGGACCGGATAGGCCGCCGCGAAGACCAGGGCGTTCCCCAGGAACAGGAGGGGGGTCGGGTCGTTGGGCGGCGCGTAAAAGAGGATATGCAGGAACCCGACGATCCCCACGCTTTCCCAAAGGATGAAGCGGGCGAAGGAAGGCTTTTGTTCGATCGCCGATTGCGGTTCAGTTTCTTTCACTTTCGCCATTTCCCCCTTCTTTCCCCATATATATAACCCGGACCCGCCCCTCTAGGCATCTTTCCTGAACTTCTCCGTCACATGCCCGCATTTGGGGCAAGGGTAAAGGGTGACCCATCCTTTGCGTTCCGGATCGTAACGCTTGGAGTGGGCCTGCACCCGGTCCGCGCACCAAGCGCAATGGGCCTTTTCCCAACGGGGACGGGTGGTCCCCCAGAGGATCCCCAAGGCGGACCCGCAGACCAGGACCGCGAAAGGCCCGGGGAACTTTTGAGTGAACCCGAAATGGAGCCAGAGAAGGGCCGATCCCATCACCAAAGCCAGGGCCCAGAGAAGGAGGAATTTTCCCCAAGGCACCCGCTTGAAGAACGCGAAGATCATCGGCGCCCTCTCCTTCCCCCGGATTTCCCGTTCCGGACCGCCTCCTGGATGATCCAGGTCACATAAGGGATCCGGAAAAAGACGATTTCCTTTTCCAGTGTGACGCAGGTCATGCCCGCAAAAACGAAAACCCTTTAAAAAGTCCCACATCAAGGCCCACAAGACCTTGATCCGCCCTTGGGCCCTGGAATCGCCGCTATGGCGCCGGGACCCTAATTGGCCCTTTCGAAAATATCGGGACCGCCCCAGAAGGGAAAAAGCCTTGTTTTTACGGGTGGGCCCTTTGGCACCGCGATTGCCTTAAGGGATGGTAACAACCTTCCAAGGAGAGTGACATGAAAAATTCGATTCTGGCTGGGATCACCGTTGCGGCCCTGTCGGTGGCGGTTCCCCTGACCACCCTGGCCGACGGCGGGAATCAATTGATGCAGAACCAGACCCACTGGTACCAGAAGGCGGCCTTGAAAGTGGCCCCCGCCGATATCACGACCAAAAAAGGTTCGGTCCTGAACCTCCAGGCCGGGAGCTATCTCTACCTGGAAGGGGATTCCACCCTCCACAAATACCAGATGAACGCCAACAGCCTGAAGGGTTCGGCCGAGATCACGGCCGCCGATCCGAAGGAAGCCCTGGAAAAAGGCAAGGTCGGGGCCATGTCCCTGGTGGTACCGGTGGCGGACCTGAAATCCCGCGAATCGGGCCTGGACGACAACGCCCATAAGGCCCTCTTGGCCGACAAGAACCCCGAGATCAAGTTCGTCCTGGACAAGGCCTCCCTCAAGGGCAAGACCCTGACCGCCAAGGGCCAATTGACCATCGCGGGAGCGACCGTCCCCATCACCCTGACGCCCGAAGTGACCGTCAAGGACGGGGTCGTGGAGCTCAAGGGCGACCAGCCCCTCAAGATGTCCGACTACAAGGTCATGCCGCCTTCGATCTCGCTCCTGGTGACCTCGATCAAGTGCACGGACGACATCACCATCCACTACGACGTGAAATTCGCAACGGCGAAATAAGAACTCGAGATTCCGGGTGACCGGGTGTTTCTCAAGTGAAGCTCAACGGGCCGAGGCCCGAAATTCTAAGGAGGCAGTAAGATGAAAAATCTACAGAAATGGCTTCTGGCGGTCCTGTTACTGCTGGGCTTCGCGGCCCGGGGAAAGGCGGCCGAGATCTTCAAGAACGATGACCTGGACTTCTCCATCGGCGGCCGGATCCAGGAACTGGGCGAGATGGAATTGGTGACGGACGACGCCATCCGCAACCACTACCGCATCTACCTCTGGAACGCGGAGGACCGCCTCTACTCGAACGGGACCTTCAAGGGGTTCAAGTGGAACTTCGAGGCTTCCTTCGGCGGCGAGGACATCGCCAACGGGACCAACGGATCCTTCAACCTGTTGGATGCCAACGTGGATGTTCCGATCATCCCGGACATGATCTATGTGAAGGTGGGGCAGTTCAAGGACGCGGCCAACCTGGAAAGCGCCACTTACGAGGGCAGCCAGCTCTTCACCGAGAAGTCGCCGCACTTCAACCTCTTCTTCAACGAGGGATACGACACCGGCGTGGCCCTTTGGGGCCGCTTGGGCAACCTGGACGGGGCCGCGGGAATGGTGCAAGGCGCGCCGAACCTGCCGCAACGTTACCTGCCTGAACTGGTCAACTTCCCCATCCCCATGTTCGCCCGCGTCGGTTTCTCGGACGGCATCCAGGACGACTTCTTCAAGCCCCAGCAGACCGGTTTCGCCAAGCCGGACAAGCTCCAATGGGCGGTCCACTTGGAGGGTTTCGCGGCCGCGGACAGCAACGCCGGGCACAGCAACCTCTTCGGGCAGATCGGGGGCGGCTTGGCCACCTTCAACGACAACAGCTATTACGGGAACGTGCTGACCTCCTCGAAGTTCAACCCCTACCTCTCGGTGGCGGGCCAGAACCCGGTGACGGCCTTCTATGGCCAGGCCGGCCTGGACTTCCAGGTTCGCACCCCGATGGGTGACACGACCTTCACCCTGAGCGGCCAGGCCATGTTGGGCCACTACGACATGACCGTCCCCAGCTTCACCATCCCCAATACCACCCCGGGGAAGATCAACGGCGTGAACGCCGTACCCGGCTCCAAATACGCCCTGAACATCGGGGGCGGCGAGCTGATCGCCTCGGTGGGGGACAACCCCTGGGAGATCGCGGGCCGTTTCGTGGTGGTCGTCCCCGACGACAACCTGCGCGGGACCGCCAACGACGGCACGACCTACCGGTCGATCTTCGTGAACAGCAACCCGATCTACGAGGTCACCCTGCCCTCCATCACCTGGCACATGAACGAGCAGACCAAGCTGGTGGCCGAGACCATGTTCATGTTCGACACAGTGGAATCGCAGGACACCGATGGGAACTATGTGGTGGCGGAAATGCCGGGATCGGCGACCGGGACCACCTACCGGGCCCCGAACATCCGGGCCGGGTTTGTGCCCGTCGGCCGCATGATGTTCCAGTTCTCGTTCTGATCGAGCCGTAAGGTAGAATGGGTCCCCGGGATCGCCCGGGGGCCCTGAAGAGGGGCCCCGGACGGGACCCCTCTTCAGGGTAAGGAGAGACCCCATGCAGAAGAACCACTTTTTTGAGACCCTTCGCTCGCTCCTTTTTGGGGCCGCGATGGTGGCAGCCTGTGCCGCCCTCTCCTGCGGCACAGGCCTCGCTGCCGATCAACAGCCGGTCGCGCTGTCCTTCTATAGCGAATCGGGGCACTTCAAGGTCGAAGGCTCCTTCTTCACCGACGCCGACCGTTCCACCGCCTGGCACGTCCTCACCGATTACGCCAGCATCCCCCATTTCGTCAACAGCATGAAGGTCAGCAAGGTCGAGAGCCAGGACGAGCACGACCTGGTCCTGGACCAGGAAGGCGAGGGCGGCTTCCTCTTCTTCACCCAACGCATCCATCTCCTGCTCTCGGTCCATGAGCAACCCGAGAAGTCCATCGTCTTCCAGGACACCAGCCACAAGGATTTCGACTATTACCAGGGTTCCTGGACCATCAAGAAGGCGGATTCGGGCCAGGGGCTGGAGGTCATCTACACCCTCGACGCCCAGGGGCATTTCGACGGCCCCGGCTTCCTGGTCAGCGATTCCATCCAGGGCAATGTGAAGGACCTGCTGGAGTCGGTCCGGCGGGAGATGGGCATCCAACAGGCGGCCTTGGATCAAAAAAAAAGCTCGAAGGACATGGTGGCCGAGAACCCCAAGGCGAACCAACTCTCGAACCAACTGCCGAATCAGCTGAATAAATAGATCTTTTCCCCGATATAGACGTTTCTGTCATCGCGAGCCCTTCGATTCGCTTCGCTAGCTCAAGGCAGGGATCGGGGCAACTTCACCCCGAGTAAGATCGAGGGGCTCAGTTCTAATAAGCCTCTTCCCCAGTATAGGTCTGCCTGTCATTGCGAGGAATGACCGCCGCATAGGCGGTCGCTCATGACGAAGCAACCTCAGTTTAAATAAGCCGCTTCCCCGATCTGTCTACTGGATCTTCGGCTTCTGGAAGGCCGACATTTCGCTCTTTTTATCGTGGGATTCCTCACGCGGGTCCAACGACGAGGCCTTCTCCAGCTTATGGAACCCATACTTCCGCTTGATGGCGTCCACGCTCTTGAAAAGCTTGTCCTTCTTCTCGGATCCCATTTCCGGGAACAGCCAGTCCTCCCCTTCCTCGACCGCCTCGAACCTCGAGAGCGAGACCCCGAGAAGCCTGATCTTGCGCTTTCGGGTATGGGAATCCTTGAACAACTCATAGGCAGTCCGCATGACGGTCGCGTCATCATGGGTGGGGTTGATGCTATGGGCCCGGGTGATGGTCTGGAAATCGTCGTAGCGGAGCTTCAAGGTGATCGTCCGGGCCTTCTTGCCGATCCGCCGCAGGCGGTAACAACCCTTCTCCGATAACCAAGCTAGGGTCTGGTGGATCTGCTGGAGGTCGGCGGTGTCCTTCTCGAAGGTGGTCTCATGGCCCACGCTCTTGGCCGCGTGGTAAGGATGAACTTCGGCGCTGCCCAAGCCCCGGGCCGCCCCATAGAGCCACTCCCCCGCCGACTGTCCGAAGGATTTTTGGAGCTTCGGCAAGGGGATGGACACGATGTCCCCGATCTTGAAGATCCGCATTTCCTTCAAGCGCGGCTGGGTCTTCTCCCCCGCCCCGTGGAGCCGTTCGATGGGGAGCGGCGCCAGGAAAGCCTGTTCCTGCCCTTCAGGCACCACCACGACCCCGGTGTTCTCGGTGACCTTCTGGCCCAGGAAGGCCGGGTCGGGTTTGACGGTCTTTCCCGCGATCTTGGCCACGTATTTATTGGAGGCGATGGCGACCGAACAGGAAAGTTTCGTGCGCTCAAAGACCGAGTCCCGCACCTTGCGGGCCATGACCCAGGGATCGTTGCCATAAAGGGCTTCGCAGCCGGTGAAATCCAGGTAGAACTCGTCGATGGAGGCGTATTCGACCAAGGGCGCGATCCGGCGAAGCAGGACATAGACCTTGCGGGAATATTTGGAATAGAGCTTGTGGTGGCCGGGGACAAAGAGGGCTTTGGGGCAGAGTTTTTCGGCGGTCATGATCGGCATACCGGATTTGATGCCGTATTTACGGGCTTCGTAGGAGGCAGAGGCCACGACCCCGCGTTCGCCCTTGCGGCCGCCCACGACCACGGGTTTCCCGTTCAGGGAGGGGTCGAGCAGACGCTCGCAGGACACGAAAAAGGAGTTCATGTCGATATGGGCAATAAGGTGGCTCATTAGACTTACTTTAGGTCAGCAAATAAGAAGAATACAAGCGTATTCCTTTTTTGACTTTTAAATGGTTATTTTGTTTGCTTTGTTGCGGAAGTGCTTCCGACCCGAATCTTGGCGTCCATCGCCGCGTTCCCGAAAGGGATAGGGTTGGAAGCTTTTCTATTTAGGCCAGGTCTGAACATAGATTTCCCGATGCGGGATTATTTATTTATATTCATTCCCGGCTTTTTCCCTGGCGATAATTTCACGTGCCGCTGCCGATGCTATAAAGCTCAACGACAAAACCGATGCTGTAAGATACACGTATGATCCCTTATTTAACCATTATTAGCCGCGCAGGCCTTTGTTTTGAGTTTCCAGGGTCGCCCTTTCCAACAGAAAAGAAATGCCCTGGGAAAAAACGGATCCATTCCCTTTGAAAAAACTATTTACCGAAAACTCAATGATTATCTCCGCGCTGACTCTTTTGACGGCGTTGCCCCTTGCCCCGTCTCTTTGGAATGGGTTCGTCAATTGGGACGATCCCGTTTTCGTCGAACACAATCTGAATATCCGGAGCTTCGATCTTGAGTCCATGAAATGGATGTTCACGACTTTTTACCAGGGTAACTGGACGCCTTTGACGTGGTTGACATTCGCTCTTGATTATCGGATCGGAGGACTCCATCCGTGGATATTTCATATGGACAGCCTGTTCATCCATCTTGCCAATACGGTCGTAGTGTTTTTTCTGGTGTCCAGGCTGCTCATGCGGATCCTTCCCGCGGGGGAAGCCCAAAACCAGCCTCGAAAATACGCGGCTTTCTTGACCGCACTTTTGTTCGGTATCCATCCACTTCACGTCGAGCCCGTCGCATGGGTCACCGATCGCGTCGATCTTTTGTGCGGTCTTTTCTTCTTGCTGAGCCTGCATTGCTATTTGGTTTTCGTATCGGGAGGAAAAAGAAGGATCGCGTATTACGCCGCTTCGTTCGTGTTTTTCCTGGTCGCGATGGCTTCAAAATCGATGGCTATAAGTCTCCCAATCATTTTATTGCTCATTGATACCTGGCCCTTCCACCGTTGGAAGACGCGGGTTCGGGACGTGGTGCTTGAGAAGGTCCCTTTCTTTGTGGCCACGATCATCTTCGGAATGCTATCCCTCTATGCCCGTTCAGAGGCGAAGGCTATAGCGGGTCTCAACACCGTTCCCCTTGATTTTCGGTTCATGAACGCATCTCACTCGGTCGTCCTCTATTTAGAGAGATCATTCATCCCGTCGAATCTTGGCATTTTGTATCCACTCCTTCTCAAAGATACCTATTCGGCCGGGAACGTCTTTTCGATGATCTTGACGGTCTTTCTGATAGCGCTCATTTTCTTACAGCGAAAGAAGCGGCCGTACCTGGCCGTTTCCTTTTCCTATTACCTGATCACCTTGGCACCGGCCATAGGTTTATTGCAGGTCGGAAGCCAGGCCGCGGCCGATCGATATTTCTATCTTCCGAGCATAGGGCCCTTTCTGCTGTTCTCGTCATGGCTGGTTTTAAGAGCGGCTTCGAAAAGAAGCGTTTACATATCGGTGATCGCCTTCTTCTGGGTCTTACTAGGCCTGTTGGCATATCGACAGGTCACTACCTGGAAAGATTCGATCTCTTTGTGGGAAAACGTCATGAGAACCCAACAACGGCGGTCGACCATCGCCTATATCAGTCTGGGCGATGCATATCGAAAGGCGGGGCGCTGGAATGAGGCGATGCCTCTTTTGGAGCACGCGATACAACTGGACCCTGGCGCACCTAATGCCTACGACGGAATGGGCAGAATTCTTTTGGAAGAAGGGAAATACGAAGACGCGGAGAAAGCGTTCATGACAGCCGCTACGGCCGATCCGTTGGATGTTTGGGCCCATTGCCATTTAGCCATCGTCTATTCCGCCATGAAAAAGGAAAACCTGTCTAAGGAGCAGCAGAAAATAGCCGTTTCTATAAAAACCGATGATCCATGGGCTCATTATGAAAGCGGCTCGAATTACCTGAAATTTGGAATGGATGAAGCGGCTTTAACGGAGACCCATTTGGCGATCAAGCAAAGTGCCTGTTTTGGCGAGGCCTACGACCAATTAGGAGCACTCTTATGGAAGAGCGGAAAGAAAGAGGATGCCATTGTGGCGTACCAAAAAGCCATTTCTTTGGATCCGAGAAACGAGACGTTCAAGACCGACTATAAGGCGGTTGTTGGGTCCCGCTGAAGAATCCAAGGGCCTCTTAGGCGTGGGTCGAGCAGGCGCTCACAGGACACGAAAAAGGAGTTCATGTCGATATGGGCGATGAGGCGGCTCATTGGTATGCGTTGGTATACCAATGAAAAGAGCACCAATAGATTGTTTAAAGTTATTTTTTTTCTTTTTTGGTGAAATTCTGAATATTGCTCGGGGCAACAACTTCCCAATGAGACGGAGCTGGCAGTAATTTAGTATCAGACCCCGAAAGATAAGGTTCTATATCAGCCATAATTTTTTTATACGACTTACTTTCGGCGGGGAAAATATCGTGAATTGTTTCTGTCTGTTTTACGTTACTCATACTTTTTAGCCCCTCACACTAGTCTTACTAGACTCTATTAACTTCCCGCATTGATTTCCAGTCACCCAATTCGATCTTACATACAATTCCCATAAACAATCCCACTCTTTTGTCCTGATATTTATGTCCAAAACATTTAAACCTGTGGCCCTCACATCTTCTCTAGTAATCATTCGTCCGTGCGATAAAGACTTTTCTTGTGTCAAAAATATTTCTATCGCCTTGATGATTTCATCATCCTTCTTACCCTTCATCATAGACTTTTGCAAAAGTCTTACAGCAACGTCCCTCGATAGTAGTTGAGCCACTTTCATCTCTTGAACTAACCGCGCATCATATTTATCAAGTTGTTGCATGTATGGTTGAATGGCCGGGTATTGACCAGAACGCGCTTCATTAAAGAGAGTCTCATAGGAAACTATGTAGTCTTGCGCAGAACTCGCTTGTTGTTTCCCTTTGTCATCAACATATAAAAATTGTGGGTCGGTCGGTCCAAGCTCGGAAGTCTGGCTCATATGAATTGCATCTGCCCCGAAACAAATGATGGTTCCAGCCGACTTTGCCATATGCGGAACAATTACTTCAAATCCATCCGGGAAGTAAGACCGGCAAAGGTTGACAATTCTTTCTGCAGCTAAAATATCGCCACCGGGGGAGTTCAAAATTAAATAAAGCTTTTTATCTTTTGTTTCGGCAGAAAGAACACTTTCCAGCATTTCGGCGTCACCATCGGTAATCATGACATCCGGTTTGCTGAAAGAAGTGAAAAAGGTTACGACCTGACCCTTCAAATGTTTTTCTATTTCCCTTATCACTCCCTGACGAATTTCAGGAGCTTGATTGACTTCGCTTATTAATTTATTAAAAGGGCTGTCTTTAAAATCTTTATACATTTTTACCCCATCTTGTCTTAGCGGCTTTTTTTGCTATCGCTATACGATCTGCTGACGATAAGGATTGTGCTCGTGCAATTCCGCCCTTAAGTCCTCCCTTACGACCCATATGGGCCATAAAGCGGCTTATTTCTTCTTTGGTTGGAGTCAACGGCTTTTCGTTTTTGCCCATAATTAATTGAGACCCTCTAAACTCCAGGGACGTTTATAGTCATAGTTGCATGAACGGTCAAGCATTTAACTACCGATAGATATTTTCGGAAGAAAATTGGGCACTTATGGCTAAAAACAAAAAGAGAAAAGGTTTATTCTCCCAGCGTTACTTCCACCTTCACCGTTTTCTTCCCCGTGGCCGGTGGAATAATGTTCCCCTCCACCTTCTGGCCATCCACTTTCAGGCTCTTCACGCCCTTGCTGATGCCCTTCGGGTTGGTCACGTGGACCTGGTATTCCACCCCACGGTAATGACGGGTGACCTTGAAGTCTTTCCAGCCCTTCGGGATACAGGGGTCGATCTGTAGGCCGTTGAATTCCGGCTTCACGCCTAAGAGTCCTTGTGAAACGGTGAGAAAGGTCCAGGCGGCGGTCCCGGTCAGCCAGGAGTTCTTGGCTTCGCCCGGGGTAGCCGCGTCGCGGCCCGCGATCATCTGGGCGTAGACGTAAGGCTCACTGCGGTAGGTCTCGATCTGGCTTTCCTTCGCCGAAGGACAGATGGAAAGGTAATACTCCAGCGCCCGGTCGCCCTCGCCCAACATGCACCAACCCAGGTTGATCCAGGTGTTGTTGTGGCAGAAGATGCCGGCGTTCTCCTTGTAGCCCGGGGGATAGCTGGTCACTTCGCCCAATTCCAGGTGGTAGGTGCTGTAGGCCGGCTGTTGCAGGATGATGCCGTTGGACGTGTAGAGGAGCTTGTGGACGCTTTCCAAGGCCTGGCGGGCCCGGCCATTGTCCTTCCCCGCCCCGCCCAGAACGCACCAGCCCTGGCTTTCGATGAAGATCTTCCCTTCTTCGTTGGCCTTGGACCCCACCGGATTCCCCTTGGCGTCATAAGCGCGGGTGTACCATTCGCCGTCCCAGGCCTTTTCCTCGACCACTTTCAACATATCGTCGTAAGCCTTCTGCATCCGGTCGGCATCCGCCTCTTTCTTCATGAACTTATAGAGCGAGTTCATTTCCCGGGAAGCGTAGAGGAAAAGTCCCGCGATCATGACGGATTCGGCTTTGGACCCCTTCACGTCGCCCGCCGTCTGGAAAGACTCGTTGGGCTCGGTGGAGAAGCAGTTCAAGTTCAGGCAGTCGTTCCAGTCCGCGTGGCCGATCAAGGGCAAGCCCCGGTCGCCGCGGTTCTTCAGGGTATAGGCGATGCTGGTCTCCAGGTGGTGGAGCAGGTTCTCTTTCGACCCCGGCTTGTCGGCGTAGCCCACGGGAGCTTCCAGGATGGAGGTATCCCCCGTCTCCTTGATGTAGGCGCAGGTGGAGAGGATGAGCCACAAGTGGTCGTCGTAGAAGTCCCCGCCGATCTCGGCGTTGCCCTTCTTGGTGAGCGGCTGGTACTGGTGATAACAGGTGCCGTCGGAAAGCTGGGTGGCGGCGATATCCAGGATGCGTTGCTTGGCCCGTTCGGGAATGAGGTGCACAAAGCCCAACAGGTCCTGGTTGGAATCGCGGAAACCCATGCCGCGGCCAATGCCCGTCTCGAAAAGACTGGCGGAACGGGACAGGTTGAAGGTGGCCATGCACTGGTATTGGTTCCAGGTGTTGAGCATGCGGCGGGCGTGCGGGTCCGGGCAGTCCACTTGGAACTTGGAAAGCAGGCCGTCCCACATCTTTTTCACGCTCTCGAAGGCCGCGTCCACGGCCCCGGGCTTCTGGTACTTCGCCAGGATCTCCCGGCCCTTGGTCTTGTTCATCACAAAGGGCTTGTCGAACTTCGGCAGGTCGCCCTGGTCCACGTAGGCCAGGATGTAGGAATAGGTCTCGCTCGCGCCCGGCGCCAATTTCAGGTGCACCTGGTGGGACCCGATGGGGTTCCAGCCATGGGCCACGGTCTTCTTGGACTGTCCGGCGAAAGGCACGGCGGCCTCATGCAGGCCGTTGTGGACGCCCACGAAAGCGTCGCGGGAGGTGTCGAACCCGGCGATGTCCCGGGTGCAGGCGAAGAGGGCGTAATGGCTGCGGCGTTCCCGGTATTCGGTCTTGTGGTAGATAGCCGACCCTTCCACCTCGACCTCGCCGATGGAATAGGTACGCTGGTAGTTGGTCATGTCGTTCTGGGCCTCGAAGAGGCAGAACTCAATGAAGGAGAAGAGCTTCAGGTCCTTCGACTTGTTGCCGGTGTTCTTGACGGTGGTCTTCCAAATTTCCAGGTTCTCGCCCGGCGGCACGAAGAACAGCATCTCGACCTCGACCCCGTCCTTGGCCCCGAGGATCTTGGTATAGCCCAGCCCATGGCGGCATTCGTAGCGGTCCAGCGCCGTCTTGGTCGGCTTCCAGCCCGGGTTCCAGACCGTGCCGTTGTCGTTCACGTAAAGGTAGCGGCCGCCCAGGTCCATGGGCACATTGTTGTAGCGGTAGCGGGTCAGGCGGCGGAGCTTGGCGTCCTTCCAGAAGCTGTAGCCCCCGGCGGTGTTGGTGCAGAGGCCGAAGAACTCGTCCTGGCCGATGTAATTGAGCCAGGGCAGCGGCGTGTCGGGCCGGGTGATGACGTATTCGCGGGCCGGATCGTCGAAGTGGCCGTAAGGGTTGGACAAGGCAAGGCTCCTGTTTTTGTGGGATCGGACGTGGAATTTTAACGGTTGGCCGGGGGTGAAACTACACCAAATTGGGGGACAAAAGAAGGCTTCTTAGGACTTCTTGAAGGTCAGCTTCATCGAATTCGGGACGGGTTTGGAGGCGGGGTTGAAGACGGGCGCGGCGGCCTCTTCCCGGAGGCGCTGCTCCTCCAGGGCCTTCACGTTCTCGAAGTCGTGCTTGTTGACGGCGGCGAAATGGACCTGGGCCCGGAACATGGGCCGCCTGAGTTCCATGAAGGTCTGGGTATCCCGGGCCCGGGCCAAGACCCGGAGCTTGGCCTGGTGCCGGGCCACGAAAAGTTCCAGCTCGATGATCTCGTTCTGGGTGAAGACGCTGCTCGCCGTCAGGCTCAGTTCGCCGTAGGAGACCTTCTTATCGAGCACGTAGTAAAGGCTCTCGTCGCGGTGGTTACGGGCCGGGGGCGCCTGGCCCTTCTTGCGGCGGGCGGTCTTCTTGAGCTTCACACGGTGGTATTTCACCTCCACCATGGAGATGACCCGGCCGTCCTTGTATTTTTCAAGCCACCCGGTTTTGGAGCTCACGTCGATTTCCCTTCAAGGAAATGTCCTGCGCAAAAGATACCACAAGCGGTTTACCTAACGGTCACGTGGGGGAATCTTGAGCCGCTATCCGGTTTTAACGGTCCAACCGGTCTTTAAGTGAAGATCTTTTCGAGGCTGGGGATCGTGTTTTCCCGGTTCAACTCCCGCACTTGGTTCCGCATGGCCTCCCAATGGACGAGCCGTTCCTGGTGCTCCTTCAGGATGGGCCGCACCGCGCTCTCGGCGAAGACCGCCTTGAGGTGGAGCGACATCTGGTCCTCCCGGGGGCGGTTGGCGCCGGTCAGCAGTTTCGCCGCGCCGTCCTGGGCGCAGGCGGTCACCAGGAAGTCGTTGCCGGTGAAGGAATAGATCTCCAGGTTCGGGATGACCACCTTGCCCCCTTCCTTTCCCTCCACCCAGTTGGTGAAGAGCACCACCGACCGGCGGTCGGGCGAGATCAGGGTATGGGCCCAAAAGAAGGTCATGGAAGCATAGGAGAGGTTCCCGATGAACTGATAGCCCTCGGCCTGGAGCTTCGGCGAAAGGTCCCGGAGCCATGGCGGCGTCAGGCGCTCCACCATGTCCTCGGGCGCGGGCATCAGGCGGACCTGGGGTTTCGGCATTCCCTCGAAGGGGTTCGTGGGCGCGCCGGGGCGGCCGAAGGGCCTTTCCGTGCCGAGGATATAGAGGATCGTCAGCACGATCAGGGAAAGAAGGACAACGCCGCCTATTCCCATTCCGTGTTCCCGGCAGTGAGGTTCCCCTTCGCGTTTTCGCTTCTTCGCGGTAAAAGTGCCGTCATGAATGCCCGTATTGCCCCATGATCTGGGTCCAGCCCAGGACATGGCCGTGGATGGCCTTCATCAACTGGGCCGCGGTCTCGCCCGCGGGCAGGCGGACCGGGGCATCGAGGGCATAGAGCTTGAAATAGTAACGGTGGGTGCCGCTGGGCGGCGCCGGACCGTCGTAGCCGATGTCCTGGAAGCCATTGGCGCCCTGCAGGATGCCGGCGTTGGTCTTCTCATCGCGGGGGAAATCCTCCAGTAATTCATAGGTATTGCTGGTGGGGTCGGTGGGCTTGGCCGGGATGTTATAGATGACCCAATGCACGAAGGCGGGGATGGAGGCATCCGGGTCGTCCACGATGATAGCGAAGCATTGGGTCTTGGGCGGCACCCCGGTCCAGGTCAACTCGGGCGACTGGTTCCCCCCGGCCCGGGAGCACTTCGCGGGCAGGAACCCGCCGTCCTTGAAGGTGGAGCTTTGAAGGTGAAGATTGCTCTTTTTCTTGGGCTTGGATTCCTTCGCCATGACCGCCGAGAAAACCAGACCGACCGCCAGGAACACCGCCCATTTCTGATGGGACATGATCCCTCCTTTTATTTTTTTCTTTCGTAGGTCCCCATCAGCTCGGCCGTCCCCAGGAGACGGCGTTGCGCGGCCCGCTCGAAAACGGGCTTCTTCACGTCCCCCTCCAGGTCCAGGGGCGCGCCAAGCGCGTAAAGCTTGAAGAAATAACGGTGAATGCCACTGGGGGGCTTCGGACCCTGGTAACCGAGCCCTCCGAAATCGTTCAGGCCCTGCTGGATGCCGTTGGGCTGGGTCCGGAGGGCCGGATAGGCCTCCGGAAGGTGCACGACGGTGGTGGGGATATTGAAGATGATCCAATGGGTGAAATTCCCGCTGGCGGCATCGGGATCGTCGCAGACCAGGGCGAAGGCCTTGGTGCCGGCGGGGGACTCCTTCCATTCCAGGGGCGGGGAAACATCCTCCCCATCGGCGGTGTAATGGGCGGGGATCGCTTCCCCATTCTTGAAGGCGCGGCTGGTGATCTGGAAGGCCATTGGATCCGTCCTCATGCGTCAGGGGCCAGTCATCAGCGGGCCAAGACGACAGGCCCATTCTATCCCAGCGCTTCCTGGTAGGCCCGTAATGTTTCGGTATCGAAGCAGACCATCCGGACCCGCTCGAGCCCCGGTTTTTCCCCCAAGAAGCGGTTCATCTCGCCCAGCGCGATGGGCGCGGCCAAATGGACCGGGAAGCCGTAAACCCCGGTGCTGATGGAGGGAAAGGAGAGCGTACGGGATCCCTTCTGCAAGGCGGCCTCCATCGAATTCCAATAACAGGAGGCCAGCAGTTCCTCTTCCCGGTCCCCACCTCCTCGCCAAACGGGACCCACCGTATGGATGACCCATCGGGCCTTGAGGCGGTAACCCCGGGTCACGCGGCACTCTCCCGTGGGACATCCGCCCAACGCGGCACACTCCTCCAGGAGCTGGGGGCCTGCGGCCCGATGGATGGCGCCGTCCACGCCGCCGCCTCCCCGGAGGGAGGTGTTGGCCGCATTGACGATGGCATCCACTGTTTCCAGGGTGATGTCACCCTGGACGACCTCGATGCGGCCCATGCTTAACCCCGCACCTGCGCGGCGACGACCCCCAGGCAGGCGTCGGATACGACCTTCAAGCCCGCTTTCTCCAGCCGGGCCTCGGCCTCCGGGTGGGTGATGCCCGATTGGAGCCAGACGACCTTGGGGCGTTTCTCGGGGGGCAAGGCCAGCACCTCGTCGGCCAGGGCGGGGATCACTTCGGGACGCCGGAAGACATCGAGGATATCGGCCCTTTCGGGCACTTCGGCGATGGCCGCATAGGCCTTCTCGCCCAGGGAGGATTGGATCTTCGGGTTCACGGGAATGACCTTCATCCCCAATGCCTTGAGACGGGCCGGGATCTGGAAGGCGGGCCGGTCCATCTTGGCTTCGTCCTGCATCCCCTCGACCGCCACGGTGCGGGCGCTCATCACGATCTCGCGCATCTCCTGCTCGGAAACGTTCACGGAAACCTCCTTACGTATGCGTTCGACATTTCAATATAGGGAAGGTGGGGTGCCCAAAACAATGCGACGGGTCAAGCCTGGGTAAGGAGAAAACCCCGGTAGAGCATGAAATAGACCAGTACCCCGGTGACCGAGACGTAAAGCCAGATGGGGAAGGTGATGCGGGCGATCTTGCGGTGGCGGGCGAAATCACCCTGGAGGGCCCGGCGCAGGGTCGCGATGGCGAGGAAAGGCACCAGGACCGCCAGGACCGTGTGGGTCCCCAGCACCCAGAGATAAAGGGTGCGGGACCAGCCATGGCCCGGGTAATAGACGATGCCCGCCAGGGCATGATGGATGAGATAGGAGGCCAGGAAGACCACCGAGACCGAGAAGGCCGTCACCATGCAAAAACGGTGGGCGGAGCGGTTCCCCCGGCGGATGAAGGTATAGCCGGCCAGCAACAGGAAGGCGCTGGTCCCGTTCAGGCCCGCGTTCAGGGCGGGCAGGTCGTTGACGTTCACGTATGGTCCCGGGAACCCATGAGGTAGCCCACGTCGGCCCAGAGCTTCTTCATGTCCCCGTCGTCCTGGCCGTCATAAAGGCCCCGCATCATGCCCTGTCCGTCGATGAGGATCATGCGGGTCGAATGGATGAATTCGGACCCAGGCTCGCCCTCGGGGTCCGGCTCGGCGGTCACCTTGAACTCGTGGATGACCGGGTAGATGACCTTCTTGGGGGCCCAAAGGAAGAACCACTGGGACGGGTCCGCCTGGACCTCCTCGGCGTATTTCTTCAGGACCGCGGGCGTGTCGTGGTCCGGGTCCACGGTCATGGAGACCAGCTTGAGGTCCCCGTTCCCCTTCCAGGCCTGCTGCAGGATGTCCATCTGGTGGGTCAGGATGGGGCAGGAACCGGCGCAGCGGGTGAAGATGAAGTCCACCACCCAGACCTTGCCCTTCAATTCGTCGCTGGAGACCATCCGGCCCGAACGGTCCTGGAACTTGAAGTCCGGGGTCTTCAGCATGGGCTTGGAGAACTTGTCCGAATGCCGGGTGGCCAACACCCGGTAACCCAGGAAGCCCACCCCCAGCACGGCGATCAAGGCGAAGAGGATCTTTTTGACATCGTTCATCTAAACGGCTCCTTTCGATCTTTCAACGGCAAAGGAAGAGAAGGCATAGAAGACGGCCCCCATGGCCGACAGCACGACAAGACAGGTGCCAAGGCTGGGGATGGTCCCCAGGTCCGTGCCCGGGAAAAGCCCCCGCCGCACTCCCGCCACCCCATAGGTGAAAGGGTTCCATTCCATCACCAGCGCCATCCAGGAGGAAGGAGCGGCGGCGAAGATCGCCCCCGAGGCCATCCAAAGGGGCAGAAGGACCATGTTCATGATGGTGTGGAAGCCCGGGGGGGAGTCGATCTTCCAGGCCAGCCAGAAACCCATGGCGTTGAGGACAAAGGAAAGCAGGAACAAGGAAAGGACCAGGCCGAGGAGCGGCATGGGCTCGAACCGGGCCCCCACCGAAAGGGCCGCCGGCAGCAGGATGAGCCCTTGGAGGGTCGAAAGGGTGGCGCCGCCCAGGATCTTGCCCATGACGATGGCCGCCCGGGGGACCGGGGCCACCATCACCGACTGCAGGAACCCCTCGTGGCGGTCCTCGATGACCGAGGCATTGGAGAAGATGCAGGTGAACAGCACGCTCATGACCAGCGTCCCGGGCAGGAAATAGGCCCGGTAATTCGGGACGGGGATGCCGGCCCCAAGCACCAGCCAGAAGAGGAGGGCCGTCCCCACCGCGCCCACGACGCGGCTGGGCTGGCGGTAGAACCGCACCAGCTCGCGCAGCCAAAGGGTGTAAACGGCCAAAAGGAAATTCACTCTTTCTCCTCCGCGAAACGGCGCCCGGTCTTGTGGATGAACACATCCTCCAGTGTCGGGAGCCCCAAGGTCAAGGAGAGCACTTCCTTCGGGAAGGCCTCCAGGAGGGGAGCCACCAGCTCATGGGCCTTGGGGGTCTCGATCTGGATGAGCCCGCCCACCAAAAGGGTCTTCACTTTCAACCGGGTTCCGATGGCCTGGGCCAGGGCCTCCGGGTTCCGGGTCTTGATCCGGAGCACTTCCCCTCCGATCCCCGCCTTCAATTCCTCCGGGGCGCCCAGGGCCACCTTCTCGCCCTTGTCGAGGATGAGCAGGCGGTCGCAACGGTCCGCCTCCTCCAAATAATGGGTCGTCACCAGGACCGTCAGGGATTTTTCCCGCCGCAGCCCCGCCAAATGGTCCCAGAACTCGAGCCGGGCCGCGGGGTCGAGCCCCGTCGAGGGCTCGTCCAGGATGACCAGTTCCGGATCGTTCAAGAGCGCCTTGGCCAGTTCCACCCGGCGCTGCAGCCCCCCGGAAAGGGTCTTCACCTTGTCCTTCGCCCGGTCCGCCAAACCCAGGCGGCCCAGGTCCCGGTCGATGCGCTTTTGCAGTTCCGCGCCCACAAGGCCGTAAAGCCGGCCCTGGTGTTCCAGGTTCTCCCGGACGGTCAGTTGCTTGTCGAGGGCGGGCATCTGGAACACCACGCTCATTTTCCGGCGGATGGCCGGGGTTTCGACGGCCAGGTCCATCCCGAAGATCCGGATATGGCCCGGGGCGCAGGCGAAGAGGCTGGAAAGCAGCTTGAAGGTCGTGGTCTTCCCGCCCCCATTGGGCCCGAGGAAGCCGAAGATCTCCCCCTTGGCCACGTCGAAGGACAGGTCCTTCAGGGCCGTCTTTTCCCCGTAGCGATAGGTGAGCCCTTCGACCCTCAGGACATTTTCCATGGTCATACCTTATTGACGCACATCAGCGCGAAAAGGACGGGTAAATAGGTGATGGAGAGCCAAAAAAGCCCCCGGGCGTAATAGAGGCTTTTCTTCCAGGCCAAAAGGGCCGAATAGAGGATGAAGCCGAGGCCCATCAGGAGCGCCGCCCAGAAGTAAAGCGATCCCGTCATGTGAAGATAGGTGGGCAGGAGGGAGACCGGCCAAAGGGCGAAGGCATAAGCCACCGCCATGAGCCCGGTGACGCCGCCTTGGGGGTCCACAACGGAGAGCATGGGGAAGCCGGCCCTTTCGTAATCCTCCCGGTAGAGCCAGCCGATGGCCAGGAAGTGGGGCATCTGCCAGAAGAACAGGATGGCGAAAAGACACAGGCCCTCGGGGCCCACCGTGTCGCGGACCGCCGCCCATCCCATCATGGGCGGGATGGCCCCCGGGATGGCCCCCACCACCGTGCAGAGGGAGCTGTATTTCTTGAGGGGTGTGTAGAGCACCAGGTAGCTGAAGAGGGCGCAGGCCCCCAGGAAGGCCGTCAGCACATTGACCCAGAGGTAAAGGACCAGCACGCCGCCCACCGAAAGGCCCACGCCGTACCAGAAGGCCCGGTCCCCCTTCAGCCGGCCCATGACCAAGGGACGCTTCCTGGTCCTGCGCATTTTCTTGTCCTCTTCCACCTCGAACCATTGGTTGAGGGTGCCGCATCCCCCCGCCACCAGGGTGGTCCCTGCCATGGCCAAAAGCGCCGCGACCCAGGGGAAGGGGCTGGGCGCCCCCAAATAGAAACCGGCCAAGGTGGTGAACAGGGCCAGCGTGTTCAGGCGGGGTTTGGTGAGGGTGATGTAATCCCGGAGGTTCTGCAATGCGTCTCCTTCTCCCGGGACGACCGGGTCAGCTCTTTCGGAAAAGGCGGTAACTGTTCAGGGTCAGGACCAGCATGGAGGCCAGGGTGGCCCCGCCGACGATGACGTGCAGGGAGGTCGGGAGGATGGCCTTGGAGGTGGCCAGGATCAAGAGCCCCAGGAAGCATTGGATCCAGACCAGGATCCCCGCCGTTGCCGCGGGAAGGAATATACCCTTTTCGTCCGGGAAATGATAACAAGCGCGGTAGGCGGTGTGGGCGGTGAAAAGGAGCACCAAGAAGGCCCCGATGCGGGTATGGCTGAACTGTAGGGTGACGGGCCCGGTCCACTCGGGCGGGAGCAGATGGCCAAAGGACAAGGGGAAATCCAGGATGGCGAGCCCCGCCCCACTGTGGCGCGTGACCGCCCCCACCACGATCTGCGCGTAGATGAGCACGGTCGTCCAAAGGGCCCATTGGCGGATGGGCGAGGGACGGTCGGTCAAACGGTCCCCTTTCTCCTCGATCCAATAACGCGAGGTCACCAGGGCCAGGGTCACGATCAGGCAGAAAAAGACCTGGGCGAGCCCCGCGTGGGCCACCGAGACCTGGGTGGGAAGCTTCAGAAGCACCGTCAGGCCGCCCAAAAGGGCCTGGAGGACCACGACGCCCAGCGCGGCCCAGGCCAATTTCCGGACCCAGGGGCGCCCCTCGGTCCTTTGCACCGTCACCGCCAGGACCGCGGTCAGGGTCGCCACCGTCCCGGCCACCAGCCGGTGGCCATGCTCGAAAAGGACGCCGCCTGTCATTTGCGGGAAAAGGGTACCGAAAGAAAGGGGCCAATCGGGGACCGCCAGGCTGGACCCGGTGCTGGTCACCAAGGCGCCGGCCAGGAGCAGCAGGAAGGTGCATCCCGCCGTGAACAAGGCGAAACGGTGGAGCCGGGGATGGAAAAGGGGCCGGGGATCGGTCATGGGGTCCTCAAAAAAGAAAGGCCCCGGGGAGACCCCGGGGCCCGTTCACGGGATGGAAAAAGGTTATTGGGCGGCGAAAGTGAAGTTGGCCGTCGCGGCCTCCCCGTCCTTCACCGTGACCTGCGTGGGTTGGGATTCGCCGTACTTCTCGTGCACCGCCACCAGGCTGTAGGTCCCCGCCGGGAGGCCGGCGATCTTGAAGGTCCCGTCGGTGCCCGTAATGGCGAAGAAGGGATTGGAGACCACGCCGATGTCGGCGTGCATCCAGCTGTGGACGTCGCACTTGAAAGGGACGAGCACTTCGGGTTTATCGAACTTCTTCTCGCTCGTCATGTTCTGGCTGGGCTGGCCCACGTTGAAGGCGTCGTTGATCTTGGCCATGCAATGGACGTTATGCAGGGTCGGATCCCCGTTCATGATGATAAGGGGCTGGTTCACCTGGATCCCCATGACCCGGGGATGGTAGAGACAGCCTTTTTGCAGGAGCGTGACCGGAGTGGAGGGGGCCGGGTAGTTGGCCGCCCCGTCCTTCACGTAAACGAAGACATTGGCCAGGTCGCCCTTGGCGTCGGTGAGGACCACCTCGTTGTGGCCGGCGGTGGCATGCTGGGACTTGCAGACCGGGTCCGCGTCGAAAGTGATGACCTCATTGGGCGCCGCCTTGCCGGTCAGGACCACCTTCCCGGCGATGCTGGCGGTGCCGGTCGGGCCCGAGGCCCCCGAGCCGCCTGAGCCGGAGGAAGCGGAGGAACCGCCCCGGTTCTTGGAGAAGTATTGGTCGTCATCGTCGCCCCCGCCGCAGCCCGCCATCACCAGGAGGGAGGCCATCAGCGTCAAGGCCAGAATCTTTTTCATGTCCATCGCCGACTCCTTAAGATCGAATTCGGTCGAACCGGGCCCGTTGGCCTAGTTCGCCTGGCCCTTGCCCAACATGAAGAGATAATCCCGCAGGGCTTCCCTTTGTTTCAAGCCGTCCCCGCCGAAAGCTTTCGGGTCGGGAACGATCTCCTTGCCGTCGTCGCCCTTGGGCCAGAAGCCGGTCATCCGGGTGTCCGGCATGATGGCGGAGGGATTCTCCAGCCAACGGACCACCCAATCCGGGTTCAAGCGCTTGTGGACCTGCAGGAGGTCCGGCGCGGCTGAATTGATGTCCGGCGGGATGTGGGATCCCACGATATGGCACTTCTGGCATTGGAGCTTGGTGAAGAGCGCCTTGGCCTCGGCCAGGTCGTTGCCGGTCAGCTTGTGGGTCTTGACGTTCTTGAAGGGGAACACCTGGTCGTCCTTCAGGTTGAAATAGGTGATGACCTTGCTGACCTTCTCCTCGGTCCAGGGGAAGCTGGGCATGCGGATATGGAGCCAAGGCCGGATGGGATGGACCCCGGTCAGGAAGTCGTGGAACCAGTCGACCTGGAGCTTGGCGCCCTCGGTGTTCAGGTTCGGGGGCCCCATCGAATAATCGATGCCCTCTTTCTTGTACATCCCCAGGATCCGGCCGCCCTGGCCCTGGTCGAGCATCTCGTCGATGGATTTCCCACTGGCCTCGATCAAGTGACAGCCGCGGCAGTTGAAGTCGGCGATGACCCGGCGGCCCTTTTCCAACAGGGGCCCATCGCCATGGATCCCGGCCATCATCTCGTCCGGGATGTAGGTCTGGGAAAGGCCCAGCACCGCGGTCATGATGGATTCCTTATCCTCTTCATCCAAGTGGAAGTTGGGCATGCGCAATTTGTCCGCGAAGGCCACCACCTTGTCCTTGTCGAACTGGCGCGGATTGGAGAGCTTCGCGTAGAGGAAACCCTCGTGGGTATGGGGGATGAGCTTCTCATCGGTGAAACCGAAGTCGAGCTGGGTGACGCGCTTGCTGGCCCAAGTGGTGAGCTCGGTCCCGATGCCGGGCGTGGTCTCGAAGCCCTTGATCATGTGGCAGGCGAAACAGGCGTATTTGTTGAGGGCCCTTTCGCCGAGGAGCATCATTCTGTCGTGCTCGTCCAGGTTCAGGACATGGGCGTTGGCCGCGCTCTGGCCTTCCTGAGGCGCCAGGTAATCGGCCAAAAGCGCATCCCGGACCGCCGGGTCGAAGGCCGGCGGCAGGGTCTGCTCGAAATCCTTGTTCTTCTTGCTCATCAGGTAGGCGGTAATGTCGGCCGCCTCCCGGTCGCTCAGGCGAAGCGACGGCATGCGGGTATCCGGGTTGAAATGCTGGGGATTCTTGACCCAGGAATAGATGAAGGAGGCCGTGAGCTTGCTGCCGACCGAGGAAAGGTCCGGGGCGAAATCGGCGTGCATGCTGGTGACGTCATTGATGCCATGGCAGGCCAGGCATCCCACTTCCTTGAAGAGCTTCTTGCCCGCCGCAACACTTCCCCCCGGGGCGCCGTAGGGAGGCTGGTAGTCCTCGGATTTGTCGTAGATGTAATCCACGATGGCGTTGAGTTCGGCCTTGTTCTTGGCCATGGTGTCGGGATCCGAATTGTTCGTCTGGCCGAAGAAGGCGGGCATCTTGGCCTTGGGGTTATAACCGGTCGGGTTCCAGACCCACTTGAGGACGAAATCCTTCTTCAGCTTGCCCTTGACCTTGTAGAGCTCGGGACCGGCCTTGGTGAGGCCCTCCAGGTTCTGGACCTTGTGGCAGCCCACGCAACCGCGGGTCGCCATGAGTTCACGACCCCGGTTCAACTTGGGGGCGAAATTGACGTGTTCCTGGGTCCCGTGGCATTTCAGGCAGGACCCTTCGGTGAACTTGAGGGGCATCATCATGCTCTGGACGCCTTCGGGTTCGGCCCAGCCGTATTTCTTGTGCCAGACCTTGGCCTCTTGCTCGTCATTGGCCACATGGGCGGCCGTATTGAAGTCCAGGGCCTGTCCCATCCCGCCGTGGCAGACCGTGCAACCGACCTTCTCCATGGGATGGGGGCTGGTGGACCCCACGTAAAGCTCGAGATTGGGGTGGGACCGGAAGACCTTCGGGATGCCCGGGTAATGCGCCTCATCGAACCCTTTCTTGTCGATCCCCAGATGGCAGGACATGCAACGGTCCACCCGCATGGTCTTGGCGAAATAAAGGTCCTCGGGCAGGTTCTTCAGGACCACCTGTTGGACCTGGATCGTGGGGGCCATGAAGTCCAGGAACATGGCGTTACGGATATGGAAAAGGATGTAGGGGCCCCAGGTGTTCGCGTTGAAAAGGCGGAAGGGAGGATTGAGGGAGTGGACCTTGGTCTTCAAGGCGTCGAAATTGGCCGTTAACTTTTGCAGCTTCTGTTCGGCCTCGGTCTTCTTGGACTCGATGGAAGCCAGGTCCTTGGTGATCTGATCCCGCTCCTGGGTCATCTCAAAAACCTGCTGGTTCAAGGCGTTGGCCCGGTCGTTCTCCGCATCCAGGGTTTTCTTCAGCTTCTCGGCCTCGGCTTCCTCCCCGTTCTTCATGGCCTCGCCATAAACGAAGCTATCCGCGCCGATCTGGGCCTTCAAGGCCTGGTATTCGAACTTGTTCTTCTTGAAGATCTTCGCGTCCAGGTCCGCGCCCTTGTTGGTCAGTTCGTCGATCTTGACCTTATCGGCCTTCAGGTCGCCCTCGGCCTTCGCCACCTGGCCCTTCAGGGCCCAGTAATCGTCCACGCTGATCTGGTCGCCCGCCTCATGCCACTGGGAAGCGGTGTGCTTGCGGACCATGTTGTTGAAGGAGCGCTCATAGTGCTTCCAGGACCGGTCGTAGTCCTTGATGGCCATGATAACCACGCAGACCCAGAGCAGGAGGCTGGAGACCAGGAACCACCGCACCAGGGTCTTGCTGTCGTAGGCTCTTTCGTCTTTGAAGTCGGCCAAGGTGTTTTCCTTATCCTAGATATTAAAGAAGACTTCAGGGATACCGACGATGTACTTCAGGTTGAACACCCACCGCAGGACCATCTTGATCGGCAGGGCCGCCATGGAAAGGGCCAGGAAGACCAGCGTGACATAGCGGGCCACGCCCATCTTTTCCAGAAGCCCCATCAGGAAGGCGCTCTTCTTGGTCAGGAAAGCCGGCAGCCAAAGGAAATAAGCCGCGATCACGAGGAAGCCGGGAGCTTCCCGGATGAGCGGGTTGGAGGGCAACGAAACGTGGAGCAGCATGACCCAGAAATACTCGGACAGGTTCACGTTGTTCAGGACCACGACCTTATGAGGGTTCCACTCCTCGAAGGGCCCGAAGAAGTTCCAGGCCGGACCCCGGAGGAAGGTGCCCAGGAAGATGAGGGTGACCCAGAGGATCAGGAACCCGAAGAGGAAGGGGATGATCGCGAGCTTGCGTTCCTTGATGGTGTAGTAACCGGAACCCTTGGGGTTCTTGTCGATATAGGGGATGGCCATCAGCCCGACGATGATGAGGGTCGGGAAGACGACCCCCGCCAGCCAGGGATCGTAATAGACCAGCATTTCCTGGAGCCCCAGGAAGTACCAGGGGGCCTTCGAGGGATTCGGGGTCCAAGAGGGGTTGGCCGCCTCTTCCAAGGGGGCATGGAAGCAGAGGGACCAGACCAACAGGACCACGCCCCCGATGATGGTGGCGATGAACTCGATGAAGACCAGGTCGGGCCAGACATAGACCTTCTTATCGGAGGTCTCCTTTTCGACCGGGGGTTGGCCTTGGTCGATGCGCCGGTCATTGAGGACGGCCTGCCGGAAGGAAAGCCAAGTGAAGAAGCCGACGGAAAAGACCATGATGAAGATGGGGATGTTGTCGGCCTTGGTCGAGATATCGAAGAAATGCTCATTGGTCATGAAAAGCCCCAGGAGCACGATCACCCCGGCGAGGATCTTCAGGGCCATTTTGGGCTCGGTCCATTGTTCGCGCCACACGACCATGGCGATGAAGATGGCCGTGGTCAGCACAAAATAAAGCCAAGGCTGGAAGAGAAAGTTCGTGATCGCCAAGATGCTCATGGAATTCCTATTTCTTCCTCAGGTTTTTGCCGCCTGGAGGCGGCCCTTCCCGACCCAACGACCCGGTCGCCGCCGGGCCTCCCCATCAAAGGGGACCGGAAATGCCGCCGTCCTTGCGGACACGCCAGAAGTGGATGGCCATCAGGGTGGCCGCCACGATCGGGATGAACACGCAATGCAACACGTAGAAACGAAGCAAGGTGGCCTCGGAAACGAAATGGCCCCCCAAAAGGGCGAAATGGATGTCCGATCCGCCATGCACTAATTTCACGCCCCCGATCTGGATCATGGCCGCCCCGGGACCTTCGTAGCCCAGGAAGGGAGTGGCGCGGGCCATGTTGGTCCCCACCGTGATGGCCCACATGGCCAATTGGTCCCAAGGCAGGAGGTATCCCGTGAAGGAGAGAAGGAGCGTCAGGAGGAGAAGGACCACCCCGATGACCCAATTGAATTCGCGGGGGGGCTTGTAGGAACCGGTCATGAAGACCCGGAACATATGGAGCCAAACGGCGATGACCATGGCGTGGGCCGCCCAACGGTGCAGTTCCCGCATGATCCCCAGGGGCACATGCTCCCGCAGGGCCACGATGTCGTAATAGGCGTATTCGGCCGTGGGCCGGTAGTAGAACATCAAGAGCACCCCGGTGACGGTGAGGTTCAGGAAGAGGAAGAAAGAGAGCCCGCCCATGCACCAGGTGTAGCTCATCTTCACGCCGGAGTGGCGCACCTTGACGGGATGCAGGTGGAGGAACACGTTGGAAAGGACCGCCATGATCCGGTTGCGGGGAGTGTCGGGATAGCCATGGCGGAAGATCGATTTCCAGATCTGCCCATCGGCGATGGCCTTTTTCACCGCCTCCGGGGAGGGCTGACGGGACTTCCACTCCTCCAGGGTCTTCTTCAGTTTATCCAGCATTCTCGACTCCTTCGTTGACCTTCGGGATCACGCTTTGTAATTAAGGAAAGAACCCGGCAGGCCCCACTGGCCCAATTCCTGTTGATACTGGATGCTCTCGTCGATCTGGATCTGGCCATCATCGGCCAGGACGATGTTGAACCTCGGCAAAGGCCGGGGCGCGGGCCCCTCGAAATTGACGCCGGTGATGTAGTAGCCGGAACCGTGGCAGGGGCACTTGAACTTCTGCTCGGCTTGGAGCCAATTCGGCGTGCAGCCCAAGTGGGTGCAGATGGTGGACAAGGCGTAGAACCCCTGGTCGTTCCGGACGATCCAGACCTTGTGGTCGTTCTTATGGCGTTCATCCACTCCCATATTGAAGGTGTCCGGGAACCCCGCCTTGAACTTGAGGGGCGGCTCGAACGTCACGTTCGGGAAGGCGAAACGCAGCATGGTCGTCAAGGCACCCATGGTGGCGGCCACGAAGGCCACCCAGGCCCAACCCAACAAGGAAAGGAACGAGCGGCGGGTGAATTCGGGATTGAGGGGAATGCTCTCGACGGGGGCTTCGGAAGCCTCCTCGTGTTTTTCCCGTTTGGGCACCAAGGCGGCGACGGAAAGGACGGCCAAATAAAGGAGCCCTAAACCCATGATCGCGACGGCCAGGTAACTCACACCTTCCACGATGACCTTGAAGGACGTCATTTTCAGTCCCGCATCCGCCGAAAGGAGGGCGAAGAAGAGGGAACCCGCCCCGACCACCGCGAAAAGGGTCCCGACCCAAAGAAGACCGGTCTGGAAGATGGAACCCATCCCGGGCCCTTCCCCATGACCATGCGCTTGCTTGGCCTTGCGGAACTCCTGGAAATTGCGCAAGAGGAACCGGACGGTCAGGAACCCCGCGTAAGCGAAAAGACCACAGGCCAGGAGGGCCCCCAAGTTGGCGATGTTGGAAACGGTGGTGGCGGTTTGGGGAAGTTCCCCCTCCGCAAGGGCCGGAAGGGCCACGAGGGAGATGAGAAAGGTCAGGAAAGAACGGTGCCAAGTGGACCGACAAGAGGTCATTCGGGTCTCCGAAGAAGACATAAGATCGCAGGGAAAAACGACAAAGGCTTTGGACAACGCGGCTTCCAGGCGAAGAGCAGGCGGTATTTTAGTTGAGGCTTTTTTCGAGTGTCAAGGAAAGTTCGGCTTTCAGGGGCGTGGTTTTATTGAAGATCTTTTGTGCGTTACGGTTCTTTTGTCGGGTATTTTTCGAGGAGGGCCGTCGAGACGTTAAACCCTTTAAACAGGCCCGCTATCCCAAGGTCCTCAATGAAGAACGAGGAGTTTGGCGAGGGAACGCTTTCCATCGACGGTCACGAAGACGTAGTAGAGCCCGTTGGCGAGCGGATGACCCCAAGCGTCCTTCAAGTCCAAGGTCACCGGAACGCCACCCGGTAACGTCCGGTCGATGTCCACCACCTTGCGGAAGGAAGCGGTGAAGATCTGGATATGCACCGTCTTCATTCCTGAGAACGCCGGCGGCAGGATGTTCACGACCGTCCCCGGATCGGGGTTCGGATAGAGGATGACCGTCGTGTTCCCCACCGGGGTGGAGGTCGAGGTGGCCGTTGCGGTCGGGGAGAAGGTGCTGGTCGGACTGTTCGTCGGGGTAAAGGTCCAGGTCGGCGTGTAAGTGAACGTCACAGTCGGGGTGAAGGTCCGGGTGGCGGTGGAAGTGGGGCTGTTCGTCTTGGTGGGGGTCAAAGTGAAGGTCGGCGTGAAGGTGAAGGTCCCGGTGGAAGTGGGCGTGGGGGTCGGGGTCAAGGTATTCACCGGGGTAGAGGTGGCCGTCGAGGTGGCGGAAGCGGTATTCGTGGACGTCGGGGTCGAAGACAAGGTCGGGGTCGCCGTCCGGGTAAAAGTGGACGTGCCCGTACTCGTGAAGGTAAAGGTCGAGGTACCGGTGGAGGTGGGGGTCGGGGTGATCAGGGCCGTGTTCGTCGGGGTCAGGGTCACCGTGGGGGTGAGGGTCTGGGTCGACGTGAGGGAGGGCGTGGAAGTGGCCGTGGAGGTCGAACTATCGGTCGCTGTGGAAGTGGAGGTGGGTGTCGAAGTCCATGTAAAAGTTCGGGTGGCCGTGCCGGTAGGGGTTCCCGACGCGGTCGAGGTGGCCGTATGCGTGAAAGTAAAGGTCGAAGTGCCGGTGGAGGTGGGGGTCGGCGTGATCAGGTCCGTGTTCGTCGGGCTCGGGGTCACGGTGGGTGTGAAGGTCCGGGTGGAAGTCGAGGACGGGGTCGAAGTTAGGGTGGACGTGGCGGTAAAGCTGGAAGTGGACGTGGAAGTGGCGCTGGAGGTCGGAGTGGAGGTCTTGGTGGGAGTGGACGACGGGGTCGCCGTGGCCGTGAAGGAGGATGTGGACGTCGGGCTGTTGGTCTTGGTGGCGGTGGAACTGGCCGTGGACGTCGGGGTGGCGGTGGGCGGCACTGGGGTGTCGGTACGGGTCGCCGTCGAGGTCGGGGTGGCGGTGGGCGGCACCGGAGTGTTAGTGCGGGTCGGCGTCGAGGTGGCGCTGGAGGTGGCCGTCGAGGTCGGACTGTTGGTCCTGGTCGCCGTGGAGGTGGCGGTGGAAGTGGGCGTGGAGGTGCGCGTCGGGGTCGATGTGGCGGGCATGGGAATGATCTGCAGGGCCTCCAAGACCGCGTTGGCGTCCGTGCCTCCCGTGCTGGTCAAGGTGATCGTGATCACCCCACCGCTGGGGCTCACGTTGTTGTAGACCTGGTCGTCCGCCGCGTTGCTCCCCACTTGGGAATAGATGTCCAGGTTGGAAGTCACGGTGGTCCCGTTGATGGAAACGCTGAAGACCCGGGCCCCATTGGAGAAGTCACCCGAATAGGTCTCGGCCAGCTTCAAGGTCACCTGATAGCTCCCCGCCGGCACGTTGAAGGAATAGCTGAAGGTGCCCCCATAACGCTGGGTGTCGTAAAGGGTGGAGTCGCTCGTGCCCGTGATGGTCCCACCGCTGGCGACGGTGGAACCCCCGCTATAGTTCTCATCCGCGGCCCAAAGATTGCCCAGGGTATCCGTGTAGGCGGGCCCGCCGGCGTTCACCCGCCAGGTCGATTGAACGATCGGCGTGGGGGTCTTGGTGGGTGTGGAGGTCGGCACGGGCGTTCCCCCCGTGGTCGAAGCCACGAAGGTGACGATGCTCTGGGAGGGCAGGTTGTAGGTAAAGCCCCCGCCGCTCACCGCCACGGAGGATTGTTGGACCAGGTTATTGGAGGCGTCGGTCAACCAGGGATAAACGGTAGTGACGGTCAGGCCGCTGAAGGTGATCGGAAGGCTTTTGGCCGACCCGTTGTTGTTGATGGCCACCACGACGACCTTGTTGTTGGCTGAACTGTAATAGGCCGACACGGAGACTCCGGCCGTCGGGACCTCGGTACAGGAGATCCGATTGAACCCCGGCCGGATGAACTTGCTGAAATTGCCCAAGGCAAAGAGGCGCTTGGTGGGCGTGGTCGAACTGCTCGGCCCGTAAAGGCCCTCGTTATCGGTGTTCAGGTTGAGGATCCACCAATAGACATAAGCGTTGAAGTTATGGTCCACGATGCAGTTGTGGATCTGGTTCGCGTACTTGAGGCCGCTGGTGATGCTGTAGTCATTGGAGGCAAAATCCGAGATCTCGGTCTCCCAGCTCTCGACGGTATGGCCCGCCACCGTGGAATAGCTGGCCGGGACCGTGCTGGGACCCCCGCCATAAAGATGCATGCCGATGGCCTTCACAAAGGTCGCCGCCGCCGAGTCGCCCATGGTGGTGGCCGACAGGTTCAAATTATCGGCGAAGGACTCGGGCATCATGATGATGGGGTTGAACCCGGCGGTGGCCAGGGCGGGGCCCAGGTAGGTCTTGATGTAGGTGTCGAAGTCGGAGGCCGACCAAAGGCAGGACTGGTAGTTGGTGTCGTAGTCCGGTTCGTTCTGCACCGAAAGCGCGTAGGGCGTGAACCCGTAGGTGTTCTTCATGGCCGTGGCCCAGCTCGTCTGGTAGGCGGCGTAGTTGCTCCAATAGGTGTGGTTCATCTGGTTGCTGTTGCCGCCGGGGTTGCCGTTGTCGTTCCCCGTGTTGTTGCCGCTGGTATTGTTGTTGTTCTTCCACTTGGCCGGGGGGCTCCAGGAAGTGCCGAAGATCCTCATATTAGGGTTCTGGCTCAGGGCCAAGGTGGCCGCCGCCGCTTCGGTCCCCCAATTGGCGTTCCCCGACTCGTCGATGAGGATGCGGTTGATGGAAAGCCCCACCTGCCCATTGGCCTGACTGGCCGGGGGAGAACCCGAATCATCGTGCCAAAGGGTGACCGCAAGGCCCCGAAGGGTGGCAATGGAATCCCAAACACTGGCGGCGCCGAAACCGGAAATGGTCTGGTAGGTCGTGGACGGATTGATGGTCACCGTTTGGGCGCCCAGGAAGGAAGCGCTTGCAAACGTTATAAGGAAAATGATTTTATTGGATCGGTTAAACAAAAAAACCTCGGGGGCCGCCTTCAAGCGGCGTCATTTGTGGAACGCTGGAATCATACCGCGGCCCGAAGGGACCCGGACCGACATAATTACTTTTTATTAAAGTTAAAATATCTTTATATTTCACCTGTTAAAAAGGGCGAAAGCGGAAGGGACTTTCCCGTTCAACCCGGATCGGGACTTTTGCGGAATTCCTGGGGGGTCTTGCCGAACCGCGCTTTGAAAAGCTGGATGAAGTAGGGTACGGAACGGAATCCGCAGTCCTTCGCGACCCGCAGGACGGGAAGACGGGTCGTCCGCAAAAGCCGTTTGGATTCGGCGAGGCGCTTTCGTTGCAAGTAATCCCCCAGACCCAATCCGGTGGATCGCTTGAAACGACGGCTGAAGGTCGGCACGGAACATCCGGCCTTTTTGGCCAATCGACCGATGGGAAGGACCTCCTTGAAATGCTTGTCGATGAATTCCCGCGCCGCTTCCAGGGAAAGGTCCCCCTCGCCCGCCTTCCCTTCCACCTCTCGCTCGAGGGATTCCAGTCCGCCTTGGAAAGCCAGGAGCATTTCCTGGAAAGAAGCCGCCAACGCCAGGGGCCGCGATAGTCTTTCCCGCAGTCGGCTCGAATCGCGCGCCGACAGGTCCATTCGCTCGGCCACCCCCACTCCCAACCGGTCCAAGGCATATTGCAGATGCCATTGGATCTCGCCGGGGTTCTGGAAGGAGGTCTCGATCGCCTGCCGCAGGAACCGGTCCTTCAGCACCGCCAGTTCGGAGAAGGCGGCCCGCTGAAAAGCCTCCTCCAATCGGTCCAGGGAGACCCGCAGGCTGTCGAAACCGCCCAGGTCCTTTTTCTCCGGCCCGGGCCCATGGAAGATGATGTCGGAACCTTCTTCATGGCCCAAATGGAGGGCGAAAACGGCCTGTCGGAAGGAAGCGTGCAGGGGTTCTCCGGGGGCCACCGGATCCCCGACCCCGACCAGCACCGGCCCTCCCCATTCACGCACCGCGAAGTCCCGGATCTTCCGGGCCGTCTCTTCGAGGGTCCTCTTCTGCATCAGCCGGGGGCCGCGCGGGTCCGCCGAGGTGACGAAGACCGCGCCGTAATCCTCGAGCTTCCCGCCCACGGTCTGGGGGATGTTCCGGGCGAACTGGAAACTGCGCCTTTGGAAACGCCGGATCCGGAAAGCCTCCGCCGTACGGTCCAGACGGTCGCCGCTCGTCCTTTGGGGGATGACCGCCAAGGCGGTGGTGGGGACCCGCGTCAACCCGATCTCATTCTGGGTCCAATCCCAGGTCTCCATGGAACGACCCCAAGCCGGGACGGATTCGTTGGTCGGACGCCCAAGCGCCCAATCCAACCAATAACTATGGGGAAGCCCCTTGGAGAAGACGTCGTTCTGGAGTTGGAGGAGCCGTTCGCCCACCGCATCGGGCTCGCCTTCCTCCGCTAAAAGTTTGGCGAAAAGTTCCAGGGATTCGGCCAAGGCGGGCCCCAAAGCGCCGTCCAAAATGGGGATCTCCAGGAAACCTTGTGCGAAGGACCGTAGCTCGGGCAGGTCCGGGGAATAACCTCGACCGCTGATGGCTTTCCAACAACGGACCAGGTCCTCAAAAGTCGTCTCATGGTCCGAATAGGCTCCCGCTTGAAGGAACCCCAGGACCCTTCCCTTCTTGAGGATGGGCACAAAAAGGTCCTTGAACCCGTTGCGCTCCCCCACGACCGTCCTCCCGGCTCTTCCGGCTTTGAGCAGATGGGCCCGGGTGTAACGGTCCCGGGTCCGGGAACCTTGGTACCGGACCTCCAGGGTGAAAAGGTTGGAAACCCCTTTGCGGCGGTTGAGGGACCACCAGACCTGCGGTGCCCCGGTCGCCTGCCCTGAGGTGATGAGGAAAACGCTCAGGTCCACGTAATAGTGGATGATGCCGTGGAAGGGCTTGTAATGGAGGAAGCGGTGGAAGGTCTCGGGGAAAGGCCGCATGGGGCCATTCTAGACCAGCCGGGGACCTTCGTTCAGCGGAGGATGAGGAGTTTGGCGAGGGTCCGGCGTCCGTCCAGGTCGCAGAGGACGTAATAAAGCCCGTCGGCCAAGGGCACTCCCATCCGATCCTTCAATTCCAGGGTCACCGCGACACCCGGCATGGGGTTGGGGTGGTCATCCTCCCGCACCTTCCGGAAAGCGCTGGTGAAGACCTGGATCTTCATGTCCTTCGCGCCGCTGAAATAAGGGGGATAGAGGGCCACGGTCGGGCCGGTCGCCGGGTTGGGATAGAGGATGGGACGGCCTTCCCTGCCAACGGTGGGCGTCGGCGTGAAGGTCTTGGTCGGGGTGAACGTCGTGGTGGGCGTATCCGTGGGCGTCGCGGTGAAGGTAAAGGTGCCCGTGAAGGTCGCCGTGGGGGTGGCGGTGAAGGTCCGGGTCGGGGTCGCGGTCCAGGTGAATGTCCCCGTCCAAGTGGAGGTCGAGGTGGGGGTGGCGGTGTTGGCGTTCGTGGCCGTCGGGGTCGAGGTGAAAGTGGCCGTGAAAGTGGAGCTTTTGGTGGGCGTCGCCGAAGGCGTAGCGGTGAGGGACGCCGTCGGCGTCATCGAAGCCGTCGCGGACAATGTCGAAGTCGCACTGGCGGTCGCCGTCCCCGTGGCGGTGCGGGTCGGGGTCGAGGTGAAGGTGGCGCTATTGGCCCCGGTGGGGGTCGCCGTGGAAGACGGGGTGTTCGTGGAGGACGGGGTGGAGGTCCCCGTGTAGGTCGCCGACGCCGTAGGCGTCCGACTGGCTGTATTCGTCGGGGTCGAGGTGAAGGTCGCGGTGTTGGCGCCGGTAGCGGTCGGGGTGGAAGAAACCGTCGGGCTCGCGGTCCTCGTCGGCGTTGCCGAAGGCGTTGCGGTAGGGGTCGCCGTCGGTGTCATCGAGACCGTCGCGGTCGAGGTGAAAGTGGCCGTATTGGCCCCTGTGGCTGTTGGTGTGGCCGAAGCCGTGTTGGTCCGTGTCGGGGTGAAGGTGGACGTAGAGGACGCCGTAGCCATCGGGGTCCGCGAAGGTGTCGAGGTCACGGTCGAGGTCGGGGTGCCACTAGGCGTGGAAGTCCGGGTGAAGGTGGAAGTCCCGGTGTTCGTAGGGGTCGAGGTGCCCGTAGCGCTCGCCGTCCGGGTAGGGGTGGCGCTGGGGGTACCGGTGGCGGTCGAAGTGGGGCTATGGGTACGGGTCGCGGTGGAGGTGGGCGTGAAGGACGGCGTCATGCTGGCGGTCGGGGTATGGGTCTTGGTCGGAGTGAAGGTGGCCGTCGTCGTCGGGGTGTTGGTCTTCGTCGGGCTGTTGGTCGGGGTATTCGTGGGCGCCGCCACGCAACCTGGGAACTGTTGGCCCGTGCTGGCGTAGGCGCCGCCGGCGATGACCGAGGAATAACAGGGGTTCAGGGCCCCGGCGCAGCTGCCCGTCCCGGTGGTGAGGGTCACGCTGGCGTTGAGCTTGTTGCCCCGGGCATCGGTGATGGTCACCGGCATCACCGCGTTCGCCGAATAACCGAAGTAGCCCGAGGATGATTGCCAGCGGTTGTCGGCCGAATGGGTCAGGCTCTCCCCCTTTCCCGTGACCACGGAGATGATGGGAAAAAGATAGTCCTCGAAGAAGATCCCCGAGGTCTCCCCATCCTTGTAGAAATAGGTGACCTTCCCCCCCGAGGATGCGTTGGCGTTGAGGATGCTCAAGGGACATTCCACGAAATGCCAAGTGATGCTGATGTTCCCCAGGCTGGTGTTGGCCAGCGCGGAGAAAGCGGTCTGGCTCAGGTCCAGGTCATCGGGCCCGGAACAGGTGGGACAGCTGTCCACCACCTGCACGATGACGCTCGTTCCGCCCGCCGCGTAATTGGCCTGGATGCAGGCCCCGCAGGATCCCGAACTGGACCAGAGGTTGTTGGCCCCGGCCGAGGACGCCGCGCAATAGTATTGGCCGATGGCCTGGCTGGCGTAGCTACAGGCAAAGGTGCAACAAAGGGTGTAGTAGGTCGCGTGACCACTGAAGGAGGTCGGGGGATCGGCGGGGCAATACTTGAGGGTGCTGAAATTCATCTGGGCTTGGGCGCTCCCAAGAACCAAAAGGAAGCCGCAGGACAATAGAAGGACCTTCCCTGTATTAGGGAGGTCTTTGATCGAATAATGGGATCTTCCAAAAATCGTTTTCACCCGGACCCGCCGAAAGGGATTTCGTCAGGGAAAAGGTACCTGGGTCCCAGGTTGCCATATGTTGATGGGTTGTTTATTTAATAAGAAGATTTTGCAGATTCAGAACGCCTCAAAGATCCGCTGGAGCGACAAAAAGACCGGCCAGGGGCCTGATCTAATCAACGCAAAATGAGGATTTTTCCTACTGTTTTTCCAGTAGGGGTCTTGACCACCACGTAATAGAGCCCGCTGGCCAGGGGGCTCCCCCACTGGTCCATGGGATCAAGCTTCACTAAGGACCCCGGGGTCATATTGTGGATGTTCTTCTCGGCCACTAAGCGGAAGGCGGTGGTAAAGACCCGCACTTGGACATCGGTAGGAGCGTTCAGGGGAACGGCGACCTGGATGGGTTGGGTCCCGTCCGAAGGGTTGGGATAAACGACCGGCTTGGACCAGGTCGGAGTGGCGGTAGGGATGCCACCGACCGTCACTTCCGCCCCGTCGTAGGGGATCCCCGTGGCCGTTCCGCTCCCCGAGCCCGTGGTGACGACGACCCCGGTCAGGGATGTCTGATAGGTCCCCGAAGGAGCGCTGGATGAGATATCCAGGACGATCAAGAGGTCTTGGGTCGCCGATCCGGGTAGGACGTCGCTGAGACCGACCGTAAGGGTCCCATCATTGGCCGGGTAGGTCCCACTGGCTAAAAGGCTGTCGCCTCCATCCACGATCCCGTTCCCGTTGCTATCCAGGTAGACCTTGACCGAGGTGATTCCGGTCTGGTCGTTGCCCGTTCCGGAAGCCGTCAAGGAGATCTGTCCCACCGTCGTAGGACCGCCGGTCAGGTTCTGGAGCTGGACCTGCATCACCGGGACCTGCGGGGCGCCAGGAGCCTGGTTCGAATCCGGAGGCGCCGCCGGTCCAGCGGAAACCTGGAGGACCGGACCGGTCGTCGGGGTATTTGTCGGGGTTTGGGTCTTGGTCGGGCTGGAGGTCGGCGAAGGCGAATTCGTGGCCGTGGCCGTCAGCGTCGGTGTCAAGGTCCGGGTCGCGGTGGGACTGTGGGTGGGCGTGGCGGTGGGGGCCGGAGGGGTCAAGGTCCCCGTAGGGCTATCGGTCGGCGTCCCCGTCGGGGAGGCCGTGGGGGTCAAGGTCGCCGAAAAAGTCGCCGTCGAGGTCAGGCTGGCCGTCGGACTTGCGCTGGGCGTCGCGGATGGGGTGGCTGTCGGCGAGAAGGTCGGGGTCGAGGTGGGGGTACGGGTCGGACTGGAGGTGGCCGAAGGGGTCGGTGTGGGCGTCGGGCTCGAGGCGCAGGTCACCGGCGCCACATCGGGCGGGAGCGAACCCAACCGGCTTTGCAACTGGGCGTCGAAAAGCGACGGCGGGTCCAGGTTGGCCCGGTCGATCCCCTCATAGGCCACGTTCCCCCGCGGGCCCACTTGAGGCGCGTTCCCGCTCATGACCGTTCCATAAACGTAGGTCGCGGTCAGGTCCTGGGAATTGTCATAAATGGTGGCTCCCCCGGTGGGGCCGATGATGAGGGCATCCGAATCCGAGGTGTAGGTGGCCGGGGAACATTGCACCGACCCCGCCTGCCAGTTGCCATAGGGATTGGCCGAGGTTCCCGAGTAGTTCCACACCACCCCGCCCGCGAAGGTCTCATAGGCATTGTTGCTTTGGGTCTCCCGGTTCTCGGCCAGGAGCCCGTTATTGGTCTGGGTCATCATGTCCCACAGGAGCCTTTGCGAATAGGCGAAATGGGTATCGTCGCATTCCATGGTCACGCTGGCCGAATTCCCCATGGTCTTGATGGAGTTGCAGCGTGTGTAGACCACCATGTTGGTCATGGCGTATTCGGTGGTGAAGTTATGGCGCAGGTTCGTGGCCGTACAGCGTTTGAAGAGCACCGCCGAAGAGGCGTAGGTGTAGAACCCGTAGCCCCAACCCCCGCCGCCATAGTCCTGGGCCCCGGTGATGGAACAATCCAGGACGGTGATTCGGGTGGACCAGGCGGGTTTGATGCCGTTCTTGGCGACATTGAGGACCTTCACGTCCCGGGCCCAACCGTTGAAGACGCCCTTGAAGGCCAAGGCGGTCCCCGCCGGGCGGCCCGAATCGTTGCTGTTGGCCAGGACCTGGATCGTCATCCCTTCGATGCCGTCGTTCTCGATGTATTGGCCCCCGTTGGGCTTGTAGAACCAGACCGTGGCGTCGCTGTTGTGCAGGCTGAAGGGGATGGGCGCGTCCAGGGTGATGACGTTGCCCGCGATGGCCGTGATCTTGCGCGGATAGCAGAGGGTGTTGCTGAAGGCCCCATCGGTGCCGGTACCCGGCGGGTCCGTGGTCCAGTTGCCGGCGCTGTTGATCGTGGAAAAATTGGGCCAGAAATACTGCTGGACCACCACCCAGTTCCCCACCGCGAAGGAAGCGGCGGAACCCACCGTGACGGACAGGTCCCCCCGGTTCACGTCGGCGCAGCTGGTCGTGACCGGCGCCTTGCCCGGCTCCGCCCATTGGCTGTAGGAGATCCCGCCGCCGCCCATGAAGGTGAAGGGCGCCTCGGTGAGCTTGTCCCCCGGGTTATAGGAGGAGGCGATCACCACCGTGGTGGCCCCGCTTCCCGCTCCCAGGATGCGGATATTCCCGCCGGTGATGGTGACGGTCCCCGAAAGGGTCACGGAGCCGGAAGGGAGCCAAAGGGTGCCGCCGCCCATCCCCACCAGTGTGGAAAGCCCGGTCCTGACCGCGGTCGTAATGTCCCCCGAGGACGAGACGGTCACGTTGTTGCAGGGGATGGCGTCCCCCAACCCGACTTGGGAGAGCTTGTAACCACTGTAGGAATAATCATCCAGCTTGAAGGGCCGTCCACCCAAGGTCACGCTCTGGGCCACCCAGTTGGGCCCGCTGGGTTGCAGGAAGACCGAGTTCCAGGCCCCCAAGGGCGTGGGCGTGATCGTGGGCGAGTTGGTCGGACTGGGGGAAGGGGTGGCGGTGAAGGACGCGGTCGGTGTCGTCGAAGCCGTCGGACTGGAGGTAGGGCTCGAAGTGGGGCTGTTGGTCGGGCTCAGGGTGGGGGTCCAGGTGGGCGTCGCCGTGGGGCTGTTGGAGGGGGTCGGCGTGGCCGTGGAGCACCCCATGAAAAGGCGGAGGTTGTCCAGGTAGAAGGTGCCCGTGACCGTGCCAGGCCCGGAGTTATAAACGAACTCGAGGGCCGTGATGGAAGAGCCCTGGGTGATGCCGCCCGCCGCCCAATTGATGTTGAAGGTCACATCGTTGTTCTGCCCCGCTACCAGGGTCGGGGTGTCGCCCGAGATGGGCTGGTAGAAAGTGGTCGGCGAATCGGCGCGCAGGAACAATTGGGTCCACCCTTGGCCCGCGGTCAAGGAGGAGGATACGTTGATGTCCAACTTCAGTTGGGTGACGCTGGTCCAGTCATTGGGGGTGAATCCGGTCAGGTTGAAGAGCTGATCGTTCCAACTGGCGCCGGTGGTCACGTTCACCTGCAGGCTGTGGGTCCCTTGGGTGGCATTCAATGTGGTCACAGCCCGGGAAGCGTTGGTCCCCGACCAGGTCCCGTTCTCCGCCAGGGTCTCGGCCCCGTTCAAGAGGACCACGCAAACGGTGGCCGTGGGGCTGGGAGTGGCTGTGGGGGTCAGGGTGGCCGTGGAACTGGGGGTCGGCGTAGCGGTGGCGAGGGTGCCCGTGGGAGTGGCCGTCGGCGTGGCGGTGGGGGATGTATTCACCGCGAAGGCCGAGAGCAGGAACTGGTATTTGCCCTGGTATCCCTGGTCGGGCTCGGTGACCTCCCAGGAATCCTCGGGCCATGTGTTCCCCCAATCCTTATAGGACTTCATGGGCGGTTGGCCCTGCGGCGGGTTGAGGGTCGGTCCCGAATAGGAGGCGTCGGGCGCGAAGTTCTGGTTGGGTCCTCCCGCCAGGATCCCCGGCGCCGGCCCCACCGCCCCGCCACCCGTGTTCCCGTCGAAGGTCGTCCCTTGGTAGAACCAACTGTGGTAGATGGACATGATCGATTTGGAGGCCCCCAGGTTGGCACCCTGGGTCCCCATGTTGGTCAGATAGACCCAGTTCAAGGGGTTTCGGCCATGGAAATAATGGAGGTACTCCTCCGCTTGGTTCGCGTAAGCCGTGTTCTGGGCCGGGTTGGCATTGGTCTTCACGGCGAAAAGGAGTTGGTTGCCCCAGGAAGCCTTCAACTGGTTGGAGCCCCAGGTGTAATGCCCCGGGTACATGTAGCCCAAGTAGGGATCGTTCACCTGCTGGTTCATGATGTAGTTCTGGCATTCGTTCTTCAGGGAGTTCTTGATGGCCGTCACCACCGCGGCCGTCGCCCCCGGGGCCAGGCAATAGGACACCATCCCCAATTCCAGCGGCTCGCAAAGGGACGCGTCGAAATGGTCGGCCCCTGCGTTGGGCGGATTGGAGACCGGCCGGAAAGAGCTTTCAATGACCGCTGAGGAGTTGTAATTGGCGTCGAAATAGGTCTGGTAGGTGGCGCTCCCGGTCAGGGCGAAAAGTTCGGCGGCGGCGGCCACCCGGGCCTGGGCGTCCCAGGCCGAGGATTGGTTGGCGTTGGCGCTGGAAACCCCGGTGGAATCGAAGGTGACCGGCGAGGGATTGGCGGAAAGATAGCCCCAAGCCGAGACCGCGGCGTTCTGCAGTGTCACCGCGTAGGAGCTATAGAGCGGATAGGCCTGGAAGAGCCGCGCCCCCAGGGCAAAGGCCATGGCCCCGGTGGCGGTGGCGGTGGTGGAGACGTTCAGGTAGTAGCGCTTGGCGGTGTCGTTGGCCGGGTTCCCCGGGTTGTTGGAGGTGCTCGCGTTGCTGTAACCCACCATCGAATAAAGGGCCCCGTCGCTGGAGCGCTGCATGCGCAGCATCCAGTCCAGTTCATATTTGACCTCGTCCAGCATGTCGGGCACCCCGTTGCCCGATTCGGGGATGTTGGTGTTGTCCCCATAGCCGTTGGGGTACCACTCCGCCGAATGCATCAGGTACCAAAGGGTCGCGTGGGCGAAGGTCACATATTTCCCATAATCCCCCGCGTCATGCCAGCCGCCATGCACATCCCGGGCCGTGCCCGCCCCTTGGTCGGCGTTCGCATTCCAGAGGTGGGCGACCAGGTCCTGATTGGCTCCCTCATGGCAGGCGGTATGGTTCCAGTTCGCCCCTCCATTGGCCGAGGAGATATTCATCCCGCAACGCTGATAGAAGAACATCCGCTGGGAAGCCGTGACCACCCCGTTATAGACGCTGTCCAAAACTTGGAAATTGTAGGATTGCCCGCCGGGATTGGAGCCGCCGGGCACCTGCACGTAATAGGTCCCGGGCGCGCTCAAGGTGGTGAATGTTCCCTGCCACACCTTATCGCCGGAAAAGGTGCTGTCCGTGGCGCCCGCGCCCCAGGTCACCGCGCTCCCGGTGAAGACCGTGGCCCCATTGGAGACATTGATGACGTTGAAGGTGGCGCCCGCGCCCAGGTTGAAGCTCGAAGGGCTCCCGACTCCGGTGTTGGGCTGGGCGAAGATGACGATCTTTGGATCGGCGGGCTTGTAGCCGAACTGGTCCACGATGATGTTCGACAGGACCGCTCCATGGACCGGCCCTAGGGCCGAAGCGAACAGGAGAAAGATCCCAAAACGTTTCAAGTCAGGACGCAATGATCCCTACCTTTGGACAGTTCTCGGCTTTTTCGTCTTAACGTGCAATCAACCCGGCAAAAAAAAGCCGACCCGTGAAGGCCGGCTTTTATTTTATCGGAGGACCAGGATCTTCCCGACGGATTTCCCGCTCTTGGTGTAAACGACCACGTAATAAAGGCCGCTGGCCAACGGCGTTCCCCAATCGTCACGCATCTGAACGGTCAAGGGCCCATAGGCCTGATCGGTGTAATCCTGTTCCTGAACCTTCCGGAAGGCCGTGGTGAAGATCTGGACCTTGACGTCCGACGTGCCCGTGAAAGGAGGTGGCAGGACCTGGACCGGTCCTCCGTCGGAGGGGTTGGGATAGACGATCGGCTTGTTCTCCTTGAAAGGCGTGGGGGTGGCCGTGGCCGTCGGGGTAAAGGACGAGGTCGGAGTGAAGGAAGCCGTCGGGGTCGAAGTCGGTGCGACCACGGTGATGGTCGCTCCGCTCAAAGGCAGGGGATTGAAACTGGCGGCCTGTCCGTTGGTGCCGGAGGCGCCCGTCAGGCTGAAGGAATAACCACCGGTCGTGGAGGTCCCGGAGAAATTCACCTGGAAGGTATAGGTCACCGAACCGCCACCCAAGGGAATGACGTCGGAAAGTCCGCTGAAGGTGGCCGTCGAACCGCTGAATCCGACCGGTGAACCATCCGGCGAACCATTCTTGAGCAGGGTCACCGAAAGAATATTGGAGGTCGGGTTCCCCGTCTCGGTGAGGGTCAGGCTGGTCATGGTCACATTGGTCGTACTGGGATTGGTCAACACGACCTCGATCACCGGTACATTGGAAGCCCCTTGCAGTTGATTGCCGCTGGGTGCGCCCGAACCGTTCGCCACTGCCACGATGACCGGCGTCGCCGTGAAGGTGGGGGTAACGGTCGGTGTATTCGTGGGTGTAAAGGTGGAAGTCGGGGTGTGGGTGGCGGTATTGGTCGCGGTGTTGGCCAAGGTATTGGTGGACGTGGAAGTGGCGGTCCGGCTGGCCGTCGCTGTCGGGGTGTTCGTCGCGGTATTGGTCGCCGTATTGATCAGGGTATTGGTGGCCGTGAAGGTGGCGGTGCCGGTGGCCGTTGAGGAAGCTGTGCCCGTCGCTGTGTTAGTGGCCGTATTGACCAAAGTCGCGGTGGGAGTGCCCGAAGCTGTCCGGGTGGCGGTATTGGTCGCCGTGCTCGCTAAAGTATCGGTGGGGGTCTGGGTCGGTGTCTTGGTGGCGGTAAGGGTCGCAGTGGAGGTATTGCTGTTCGTGGCGGTCGAGGTTGCCGTATTCGTGGTGGTAAGGGTGGGAGTAAGGGAAGGCGTCGGCGTCATGGAGGGGCTCAAGGTCCCGGTCGGACTGAGGGTCGGGGTCGATGTAATGGTGGGGGTTCCCGTATCCGTGGCGGTCGAAGAAGGCGTGCGGGTCGCCGTTTGGGTGGCGCTATTGGTCGTCGTGGAAGTGGCGGTCCTGGTCGCCGTGTTGGTGGAGGTGTTCGCCAGGGTCGCCGTCGGGGTCAGGGTCGGGGTGAAGCTAGGCGTGGCGGTCAAGGTGGCCGTGGCCGTCCGGGTAGGCGTGGAGCTGGAGGTCGGTGTCCCACTATGAGTGGCCGTGTTGGTCGGTGTGCCGGTGTTGGCAAGGGTGGCGGTCGGAGTGGATGAGGGGGTGCTCGTGGAGGTGTAGGTATTCGTCCGGGTCGCCGTATTGGTCGGCGAACTGGTGGACGTCAAGGTGGGGGTATTGCTGGGGGTGGTGGTGGCGGTCCGGGTCGCCGTATTGGTGGCCGTGCTGGCGACCGTGTTGGTCGGGCTATTGGTCGGGCTGAAAGTGGGGGTCCGCGTGGGTGTGGCCGTGACGGTCGAAGTGGCGGTATTAGTGACGGTGCGGGTCGGTGTGTCGGTGGGCACAATGGTCACCACCGGCGTGCTGGTCGGAAGAGGCGTGGGAGTGTTCCAGCCCATTCCAGCCAGACAGACCTGGTCGACCCAGAAAGCGAAGGTGACGCCCGACACGGGGGCCTGGGCCACCCATTGGAGGGAAGTAACATGGGTCATCGCCTGGGCATAGCTCAGAGTAGTACCCATGGCCGAAGCAGGGCCCCAACTTTCCGGAGCAAGTCCGGCCGCGAGCGATCCAGGCTGGGTGACATATTGCCATGTGTTGGCTGAAGTAATTGGAATCATGAAGCCATATTGATTGGCGTTCCCACCATTCGATGGGTCAACGGCGGGGTTATAAAAATTCAGCCGAACGGTCTGGGGCGCGGAGGTAGCCTTGATATAAAAGGCGATGTTGGTCATGGAGGTCGGTGCACTGGCGAGATTCTGATAACCCGTGGTCAATTCGGTGGCCAGGGAATAACCGGCATAGACCGTTTCGGGCTGTGTCAAGCCGCCATAGTAAACGTTGGTCGAGCCGCCGTTGATGGCGCAGGAACCGGTCACATAGGCCGAGTAGGCCGGGCCCGTGGTGGCCCCGCCGACATAAACGATCGTGGAGGGTCCGGAGAAGGTGTAAAGCTGGGGCGTCGCGACCGGCGTGTTGTTCACACTGGCGTAACCAAAGGTGAACCAATAACCGTTCACCCGGTTCATGCTGTTCCCATCCTCCACGTCGTCGAGCATATAGCAGGCCAAGGGCGTGGGCGAAGGGGTCGGAGTGCAGGTCTGGGCCCCGCAAGGAGGCGTGCCGCACACGATGTTGGGGAAATTCCCCGTGGCCACCAGTTGGGCGAGGAAGCAGACCGAGTCTTGGAAATAGGTCCAGGAACCACAGGTAGGGTAACGGCTCATCATGGTGCTGTAGATGTTGTTGATGTAGGACTGGTTCGTCGCGTTGTTCGCAAGGGAGAGGGAGGCCACCAATACGCCCCCGATCTGCAGATCATTACAATTGGACCCTGACGGCGAGCCGTAAGGGGTGGAATTGACCGTCCAGAACTCCTCGATCTCATTGGCGCCATTGACCCCGACCCCGGCCTGTACCGTGGTGGCGAACTTGGTCACGATGGAAGCGCCGGCGCTTTTGTTCCAAAGCCAGTCGATACCGATACGCAAAGGATAGCGGGAGGCGTCATAGCCCATCTCCAGGGCCGGACGGCCGGAGTTGGTGGTCGCGTTCAGGCTGGAATCGACCTGATTGGGCATGAAGCCCAGTTGAGAATATTTATTGTAGACCGTGGGCAGGAATGTCCCGTAGATCCAGTTGTTGGGAATGTTCCAGTTATGGCCCTGGGCGTCGTAGGCGTTCCAGCAGCTGAACCAAGCCGGTTCCATGTAGCTGGAGTAAAGGGGATATTGGTAGGCGTCCCCCGAGTAGATGGTTCCGGTACCCACCTCGTAACTCCAAATGGCGTTGATCATGTTCTGCCATTGGGCCTTGTAATTAATCGCCCCGCCCGATCCCCATATCTTGTCGGCCATGAGCAGGGCCATGGCCATGTCCTCGTCCGCGTCGGTAGCGCCGTTGGCACCCTTGATGCCGCCGTTGTTGTCCAGATTCCAATCCATCACATAATGATTGCTGGAGTCGGGCATCCATTGCACGGCGTATTTCCACAATCCATCGAACAGGGTCTTGTCGTTCATCATGACGGCGATGAGCATCCCATAGCCGATACCCTCGGAGACCGTATCGTTTCCCACGTCGGGCCGCTGGACGCGAAGGGCTCCCGCCAAGGTCCCGCCCCCGCGCTTGGTCCCGCTGCTGGTCACGTAGTGCGTGTACCAGCCGATGTAATTGGTCGAGACCGCCGCATTCATCGTGGCGTTCGGGCCGCCATTGGGGAGATAGACCCCACCATAGGAATTGTTGTGGGGAAAGGTGACCGACCCGCCGCCGGAATTGACCGCCTGGGCGTTCAAGACCGAGACCGAAAGGACGAATAAGAGGATCGAAGCGGTTAAATTTTTGAAGTGGCTGAAAAACGATTTCATTGGGCCTCGTTGTTGTTCAAAAAACGGGGTCGAGCATCGGACCGAGGATGTAAAAGGTATCTCAATATTCCCGTCTTGTAAATTACGGCGGCCAGAAAGGCCGTCTTTTTGGTTTACCGATAAATCGAAGACCCTTTGCTCTGTTTAACCCGGATCCGGTTAAACGGCCTCAGCGCAGGATCAATAGTTTCCCCACTGACCGGCCGCTCTTGGTCTGGACCGCAACATAGTAGAGGCCGCTGGCCAAGGGCGTCCCCCAGGCATCCCTTAATTCCAGGGTCACGGGTCCATAGGTCAGGTTCGAATAAGCATCTTCCCTCACCTTCCGGAAAGCCGTCGTGAAGATCTGCACCCTCACATCCGAGGTCCCGGTGTAGGGCGGAGGCAGGACCTGCACCGGCCCGCCGTTGGAAGGGTTCGGGTAGAGGACCGGTTTGTTCTCCTGGAATGGCGTCGGGGTCGAGGTGGCCGTTGGGGTGAAGGAGGAAGTGGGCGTGAAGGAAGCGGTCGGTGTCGCCGTTGCGACCACCACAGTGATGGTCGCTCCGGACAAGGGCAACGGGCTGAAATTGACCGCTTGGCCGTTGGTGCCGGACGCGCCCGTCAGGTTGAAGGAATAACCTCCGACGGCGGCCGTCCCGGAAAAGTTCACCTGGAAGGTATAGGTCACCGAGCCGCCGCCCGAGGGAACGATATCGCTCAGGCCGCTGAAGGAGGCCACGGAGCCGCTGAACCCCACCGGTGAACCTTCCGGCACACCGTTCTTCAAAAGGGTCACCGACAGGATGTTCGCCGCGGGGTTCCCCGTTTCGCTCAAGATCAGGCTTGTCAGGGTCACGTTGGTCCCGCTGGGATTGGTCAGCACCGATCCTTCCACGGGCACATTGGAAGCCCCTTGCAATTGGTTCCCGCTGGGAGCGCCTCCTCCCAAGGAGACCTGGACGGTCACAGCCGTCGGGGTAAAGGTCGGAGTGATCGTCGGCGTGAAACTACGGGTCGGGGTCCAGCTGTGGGTGGCGGTGAAGGAATTCGTCGGGCTGGGAGTGGCCGTTCGCGTAGCTGTGGCGGTGGCCGTATTGGTCGCGGTGTTGACCAGGGTGTTCGTGGGGGTATCGGTGGCGGTGTGTGTCCGGGTCGGAGTGGCGGTTGCCGTATAAGTGGCGGTGGGGGTCGTTGTGGCTGTCCGCGTGGCGGTCCGGGTCGGAGTGCCGGAAGGAGTGGGAGTCCCGGTCCAGGTGGGAGTATGGGTCGGGATCAAGGTACCCGTCGGGCTGTCCGTTGGGGTCGGGGTGATCGTAGGCGTTCCCGTGGCGGTCGAAGTGGCCGTGGAAGTTGTGGTCGAAGTGAGCGTGGATGTGCGCGTGGGGGTCGCTGTCGGACTGTTCGTGAGGGTCGAGGTGAAAGTGGCGGTGTTGGCCAGGGTCGCGGTGGGAGTGCGGCTGGGCGTGGAGGTCGGGGTGGCCGTCGGTGTATTGACCGCCGTGTTGGTCGAAGTGGCCGTAGCCGTCCGGGTCGCGCTTTGGGTGGCCGTGGAGGTGGCGGAAGCAGTGGACGTGGAGGTCGTGGTCCGGGTCGGGGTGCCTGTGGGTGTAGGGGTCCCGGTACGCGTGGGCGTATCCGTCGGGATCAAGGTTCCCGTGGGACTGTCCGTAGGGGTCGGGGTGATCGTGGGGGTCCCCGTAGGGCTCGGGGTCCAGGTCGCCGTCCGGGTCGCCGTGTTCGTGGCCGTCGGGGTGGCCGTGGAAGTGACCGTGCGGGTCGCAGTGGAACTAGGCGTATTCGTCACGGTGGAAGTAGGGGTATTGGTCCTTGTCAGGGTGGCGGTAGGGGTAAGGGTCGGGGTGGAGGAAGCGGTGGCTGTTGCGGTCAAGGAAGGCGTGAAGCTGTTGGTGAAGGTCCGGGTCGGCGTGTTGGAAACCGTGGAGGTGGGGCTGTTGGTGCGGGTGGCGGTGTTCGTGGGCGTATCGCTGGGAGTGGCGGTGGGGCTGTTGGTCCGGGTGGGCGTGTTGGTGGGAGTCCCGGTCGAGGTATTGGAAGCCGTGGAGGTGGGGCTGTTCGTGCGGGTGGCGGTGTTCGTGGGCGTATCGCTGGGAGTGGCGGTAGGGCTGTTGGTCCGGGTGGACGTGTTGGTGGGAGTACCGGTCGAGGTATTGGTCCGGGTCGGGCTCGAGGTCGCCGTCGAGGTCGGAGTGAAGGTCGGCGTGTAGGTCCTGGTCGCGGTCGAGGTGGGCGTATTCGTGGGCGCGCAGACCACAGTGATGGCGATGGTATTGCTGGTCACCGGCCCTCCGCCCGACCATTGGGCTATCCCACGATCGCTGACGACCTGGCAGGCATCACCGGCGGTATAGCTGTAGGACCCCACGATGAAGGTGATCGGCACACAGCTCCCGCCTGGCAGATTGCTCACCACCCAGCTCAAATTGGGGTAGGTCGTTCCTGTCGGGTTGATGGAAACCGGTGTACCCGATACGGTCACGGTCCAAGGACTATAGCCGGGTCCTTGGAAGGCCCACGACAGGGGATTGGTGATGTTGTCGGTCACGGTGACCGAATTGGCCGTGACCGAACCGGATGAATTGCAGACATTCAAGACCATGGTGATGGGGGCGGCGTCCGAATAGCCCGAGGTCGGGCCGCCGGTGGTCTTCGTGAGGGTGATGTTGGGAGGGACCGTGGTGGGGGTGGCGGTGGCCGTACGGGTGGGCGTGCTGGTGGGCACCGGCGAACTGCCCGAGCAGGTCGGGGCGACGGTGGCCAATTGGTTCACGACCGGCTGCCCATGCCAGGAGTTCAACGAGGAAGGCAGGGCCGAGAGCATGGCCGGGCAGGCGCCGTTGTGCCAGGACCAGGCGGTCCAGGAATAGACGTAACTGCGGTTGTTGCTCCCGTTGGCGAAGGTGAAGAGGGCGTTGTCGAAAGTGCCGCTGTCGTTGTTGCAGTTGGGCCCCGAGGGGTCGGGCCCGAACTCCCCGATGAAGACCGGATGGTTTGCCGCCGCGATGGTGGTCTCGGTATCCCAATTGGAGGAGTTGTCCGTCCCGTTGCCCTTGTGCCCGTAGATGTGCACATCGTAGGCGAACCCATTGCCCGCGTTGGTGAAGGGATAGGAATCGATGGACCGCAGGTCATAGGCCCAGTCCAACCCGCCGATGAAGATGATGTTGTTGGCCCCGGTCCCACGGATGGCGTTGATGAGGGCCTGGTGGCCCGGGGTCGTGAAGCCCTGGGTGGTGTTCCCGCCGCTCTGCCAAACGGACCAGGAGACGCTCTTGGGTTCGTTATAAAGGCCGAAGAAGACCGCGGGGTTGTTCTTATAACGGTTGGCCACGTTGGTCCAGAAGGTCACCGCGTTGGCGTCGGGCATATCCTGCTGGCCGGTGGCCGTGCCCCAGCCGCTCCCGCAAGGGGCGGAGGCGGTGCTGGAGGTCCCCGACCAATGCAGGTCGATGATGACATAGGCGTTGGCGCCCGAGCAGTAATTGACGATGTTGTCCACGATGGTCTGGTAGGAGGAGGCGCTGCCCCCTTGGCAGCCGAACCATCGGTCCTGGTTCACGGGCAGACGGATGATGTTGGCCTTGTAGGTCCCGACCGCGGCCTGGACCGAGGAAAGGGGCGGCCCCTCACCGGTGTTGCTCCATTCCAAACTGGGAACGTTAACGCCGCGTAAACGGACCGAACAGCCGCTGGAGGTCTGGAAGTGGTTGCCCGAAACAAAAAGGTCCGGCGGCGCGGCCAAGGCGCTTGAGGACAAAAGGAAGGCAAAAAGAAGGACGCCTTGCCTGAACCGGTTCAATGGTCTCTTTTGGAATTTCATTTCCGTACGCACGAATGCCTTGATCAGGATTTAAAACGACCAAAAAACGTTTTCAGCAGGAAGCAAAAAAGGGCGGCCTTGCCCATAAAAGTTACCACATTTTCCCCCGTTACAAAGGAACAAATGAAATAGGCAATTCTTTGATTTTATCGAAAAAGTTTAATGCTCAACCAACCTCGCCCTCGATCGTCCTTCAGCGAAGCACTAATAACTTCAACGTCCAATGACGTCCCCCACCGGAAAGGACCAGGTAGTAAAGGCCGTTCGCGAAAACTTTTCCTTGTGGGTCGGTCAGGAGCAAGGGAATGGATTGCCCCGCCACGCTCAAGGTCAGGTGGATGTCCTCCACCTTCCGGAAAGCCAATGTAAAAACTTCGATCCGCAGGTCTTTCCCCGCCGAGCCAGGCGAAAGGAGGGTCACTTGCTCCCCTGTTTGCACCGGGTTCGGATAGAGCAGGGGTTTGTCCGTCGCCAAGGGGGTCAGGGTCGGACTCAGGGGCGGCGTTGTGGAAGAAGGGGTGGCGGAGGATGTCGTGGTCGGGGTGGCCGTGGGGGTCAACGTCGAGGCCGGGATGGAAGTGGCGCTGGCGGTCCAAGTCGGGGTCGCCGTCCCCGTAAAGGTCGGCGTCAAGGTACGCGTTACGGTGAAGGTGGCCGTGGTGGTTGCGGTCACCGTGAAGGTACGCGTAGCGGTCGGGGTAGTGGTGGCCGTCCCTGTGGAAGTTCCTGTTGAAGTAGGGGTGGCGGTCGGCGGCAAGGTCCCCGTGGGCGAAAGGGTCCGAGTGGCGGTAACGGTCGGGGTCGCCGATGCGGTCGCACTGGGTGTGGTCGTCGAGGTGGAGGTAGCCGTTCGGGTCGGACTGAAGGTTCCGGTCGCCGTCCAGGTGGCGGTACCGGTCGGAGTGGCGGAAGGAGGGGCCGTGGGGGTGAAGCTGGTCGTGGAAGTGGCCGAAGGGGTCGTGGTGGGGCTCGGGGTGAAGGTCCCTGTCGAGGTCATCGAGGCGCTTGGGGTGGGCGAATAGGTTCCCGTGGGGGTCCAACTGACCGTGGCCGTCGCGGAAGCCGTGGCTGTCCGGCTGGCGGTGAGGGTCGCCGTGGACGACGGGGTCGAGCTGGGGGTAACGGTGGCCGTCCGGCTAGCCGTCAGGGTCGGCGTCGCCGACATCGAACTGGTCGGTGTGGAACTGGCCGTGCGGGTAGGGGTCGGCGAGATCGTGGGGGTGGGCGTATAGCTCCCCACCGTCGGGGTCGGCGTGGCGGTCGGGGGCTTGGGGGTATTGGTGGGGGTCGCCGTCCAAGGGGTGGTCGGGGTGGGGGTGGGCAGGTTCGCGATACGAATGACCTGGATGGCGTTCACTTGCGAGGTATCGGCGGTCGAACTGAACGACAGGTCCAACTGGCCGCTCGAGACCAGTACCGTCACGGTCCGGTCATAGGCCGTGTGTTCCCCTCCGGCCGCGCTATAGACGTCCAAACCGCTGATCTCCGGTTGGCCTTGGGCCGTCAGGCTAAAGACCCGCCCCCCCGGGTGGGCATTGGGGTCGTAGTTCTCGCAGAACTTCAAGGTCACCTGGTAATAGCCCGTGGGCACGGTGAAATGATAGATGGGATTGCCCCAGCGCTCGGTCTGGTAGAGGGTCTGCTGGTTGTTGACCGTATTGGAGATGGTCTGGCCGCTGTAGGTCGAGGTGCTCCCCGAGGTGGTGGTGTCATAACCCCAACTCCCCGCCGAGAAAACCTTGTCGGCGGCCCAGGTGGCCCCCGCGCTGTCCACGAACTGGGGCCCCCCTGCGTTCACCCGGATCGTGAGCGGGGCATAAGCGGAAAGGGTCGGGGTGGGGGTCGGCGTCCCATAGAGGTTGTAGTCGAGGAAATTCCCGGAAAGCATCAGCAGCGACATCACCGTCCAGGATTCGTCGTAATAGGTGCCCCCCACCAGCAATTTCGATCCCACCAGGTCGTTGTAGGTATCGTCCATATAGGCCTGGTAGTTGCGGCTCACCATCCCCCCCACCCCGGCGGGTCCCACAAAGGCCGCCGATTGGAACCCAGGGTTCTGGGAAACGGTCAAGGTGGGCAATTGGGCGTCCGGGGTTCCGTTCAAGTGGTAGCCATCCACGATGGAGACGGCCCCGATGGCGGAGAAGAAATTGCTGGTCTTGGTGGCATAGGTCTCCGCCGCCGAATTCCCGAACCAGAGGTAATCCTGCACCATGCGGAAGGGCGTGCGGCAGGCGTCGTATTGGTAGTCGGTGTAGGCTGACCCCACCGAGTTCTGGGAAACCCCCGCGCTGTTGCACCAGGCCGAGACCAGGCCGTTGGTGGCATTGCCATAGCCCTGGGCGAGGTTGTTGTTGAGGATGGTGTAACAACTGGCGGCGATATTGAGCCAACCCGGTTGACCTGTGGCGGTGGCGAATTCCCGGAAATAGGCGGGCGCGAAATAGGAGGGATTGATGGCCCCGAACCCGTCCCCCGCGGTGACGATCTGCCCCGCGCTGTTCATATAGGAATAGAGCTTTCCGATCTGGGTGACCGCCAGGCTCTGATAGCTGGCCCCCAAGGACCCGCTCCCGCCCCATTGGCGGGCGGCCATGAGCAGGGCCCAGGCCATGTCCTCGTCCCCGTCAGTGGCGGCGCCGCTTCCGGCGGTCCCGCCCGAGGCATCGATGTACCAGTTCATCAGGCCGCTGCCGTCCAGGTGCAATTGCTCGTACTTCCAGAGCTTATCGAAGAGGTTCTGGTCGTTCATATAAACGGCGATGAGCATGCCGTAACCGATGCCTTCCGACACGGTGGAATTGAGGGCCAGCCCCGAGTCGTTGGGCCGCTGCACCCGTAGGAACCCGCCCGCGCCCGTCGAGGTCACGCAGTCGGCGTACCACTTGTTGTAGGCGGCGAGGATGTCGGCGTTGTTATAGATGGAGGAATGGAACCCATAAGGATTGTCCCGGTTCTGGGGGAAGGGGAAGTTGCCCGTGGTGCCGTTCACACTTTGCGCGTTCATTGAACCGGTCCAACAAATGGACACAAGGAAGGCACAGAGGAATTGGGGGAGCCGGACCTTCAAGTGGGACTCTCTTGGAAATTTTTTGGTTTGTTACAACGCCGGGCGAAAAGGACCCTTCCGAGCGTGCGAATAGCCGATGAAAAAATATACACCGTAACGATTTGGACTTGGGGTCGAAGAACCTGAATTCGGGTTTCTCGTGAAAGTATTTTTCAGGAACTTCACCCCTTCGCCCGGGATTTTTTTATTCCCGACAAAGCGCTTCCAATAAGGAGTTTCAGCGGTCGGTCGATCCCATCCCATTTAAACGTTGGAATCGGACAAGGTGGGGCCCTAAACTCCGCGCGATGGAACTGGAATGAATTAAGGAGGGTCGCATGCCTGAAACGATGCTCATCACCGGCGCCAACCGTGGTCTGGGTCTGGCCATCAGCAAAGCCCTGTTGGAAATGGGGGATCGGGTCTTCGCCGCCTGCCGGGAACCGCAAAAAGCCGAAGAGCTCAAGGCCCTCGCGAAAGCCCACCCAGGCCAGGTCGAGATCGTGGCGCTGGACCCCAGCAACGACCGCTCCCCTTTCGAGGCGGCGAAAGCCGTCGCTTCCAAGACCGACCACCTGGACCTGCTCTTCAACAACGCGGGCGTCTCGCCCCAACCCTATGACGCGCCTTTGGACCAGGTGGGCCTTGCCCAGATGCGGGAGGCCTTCGAGGTGAACACCTTGGGCCCCCTCAAGGTGTCCCAGGCTTTCCTCCCCCTATTAAAGAAGGCTTCCAACCCCCGGATAGTGAACATGAGCACCGGGCTCGCCTCCCTCTCGGGCAAGAGCGAGGGCCACTTCTACGCCTATGGGGTCTCCAAGGCCGCCATGAACATGCTGACCCGTACCATGGCCTTCGACCTGCAAAAGGACAAGGTGACCTGCGTTTGCCTGGATCCGGGTTGGGTGAAGACCGACATGGGCGGTCCCAGCGCTCCGCTCCAACCGGCCGAATCGGCCGGGGCCATCGCCAAAACCCTCAAGAAGCTGTCCCTTTCCGGGACGGGTCGCTACATCTACAACGACGGCAATGACCTGAAGTGGTAAGGCGTCGGCGCTCCTAGCGCCGCACCAGCAGTTTGCCCAGGGCTTTCTCCTCGCCCTGCCCATTTCCGACCTGAACGTAATAAATATAGAGGCCGCTCGCTAAGGGATCCCCCTGCTGGTCCTGGGGAGCCCAGGGAATGAAATTCGTCCCTGCGGACCCCGGGACCTTCTTCGCAAAAACACATTCCCCCGCCACGTCGTAGATACAAAGGATGATCGTCCCGCTCCCGGGCAATTCCACACGGAATTGGACCACGGCGCCCCCCACGCTCACGTTGGGCTCGGCACGGACCAAGAAATGGGGCAAGGGAGTCGGGGTCACGGTGATGGTCGGGCTGGGCGTCGAGGTCCAGGAGGCGGTCGGGGTCGGGGAAAAACTGGGCGTGGAGGACGCTGTCCAGCTTGCCGTCCATGAACTGGTCGGGGTCCGCGAGGCTGTCGCGCTTGGGGTCATCGAAGAGGTCGGCGTGGGCGAATCCGTCGGGGTATCCGTATCGGTCAGGGTTCCAGTGGGGCTCAAGGTCGGGGTGGACGTCGCCGAGGCCGTCGTCGTAGCCGTCGGGGTGGAGGTGGTCGTACGGGTGGCGGTATCCGTTCCCGTATCCGTGGGCGTGGACGTTGCCGTCGAAGTAGCGGTCCTCGTTGCGGTCAACGTCGCAGTTCGGGTCGCGGTATCGGTCGCCGTGGGGGTCCAGGTGGGCGAATCGGTGGCCGTGAGAGTGGCGGTCGATGTGGCGCTGTCCGTGGCCGTCGAGGTCGCGCTGGAGGTCACCGTCGAAGTTGCGGTCCTCGTCGCGGTCGACGTCGCCGTTCGGGTCGCGGTGTCACTGGCCGTGGAGGTCGCGGTCATGGTAGCGGTGGGGGAGGCCGAATCGGTCGGGGTGGACGTGGTGGTCCGGGTCGGGGTATTCGTCCCTGTATCCGTCGCGGTCGATGTGGCGCTGTCCGTGGCCGTCGAGGTCGCACTGGAGGTCGCCGTCGAAGTAGCGGTCCTCGTCGCGGTCGACGTCGCCGTTCGGGTCGCGGTATCACTGGCCGTGGAGGTCGCGGTCATGGTAGCGGTGGGAGTGGCCGAATCCGTCGGGGTGGACGTGGTGGTTCGGGAGGGGGTTTCGGTCGGGGTCCGGCTGGCCGTCGGGGTGGCGGAATTCGTCGAGGTCCAGCTGGCGGTCCTGGTCGCCGAGGCGGTCGCGCTATTCGTCGGGGTGGAGGTGGGCGTCCGGGTGGCGGTCCGGGTCGGCGTGGGGGTCAGGGTGGGGGCCAAGGCCACCAGGTCGTCGATCAGGGGCTGGCCCTTGGGAGAACCCCAACCCGTCGCCAGGTCATAGCCCGTCACGGCCGGGAATTGGGTGGCGCTCCCGTTGTTGCCCGTGGTGACATCGTGGAAATCCGTGGTGTAGCTGGCGCCCTTTCCGATGGTATAGAGGGCGAGGTTGGCGAAACCCACGGTCCCCTTCCCCTGCAGGAGGGCCTGCTGGTTGACCAAGGCCATGAAGGCCCCCCAAAGGGGCGCCGCCGCGCTGGTCCCGCCCACATTGTCATCGACCCCGCAATCACGGACATAGCAGTTCAAGCCCGCCATGGAGACGTCCGGGATGTTCCGGTAGACCGTGGAGCCCTTGTTCGCGCTCATGTCGATGCCCGCCTGGTAGCTGGCGTAGGTTGCCTGATTATCCCCCACCCGGGTCCCTTGCAGGATGCCCCCTGTGGACTGCCAGCCGTTGACGATCCCCACGGGGACCTCACCGGACCAAGCGGCTCCGGTCCCTGTCATGGAAAGATCGGTCGCCCCCACGGTGGTCTGGAGGGTCAGGTCATCATTGTCCAGGAACCGGTCCCCGTAGGGCGGATCGGACGTAAAGGCTCCGATCCCTTTATTAGGATTGGTGGACTTCCCGTCCCCCGAGGCCAGGAAATAGGACTGTCCCTGGGCGGCGAACTCCGCCAGGATGGCGTTCTGGGTCGTCCGGTCCGAGGTCGACAACCGCCATCCCCAGGAACAGCTGATCTGGCGGCTGGTATTGTCCGAGGCGATCCGATTGAGGACATTGGTCGTCGAGTCCCCCATATAGACCACCATCTGGTCCAGGCCGGGCGCCATGGCCATGGCCACCTCGATGTCCAGGTCCACCTCGATGGCCAGGTTGCAGTCCACCGTACTGGCGGCCGACAGGCTGTCCAGGTAGACGTTGACGAGGGGGACGCTCAGCACCGGCGTGCACTTGGATTCGTACTGGGCGATATCGCTGGCGTCATAAACGCCGAACTCGACGAGGGCGAGGGACTGTCCCGCCCCGGTGAGGGTCACGCCCGGCGCGTAAGCGTTGCGGAAATCGGTCCCCAGGAAGGTGCTGGTCCCCGCCACCACCGGGCCCGAACCCCCGGCCCGCGGGACCGTGCCGCCCGGCGCCGTTCGGGCCTGGGAGGATTCATTGCGCCGGAAGCGGGGATGGGGCCGTTCCGCATCGTCCAACCCGGCCACCGCAGCGACCGGCTGGTTCCAGTCCAGGGAAGGGTCCCGGTCGGGCCCGTAGAAAAGGCTCCTGTCTTGCCGTTGAAAGTCGTTGAGTTGGACCCGGAAGACGCGTTCCACCGTGACGCTGGGGCCTTCGACCGACAGGGCCAGGCGATTGGCGAAGGTACCGGTGATCTTGAGCCCTTCCGCCCTGGCCTTTCGCTCGAGGGCTTCATACTCGTCCGGCGGGGTCCCGAAGCGGTCGGCGAATTCCTGGGGGGTGAGGAAACGACGGTAAAGGGGACTGGCGGGATCGTAGAGCGCCAGGAGCAATCCTTGGAGTTCCGCTTCGTGACGCAAAGGCAGCGAAAGGGTCAGATGGAGGGGAGCGGAAAACGGATGGCGACCTTTCCAAAGCCGGTCGCCCGGGTTGAAGGTCCGGTGACCCGTGAGGGTCCGCCAGGGACCTGCGAAAGCGGGCGCTGCCAGGAGACAAAGGGCCGCGAGAAAGACCCGGAGCGGGCGCGACAGGGGGATTCGGAACATGGACCTTTCCTGAACGGGGATTTCAGCCCCCGCCGGTCCTCAATGGCGCACCAGGACCTTTCCAACGGCTTTCTGGCCGGAGGAGCCGTCCCCGGCCTGCACATAATAAAGGTAGATGCCGCTGGCGACAGGATCTCCTTGCTGGTTTTTGACCGGCCAAGGGATATCGTTCCACCCGAGGTGTCCCGGCACTTTCACCGCGTAAAAGCTCTCCCCCGAAAGGGCGTAAAGGGAAAGGGTGAGTGTCCGGGCCGTGAGCAGGTTGACCTTGAAGTGGATGGTCTGCGTCCCATCGGTGAAATTGGGCCAGGCTTGGACCACGAAGGCCGGCCCCGGCGTGGGCGTGATGGTGGGCGTCGCGGTATCGGTCGGAGTGGGGGTGATGGTGGGGGTATGGGTGCTGGTCGGTGTCCTCGTCGGGGTCCCGGTGTGCGTTGAGGTGGCGGTCGGCGTCACGGTGGGAAGGACCGCCACCAGGTCGTCGATCAAGGCTTGACCCTTCGGGGAACCCCAGCCCGTGGCCAGGTCGTAGCCCGTGACGGCCGGGAATTGGGTGGGGCTGCCGTTGTCCCCGGTGGTGATGTCGTTGAAGTCGGTCGTGTAGTTGGCCCCCTTGCCGATGGAATAAAGGCTGGGGTTCGCGAAACCCACCGAACCCTTGCCCGATACCGCCGCCTGTTGGTTGACCAGGGCCATGAAGGCCGCCCAGAGGGGCGCCGAAGCGCTGGTGCCGCCGACCGTATCGTCCCCATAGGAGCAGTCATAGACGTGGCAGCCCAGACCGACCATGGATACATCGGGAACGTTCCGGTAAGTGGTGGACCCGAAGTTGGTGCTCATGTCGATCCCGGTCTGGTAGGACGGGATCGAATCCCCCACGTTGCTGCCCGCCAGGATGCCTCCTGTGGATTGCCATGTGGCCTGCGTGGGCACCGGTACCTCCGAAGACCAGGACACGCCCGGGCTGTTCATGAAGAGCCGGGTGGCCCCCACCAGGGTCTGGGTGACCTCGCTGTCATTGGCCAAAGAAGTATCTCCATAGGGCGGATCGGTCGTGAAGGCGCCGGTACCATCCGTCGAGCTCCCATCCCCGGAGGCCAGGAAATAGGATTGGCCTTGGGCGGCGAATAAAGCCAGGACCGTGTTCTCCGCGGTCCTTTCGGAACTGGACAAGGACCATCCCCAAGAACAACTGATCTGACGGCTGTTGTTGTCGGATTGGATCCGGTTCAGGACCGTCAGGGTCGAAGTTCCCATATAGACGTACAGCTTGGAAAGTCCCGGCGCCATGGAGATGGCCACGTCGATGTCCAGGTTGACCTCCACTTCACCTCCATTGCCCGAACAATCCACCGTGGACGCCGAACTGAGCCCATTCAAGTAAATGTTCGAGACGGGAACGCTGATGGGCGGGGAGCATTCCGCCGCGTAGGTCGCGGGATTACCGACGTTGTAGGTGGAGAACTCCACCAGGGCCAGGTTTTGGCCCGCGCCGGTCAGTGTCACGCCTGGCGCGTAGGCATTGCGGTAGTCGCTGCCGATGAAATCCCCGCCAGGACCGGACCCTCCCACCCGGGGGACCGGGAGGCCCACGCTCCGGGGGATCCTTTTCAAGCGGGGACGGGGCCTGACCGCGTCGTCCAGGCCGCCTATATGCACCACCGGACCCAGGCCGTCCGTGGACGGGTCCTGGTCGGGCCCATAGAAGACCGTGCCGTCGGCGCGGCGGAAATCGTTGATCCTCACCCCGAAGTTCTTCTCCACCCGGTCCGTATCCCCCTCGAATTCCACCATCAAGCGGTTGGAATAGGTCCCGGTCACGCGGAAACCCCGGAGCCGCAGTTGGTCCTGGAGGGCCTGGTACTGGGCCGCGGTCGGACCGAACCGGTCGGCCAATTCCTGGGGCGTGAGGAAATGCTGATAGAGGGGGTTGTGGGGGTCGTAGACGGCCTTGAGGAAGTTCTCCAGGCCCGCCGGATCCCGCAAGGGCAGGCTGACGGAAAGCCTCATGCGGGCGGCCGGGGCGTGACGGCCCAACCAAAGATGGGACGAGGGGGAAAAAGTCCGGTGGCCGGGAATGGCATGTGGAGCGGCCCAGGAAACGGTCCATCCACCTGATAAAAGAAGGGCGGAAAGGAGAAGGACGGGCGTTCGGTTCTTGCTCATGGGATAAAAACTATATCATCGACCGGCCAAGCCACGCTATAGACCCATTAGGACCTGTCGCTTATTGGCTATACATTGCCACATAATTTGAAAAAAACCGAAACATAAATCGCATTAGGACCATTCATCGCTACGCCTATCGGAATTGCCGACCGGACCACATCCCCCAAAAAGTTTCCCAAACTATCCAACTCTTCGAGAGTGATCCTGTGCCGAAGTTGGTCGCATTGTCCGTCTCCGTTTCCGGCCCTTCATTGATTAATACGATTCGACCCGTGACCAAAAATCTCCACTCGGGCATTCCCATGAAATCACTTCCAATAAGCATTACGGGGAATAAACTTCAATGGAATTGTTCGCAGTATCCGTAAGATAAATCCTCCCCATTCCATCGATAGCAACTTGGTTCGGGAGTGCCAGACTCCCCGAAGGATCACCCGACGCAGTTGTGTCACCCAAAAAGATCCAAGAATCATTGAATTCCCTAAGGCAAGCCCGCGTATATGTGTAGTTACCGCCCGCTATGTAAATGTTCCCAGATGGATCAATCGCCATACCGCGATAAGCCGGATCCAAACTCATCGGCACAGCCAATTCCGGAGCATATAAAAATGTTAGTGGATTGCCATTTGCATCGAATTTAGAAATTTGAGAAGGAGGGTTTGCCGATACATACACATCGTTATTTCCATCAACAGCGATTGATCCGATATTCCCCGGAAAGATCTGTGTTATATAGGTGCCGGAATGAGTGAATTTTTGGACACGACTGTTTCCGGGATCCGTGACATAGATCGAAGCACCTGCGGACCCATTGTTATCCAAGACAATCCCGTACGGATGTGAAAACTCGCCGGGACCCCCACCCGTAACCGGAGAACTGGATCCAATTTGATAAATGAAATTCATGTTTTGGTCGAAAACCATGACCCTGTTTTCATTGTTGTCCACGATGAAGATATTTCCTAACTGATCAATCGCGATGCCGGCAATCCGTCCAATTTGTCCCATCTGGCTGCTCGATGCCGCATAAGAAGTAACCGGTATCCCCGCAGATGTGTAAATACCCAATGTGGTCCCAAATAGAGATCCGATCGTAGTCCCAAGGGATTGGCCCACAAAGACATTGTTGTTTGTGGGATCGATAGCGATCGCTTCAGGAAGTGGAACCGTCCAATGGGTGATATGCGTGAGAACTGGTGTTGACGTATAGGTCGGGGTTCCGGTCCAGGTCGCAGTGGAGGTCATGGTCGGTGTGAATGAAGATGTCAAAGAACTTGTTGGCGTGAAACTATCCGTCTCCGTGAATGTAGGGGAGATGGTAAAAGTAGCTGTGGCGGTCGGGGTGTTCGTCGGGGTTTCCGATGGGGTTTGGGTGGGTGAGTCGGTCGGACTGGAAGTTGGTATGGGCGTATTCGTCCGGGTGACCGTCGGGGCGGGAGGAGATGCAGGCGGTTTGTTTTCCACGCATGACCAGGAAAGGAATAGGCCCAAGAACCCAAGAAAGAACAAATTTAAGGACTTTTTCATAGCACCAACTTCGATAAGGATCACCCGGTCATCCAGAGCATCTTATCAAAGTGCCATGTTTATTTTGACCCAGGCTTACTTGGCCCGGTAGGCCGCCGCGAAACCCGACAGGAATTCCTTCAAATGGGTCGTTCCCCGGCCCAGGGTCCGGGTCGGTTCCAAACGCCCCTCATTGAAAGCTTGGTTCATCTCGATCATGAGCCCGGCCATCTGGGGCGTCATGCCCGCCCCGATCATCCCTTGTTTGGCGTCCTCATAAGGGAACTGCACATAGGGCAGGCCGGGTTTGCCGATAGCCTCCCCGATGAGCGCGGTGGCTTGGGTCATGGTCACGTCCTCCGGTCCCCCGTATTCGAGCACTTCGGCGCCTTGGAAGTCCAAAGCGGACAATCTTTGGGCGCTCACCACCCCCAGGTCCCGGGTGGCCACCATGGGGATCTTCAGGTCCGCACGCAACGGCGTTCCCACGACCCCCATCCCCTTGAGGACGGGCAAAGCGTAGAAAAGGTTCTCCATGAAATAAGCGGCGCGCAAATGGACCACGTTCAGGCCCGCGATGGATTCCAAGTTCTTTTCCATCCGGTGGAGGTTCCCGATCGGTCCGTTGCCCTTGGGTTTGTCGGCCCCGATGGAGCTCAGGTTCACGGCGTTCTTGACGCCTGAAATCTTGACGGCGGCCGCGATGGCCTCGCCGGTGGCGATCTGATAAGCGGAGAAATCCGGCTCCCCATAGGAAGGCGGGATCAACAGGAACACCCCGTCGCTTCCCTGGAAGGCCGCGCCCAGGGCCTTGGCGTCCCCGAAGGAAGGCGAAAGCGTCTCGGCGCCCTTGGCCTTCAACCGGGAGAGCTTTTCCGGGTCCCGTCCCAGGGCCCGGACCTGATGGCCCTTCTTCAGGAGTTCTTCGGATAGGACATGGCCGATATGGCCGGTAGCGCCCATGATGGTGAAGGTCTTTTGGGACATACGCCCTCCTTAGGTTCGAGTGGAAGCACTATCGATCCCCCGGAAAAGCCTTTCAAGCGGGCCTTGGATTAAACCGTTTCCCCTTAGTAACCCGCTTTCGGTTGAGGGACGGCGGGACGGCGTGCGATAATCCCCTGCGGTGTCCTTTGCCCGTTCATTGAACGGGTTCACTGCGTCCGGACGGTTTCACGTTTGATTTCGGATCTTGATCTTGGGGAAACGAATGGTCCTTTCCGTTAACAAATTAAAACGTTCCAAGCTCCCCTTTCTTTGCCTGGGACTCTTGGTCCTCCCTTCCCTCGCCCGGGCCCAGGTCACCTTCAACAGCCTGGCGATCTCCAACAGCAATCCTTCTCCCGGCAGTACGGTGGGTGTGACCGTGGTCTATTGCGAAGGGACCTTCAAAACCCCGCATTTCTTCGTGGGGCTGAATCCCTCCTCCACGACCCTGCAATCCTGCCCCGCCGCCAACCAGACCCTGCTGGTCGATTCCTCCACCACCCCCAGCGGGAGCTATTCGGTCAATTCCTCCACCAACGACACCAACGACTCCGGGGGCGGTTGGACCGGGGTGGCCGTGGGCGGCACCGCCGCTTGTCCCGTCACCCAGGTCTGGGCCGTGACCATCCCGCTCACCCTGGGTGCCGGCACCTACCACTTGATCGTGGAAGAGAACGATTTCTACATCGGCTGTAACGGGACCGCCTATCCCAACGTGAACACCACCCTGACGGTGCCCTATCCCCCGCCCTCCATTAATTTGGTCAAGATCGCCGACGGCAGCACCGCCAACCCGGGCGACCTGGTGCTCTTCCGGCTGGACTACACCTACGTGAACACCGGACCCGTCACGATCACCGATACCATCCCGGCGAACACCGCCCTGGCCGCCGCCTCGGGCGCCATCAGTCCCGGCGGCACCTTGAGCGGTTCCACGATCACTTGGGTCTTACCCTCCACCTTGGCCCCCGTCACCGGCGAGGTCTGGTTCCTCACCCAGGTCAATGCGGGCACCCCGGCCGGCACCGTGATCTCCAACACCGCCTCCGCCTCCTCCGCCAGCGCCGGTACCGTTCCTTCCAATACCGCCCAGGTCAACGTGGGAGTGGGGGGCTTCACGCTCCTGAAAAGCGAGAACGCCGCCACCCTCAACAACGGCAACACCGTGACCTATACCTTGAACTACCAGGTGAGCGGGGAAAGCCTGCAGGATTGCGACACCTTCGCCAACAACACCGTGGGCACGGCCAACGGGTCCATCCTGGGCTTCGACGGGACCGGCTACACCTACACCAATACCGGGGGCATCGGCGGTTTCACCGTCCAACATGACGCCCAGGGCAACAGCTATGTCCAGGCCTGCGCCCAGAACACCTGCAATTCGTCGGTCACGGTCGGAAATTACCCCACCCTGCTTCGAAACGGCCCCGCCGTGAACCTTTGCAACAACTTCATGGTGGAGGGGGACATGATGATCCCGGCTTCCTCGGCCCCCGGCGCCGACGCCACCCTGGTGCTGGCCGACAACATCTCGGCCCCTGGCGTCAACGACGCCTACATGGCGGGCATGTCCCTGGACGCGGGTCCGGCGAATTTCTATATCCAGAAGAACGTGTCCGGGACCAGCAGCGTCACCTTCCCTGCCCAGGCCAACAACGCGGCCCTGGGGCTCACCATCACCAGCGGGGTCTGGTACACGGTCAAGGTCCTGGTGACCTACTCGGGCGGTTCCCTGACCTTCCAAGGCAAGCTCTGGCCCAAGGGGTCCGCCGAACCCGCCACCTGGAGCATCAATTGGACCGATAGCTCACCCCTGCCCTGCACGGCCATCAACGGCGGTTCCTACCGGATGGGTTGGCAGGCGGACGGCTCCGCCTCCACCGATGATTATTCCAACCTGAAGCTCTACGGACCTTCCCCGGTGGCGGACCCCACCCTTTGGGACACCCTCCCGGCCGGGCTGGTCTTCGTGGGCTCCACCCCCAACGCCCCCAGCCTTCAGGCGGGCAATTTCCTGGAATGGGACCTGGGCGGCGCCCACCCCGTCACCACCTACAACCTGACCGGGGCCGTCACCCTTTCGGCGGTCGTCACTTGCGGCACCTTCGCCAACCAGGCCGCCATCATGGGCGGCGGCGCGGCCTCCATGGTGCTGTCGAATTCCGTGACCCTCGCCATCAACAGCGGCTGCATCACCAGCACCCCGACCAACACCCCCACTCCCACCATCACCCCGACCCCGACGGTCACGCCCACCCCCAGCCCCACCGGGACCCCCACGAACACCCCGACCATCACACCCACCCCCATCCCCGAGGTGGACATTTTCTACGTGTCGAAGAACGCCTTCGACCCGAAGAACGACGGACCGGTCTCCATTTATGTCGGTTACTCGAAATTCCCGGGGGATTATTCCTTGAGGATCTACAACAGTGCGGGGGAGCACATCCGGACGCTGGATTCGAAGACCGTGAACCAGCCCTTGAGCGAATCCTATGAATGGGACGGGAAGAACAAATACGGCGACGACTGCGCCAGCGGCATCTACATCCTCCTGCTACGGGAGCCCTTCGCGGTCAAGATGAAGCGGGTGCTCATCCTTCGCTGACCCCGCTCCCGGTCACTTCTTACCCTTCTTTTTCTTCGCCTTCCCTCTTTTAGGGGAGGCGGTCCCCTTTTTTCCCGTCCGATGGGCCGTCTTTTTCCTTCCCGCATGGGCCGCGACCGCCTCATGGGAATGGAGCCAATCGGCCACCACGACCTCCAACCGCGAACCCTTGGCCCAGCGCAGCGCCCCCTGCACCTCGTCGGCCGGGAACAAGGCCTCGGTCTCCCGGTAGAAATCCTTCGCCCCGTCCTTGGTGGCCTGCCGGCAGGCGGGATGGTGCAAGGTCATCAGCAGGAAGGCCAGGGCCTGGGTGTCCTTGCCCTTCGCCTTCTCATAGCGGGCCATCACCGTCAGGGCCTCGGCCAGGACCGGGACCAAGCCCGACCGCAAGGCGGTCTCCAGCACACGCCTCAGGATGGGCAAGCCCTTGTCCGGCGCCCCTTCGAGACAATAGAGGCGGGCCAGGTGGAGCCCGGCGTTGTCCAGACCGGTGGGATCCTCCAACCGCGTGAAAAGGGCCAGGGCCTTCTCCATTTCACCCCGGGCCTGGGGACGCCGGCCTTGGGACAGATGGATGAGCCCTTGATGGTAGTGATGCCAGGCCTTGGAGGTGTCCACGGCCTTTTCGCCCCCCGCCTTCTCGAAAGCATTCCGGAAGAGGGCCTCGGCCTCGGCGGTTTGCCCCTCGTCCAGGCGGATATTGCCGGTCCAATCCAGGACCCAGGATTCACCCAGGTGGTCCTGGGCCTCCCGGTAATGCTGGAGGGATTCCTCCAGGAAGCGGTCCGCGCCCAGGTAATCCCCCAGCGACCAGGCCACCTGGGCCAGGAGGCAAAGGCACCAGCCCACGGCCCGGGTGTCGCCCAGGTCCCGGAAGATGGAGAGGCCCTCCAGGACCATCTGCCGGGCCCCGGCGAAATCGCCCAGGAAGAGCGACTCCTGTCCCAGGCTGGTGAAGGACCAGGCGATGCCCCGGCGCTCCCCGATCTCCAGGTAGGTGGTCAGGCCGTGCTGGTAGTTCCGTCTGGCCTCCTCGAAGCGGCCCCGGTCGTGCGCCAGGTCGCCCATCAGGTTGTGGGCATAGGCCTTGGCCCGGTGGTCCTTGTCGGCCAGCGCGTAGGACAAGGCCTTCTGGAGATGGGCCGTGGCCTTGTCCGGCCGCTTCAAGCGGTTCTCGATGTGCCCCAGGTTGTTCAGGTTCCAGACCATCCCCCAGCGGTCCCTGGCCTTTTGGAAGGACGCCAGGGCCTTTTCATAATGCCGTTTGGCCCCCGCCATGTCCCCGTGCCATTCCAATGCCACCCCATAGCCCGCGTGGCAGAAACCCGCTTCGCGGTGGAAGCCCGCGGGGGGCAGGAGGTCCAGGCATCCGGCGAAGGTCTTTCGGGCTTTTTCCCCCTGGCCCACCGCGTTCTGGAAGAAGGCCGCCATGGACCGGATCCAGGCCAGGAGCGCCAGGACCTTGCGGGGGGCCTTGGCGGGGTCCGGGAATTTTTCCTCGAGTTTTTCCGCGGCACCCTGGAAGGATTCCACAGCCTCCCGGAAAAGTCCCTTCACCTCGAAATAGTGGAAAAGCCCCTGGACGAAGCCTTCCATCTCCTCCTCCAGCCCCAGGGCCACCACCCGACGCCAGGCTTCCCGGATGTTCCCGATCTCCAGGGTCAGGTCCTCCAAGGCCCGGCGTTGGCCGGCTCCATAGAGTTCCTCGGCCTTCTTGGCGGTGAACCGGGAGAAATACTGGGCGTGGGCCGCGAAGACCCGGTCCTTCTCCGTCGGGTCGTCGAAAAGCTTTTCCTTGGCGTAATATTTGAGCAGCTCATGGATCTCGAACCGTCCATTGGGCAGCACCCGCAGCAGGGTCTTGTGGGTGAGATAAAGAAGGAGGGTCTCGGTGGCCCCGCCGATCTTACGGGCGGCCTGCTCGCTGAAACTGCCCTTGAAGACCGAGATGGAGCGCAGGACCTTCTTCTGGGGCTCGGTCAGCAGGATCCAGGAATACTCGAAGACCGCCCGGAGCGACCGGTGCCGGGCGGGCAAATGAGGCATGGTGGTGGCCAGGAAGTCCCGGCTGGTCTCGATCTTGGAGGCGATCTCGTCCAAGGGGAGCGTCGCCACCCAGGTGGCGGAAAGTTCCAGCCCCAAGGGCATGCCCTCCAAAAGGGCGCAGATGCGGGTCACCGCCGGGCGGTCGGCCGGTTCCAGCTTGAAATGGGGCACCAGCCGCTTGGCGCTGCGCAGGAAGAGCTGGACCGCCGGCGAGCCCTCGAAGGTGGTCCCATGGTCGTCGCCCGGGTATCGCAGGCCCTTGACGTCCAGCACCTTCTCGCCCTCCAGCTTCAGATTTTCGCGGGAGGTGACCATGACCTTCACCCGGGGGGCGGCCTTCAGGATGTCCTCCACCAGGTCGGTCCCCTCGATGAGGTGTTCGAAGTTGTCCATGACCAGCAGCATCTGCTTGTCCTTCAGGTGGTTCAGGAGCTGGGACTTGGGATCCTCCGCCCCGTAGAAGAGGAACTTGATGGTGGAAGCGATGGCCCCCACGATCAGGTCGTCGGAAAGGAGCGGTGCCAGGTGGACGACGAAGACCCCGTCCTCGAAATCCTCGATCATTTCCGCCGCCGTCTGCAGGGCCAAGCGGGTCTTCCCGAAACCGCCCGGACCCAGCAGGGTCACCAGGCGGACCGCCGGGTCCCGAAGGGAGGTCATGATCTCCCCCATGGCCTGCTCCCGCCCGAAGAAGGGGGAGGCCTGGGGGTTGAAATTCTGGGGATGGTTCTTGAGGGACCGGGGCGCGGCCAGCCCCGTCCCTTCCAGGTCGGGATGCAGGAGGGCGTAGAGGTTGCCGGGCTCGCTCAGGTCCTTGAGGAAATGGACGCCCATGTCCTGCAGGCGGGCGCCGGGTGGCAGGGGGACGAAATGGACGGCGGGGACCGTGAAGAGGATCATGCCCGGCGGGGCGGCCTCCAGCACCTTTTGGGCGTGGATCATGTCGGGGCCCACGCGTTCCTGCCCCACCTCGTCCACTTCGCCCGAGTGGATCGCCATCTTCAGGCGGGCCTTGCCGAACCGGTCCCATTCGAAGGAACCGAACTCCTTCATCAGGACCAGGGCCGCCTTACAGGGATCCCCCTTGTCGAAGAGGGACAGCATGCCGCGGGGAGTGCGCTTCATCCAGTGGACGCCCTGGGCGAAAAGGAGTTCCTCGATCCGGAAATATTGGGAGGCACGGACATGGTCCACCGCGAGGGCGTCCTCCTCGCGGTCCAAGGCCGGATGGTCGATCTCGATGAAGAGGAAGATCACGGGAGGCCCTTTGGGGCAAGGATGGACCGGACGTTCTTATTATAGACCTCTCCCCCATCCCCGGCTCACCGCCGAATTGCGGCCGTGACCCCCGCCCTTTTGATAGAATCGCCAAGAACGCGGCGCGATCCATCCTTCCCTCTCGAGGTCCTCTTGTCCCGCTTCCGGCGCTCCATCCCCCTCCTGGCCCTCTTTGCCTTGATCTTTTCTTTCCGGCTTTTCTTCGGCCTCTGGCAGGCCAAGTGGGGGGAACCGGACTATATCCAGACCTACCTCATTGGCCTGAAATACTACTCGACCGGTGAATGGCCCTATTTCGGGCCCGACGTGAACGGGGAGGAGAACCCGGCCTTCCAAAGCCAGATCCCCGGTCCGCTCGAGGGCCTCTTGATCGGCCTGCCCTTCCATCTGTTGCCCATCCCGGAAGCGCCCTTCGTCCTGCTGAACCTCCTCAACAGCGCCGGCCTCCTGCTTCTGGCCGCCTATTTCCACAGGAGGCTCCCTTCCTTATCCATGGCTTGGCTGGCCCTTTGGCTGGCTTCCCTCCCCTGGACCCTCCATGAGGGGACCAACCTGATCAACCCCGCCTTTGTGCTCTTCCCTGGCGCGATCTTCTTCGTCGGCTTCATGGAAGCGACCCCCTTTTTCTCCCTCCACTGGCTTTCCAAACCATGGGCCAATGCGTTCATGGGGTTCGGGCTCTTCACCGCCATGCAGTTCCATTTCTCCTATGTTTACCTGGGCCCCCTGGCCCTTTTCGCGATCCTGGCACAAATGGGGCGCTTTCGCGACTTCACCGTCCTTCGTTGGTTCGTCCTGGGGGCCTTGCCGCCCCTCGCCCTGGTGCTTCCCACTTATATAAGGTACGGTTTGGGGACCAATAACGTGGCCGGCGGTTTCGCCGCCTCCTTCAACTGGGACAATGTTCGGGCCTTCGGGACCATCCTGGCCCGGTTCCTGTCCCTGGCCTGCTATGAGATGCCCCGGTTCCTGGGACTGAACAGAGCGGCCCGCGTGGACTTCCTCACGGGTCATCCACTCCTGCTCGTTCCCGGCGCCTGCCTCTGGGTGGCAGGAGTGGTCCAGCCTTTCCTCTTGTTGGGTTGCTGGTTCCTCAAGGACGAGGGGCGTCCCCAATGGAGGGCCGCGAAATGGCTGATCCTGGCGGTGCTCTTGATGGTGGAGGTCAGTTTCTGGTTCACCATCAAGAAGCCCTTTTCCCATATCTACTTCATCCTGCTTCCCTTCGTGGCCTTTTACGCCGCCCAGTGTTTTTCCTTCGTGGCGGACCGAAAGCCCTGGCGGATCCTGGCCGGGACCCTGGTGGTCTTCAGCCTCTTTTTCCATCTGCTCTATGCCCCGGTCTTCGAGCCCCAATATTCCATCTACCCCAAAAGGGAACAGGTGGCCCAAGCCATCGACCATAAGAACTATCATTTGATGGGCGAACGCCGTCCAGGGAGCCTCTATTGAGGCGATTTCTAATTCTCAATTCTTAATTTTGAATTCGAGGATTTGATTCGTGGTTAAATGGTTTTAAATAAAAATCAAGGATTGTCTTTGTCCTCGAACCAGAAAAATTTTCTCCTGTTCCTGAGCCTTTTCGTCCTGCGCACGGGATTCGGGCTCCTACAGGCGCGGTGGTTCGAGGTGGACCAGCTCCAGACCTATTTGATCGGTTTGAAGAGCTACACGACCGGGACCTGGCCCTGGTTCGGGCCCGACGTGAACGGGATCGAGAACGGTTTTCACAGCCAGATCCCCGGCGCCCTGGAAGGCCTGCTGGTGGGCGTGCCTTTCCACCTATTGCCCATCCCCGAAGCGCCCTTCCTCTTCCTGAACCTCATGTCCACCGCCGCCGTCCTTCTCCTGGCCGCCTATATCCACCGGCGGCTCCCGGCCCTTTCCTACCCCTGGCTCTGCCTCTGGATCGCCATCGCTCCCTGGAGCCTGCACGAGGCCACGACCGTCCTGAACCCTTCCTATGTCTTCCTTCCCTCCACCCTCTTCTTCATCGGTTTCCTGGAGGCGACCCCCACCTTCTCATCGGACCAGCTTCCCGCCCCCTGGGCCAACGCGGCCATGGGTCTTTCGATCTTTTGGATCATGCAGTTCCACTTTTCCTATGTTTATCTGCTCCCTCTCGTGGCCTTCTCCTTTTTTGACCAGTGGCGCAAGGAAAGGGGTGCGGCCGGGTTGGGTTTTTTCTCTTTGGGGGCCCTGCCGCCCTTGGGGCTGGTCATCCCCACTTATCTCAAGTTCGGCCTGGGGGCCACCAATGTCGCCTCGGGTTTCGCCGTCCCCTTCAACTGGTCCAACGTCGGGGAGTTCACCACCATCCTGGCCCGGTTCCTGTCCCTGGTCTCCTTCGAAATGCCCCGTTTCATCGGACAGACCAATCACGAAAGATACGATTTCCTTCTGGGCCACCCCTTACTGCTGGTTCCCGGTGCCGTCCTATGGATCGCGGGGATCCTCCAAGCCGTCGCCCTTTTGGTGCTTTGGTTCAAAAAAGATCATCCGGCGCCCGGATGGGCAAAGATCAAATGGCTCCTCCTCATGCTGTGGCTGATGGTGGAGGTCAGTTTCTGGTTCACGGTCAAACTACCCATCGCCCACATCTATTTCGTGCTCTTCCCCTTTATCATGTTCTACTCCTGTTATGTCTGGGCCCTCTTCGCGGGGGACGGCCGCTGGAGGACGACCGCCAAGGTCTTCCTCGCCCTGGGGCTTTTCTTCCAGGTGGTCTACGCCCTGCAATTGGCCCCCCAGTGCTCCATCTATCCCCAACGGGAGAAGGTGGCCAAGGCCCTCCAGGAAAAGGACTACCGCCTGATGGGCGAACGCCGGGCCGGAAGCCTCTACTAAGGCGATTTTTAATTATCAGTTCTTAATTTTGAATCGACGGATCTTTCGACGGATCAAAACGTTCGGAATTAAAAATCCAAAATTCGGGGTTCAAATTGTCCGATCAGCTCAAGTTCATCTTATTGTTCCTGGCCCTGTTCGCTTTCAGGACCCTTTTCGGGCTCTGCCACGCCTTCTTCTCACCCGACGAGCTCCAGACCTATCTCATCGGCTTGAAATGGTATTGCGAAGGCGGCTGGCCCTATTTCGGGCCGGACCTGATCGTCACCGAGACGGGTTTCTATTCCCAGATCCCCGGACCCCTGGAGGCGCTCCTCATCGGCGGGCCCCTTCATCTGCTCCCCATCCCGGAAGCCCCCTTTCTTTTCCTGAACCTGCTGACCACCGGCATCCTGGCGGTCTGGGCTTGGTACCTTTCCGAACGGCTTCCCCAGGTACCCTCTTGGTTCCTCTTCGTTTGGATCGCCCTCCTGCCTTGGAACCTGCAGGAGTCCGCCAACCCCATCAACCCTTCTTATCTTTTGATCGGAAGCGGACTTTTCTTCCTGGGATTCCTTGAGGCCTTTCCCGCTCTTTCGATGGGCCTCTTTCCCTCTTGGCTCAGTTTTGCCCTCATGGGCTTCGGGATCTTCTGGGACATGCAGTTCCACCAATCCTGGGTGCTCCTACCCCCCTTCCTCCTCGTGGCCTGGGTCGCCCGGTTCCTCAAAAAGAAAAAGGGGTTGGGTGGGGACCTGGCGGCTTCGGCGGCCGGTGCCTTGCCCTGCGTCCTCCTGCTGGTCCCCACTTACCTGAAGTTCGGTTGGGGCCAGGGCACAAGCGGCTTCCACCTGGCCAGTGCCTTCAATCTCACGAACTTCCTCTCTTTCTTCACCGTTCTGGCGCGCTTCCTTTCCATGCCCAGCCAGGAGACCCTGCGGTTCCTCCTGGAGCCCGGCGCCGTCCATCACCTGGATTTCTTCAAGACCTCCCCGTGGCTTTGGCCCTTCGGCCTCTTCCTCATCCTCATGGGCTGGCTGCAGCCCTTGAGCCTCCTCGTTCTGTCCTGGCTCCATCGGGACAAGGACACCCGGACCCGCACCATGATCGGGACAACCCTTTTCGCGCTCCTTCTTTTTTGGGCAAGCTTTTGGTTCACTTCAAAAGACCCCATGGCCCATATCCTCTATATCCTCATGCCCCTGCTCATGGCCTTTTCCCTCACCCTCTGGGCCGGCCTCGCCCGTCGGAAGTGGTGGCGGGTCCTGGCCGTCGCCTGCCTGGGGGTGAACATCCTCTTCCAGGCCGGATGGATGGTGCACATGGGCAAGACCCAATCCCTCTATGTGGACCGGGAGAAAGTGGTGAAGGCCATCGGGACGAAGGACTATCATCTCTTGGGCGAACGCAGGCCGGGCAGTCACAACTAGATCGGGAGGTCGGAATGATCAAGAAACTCATGGTCCTTTGGATGCTGGTCCCGGCGGCTTTCGCCGCCGACGTCCACTTCCTCATCATGCCCGATGAAGTGGTGGGACCGATCAGCCCCTACATCTACGGCATCAACGACAAGGACCCCCAGGACACCCACACCACCGTCCGCCGCCTGGGCGGCAACCGCATGACGGGCTACAACTGGGAGAACAACGCCTCCAACGCGGGCAGCGACTGGCACCAGACAAGCGACGACTGGATGTGCGCCCAGAACCTGGGGTTCAAGGATTGCGACAAGCCCGGCTCCATGGCCGCCCAGTTCGTGGAGCAGGGCCAGAAGTTCGGCATGGACACCCTCATGACCATCCCCATGGCGGGCTATGTGGCGGCGGACAAGTCGGGCGAGGTCAGCGATACCGAGACCGCCCCCAGCAAGCGCTGGAAGAAGGTCGAGTTCCATAAGAAGGGCGCCTATACCCTGGACCCCAACCCCGAGGACGGCGTGGTCTATGAGGACGAGTTCGTCGATTTCCTGACCACCAAGTTCAAGAAGGCCGATGCGGGCGGGGTGCGTTTCTACGACCTGGACAACGAACCTGGCATCTGGGCCTCCACCCATCCCCGGCTCCACCCCAAGAAGGTCTCCTACTGGGAGATGCGCAACAAGACCGAGGATGCCGCCGAGAACATCCTGCGGGTGGACCCTTCCGCCGTCATCCTGGGAGCGGTCTGCTACGGATGGAACGAGTTCATCAGCCTCCAGGACGCCCCCGAGAGCAAGGACGAGACCATGAAGAAACAGTTCCCCACCTACCTGGATTTCTACCTGGACGCCATCCACCGGATGCAGGTGGCCTATCACAAGACCCTGGTCCATGGCCTGGATTTGCACTGGTATCCGGAAGCCCAGGGCGGCGGCAAGCGGATCACCGAGAACGACATTTCGCCCGATTCCATCGAGGCCCGGCTCCAGGCACCCCGCAGCCTCTGGGACCCGGGTTACGTGGAGAAAAGCTGGATCACCCAATGGTCCACGGGGGGCAAGGCTATTCAGCTCATCCCCTGGGTGAAAGAGAAGATCGAGAAATACGCACCCGGCACCAAGCTCTGTTTCAGTGAATACGATTACGGGGCGGGCGATAACGTATCGGGCGGGCTGGCCCAGGCGGACGTACTGGGCATCTTCGCCAAATACGGGGTCTACCTGGCCTGCTATTGGGGGGACCTGAAGAGCTACAACAAGGCGGCCTTCCAGCTCTACCGCAATTACGACGGGAAGGACGGCACTTTCGGGGACACCTTCGTGTCCTCCGCCACCGAGGACGTGGCCTTGAGCTCCTGCTACGCGTCCACCGACCCCAAGGCCCCGGGCACCCTCTGGGTGGTGGCCTTGAACAAGAGCCAGAAGGATCCCCTCCATGGGAAATTCCGGTTCCAGGGCAAGGAGACTTACGGCTCCTATGAGGCCTATTCCTTCGGGAAGGACTCACCCGAGATCAAGTTGGTGAAGCAGGGCCACGTGGACAAGGACCACTTCGACTATTCCTTGCCGCCTTTGTCGGCCACGATCTTCGTGTGCCATTCGAATTGAGATTTCTTGGATCTCCCCTTCTCCCTTAAGGGGAGAAGGGCGGGATGAGGGTGCCTGGGAGAACACAAGTCGCCTCTCCTCCCACCCTTTCGACGAGGGTCCTTTCAATAGAACTACTTCGGCCATCGGCTCCAGGTGAACATCCGTGTCAGGCCCCATTCCCAAAGGGCGTCGGGCAGGAGCCAGCGCATCGTGTAGGCCACCCGGTCCTCGAACTTCACCAGATAGCGCCGCTTCATCGTGCGGTGGGACAGGGCCTGGAGGACCGTGCGGGTGAAGAGCTCCACCGGCGCCGCATGGATGAAGCGCTCCCTCTGCCACCGCTCCGACCGTTCCGTGATCCCCCGGTAGGCGGACTTCGGGTTTTTCACCCATTGGCCCATGCGGGCATTGGCCACGACCTGGGTCCGGATCTCACCCGGGTTCAGTTCCGCCACCTGGACGCCCCATTCCCTGAGTTCCATCCGCATGGCCTCGGTGAGGGAATTCACCGCGAACTTGCTGGCGGCATAGGCCCCGATCAGGGGTGTCCCGATGAAGGCCGAGATGCTGCCCACGTTCAGGATGCGCCCGCCGCCTTGCCGGCGCATGACGGGAACGACCGCCCTGGCCACACGCAGGATGCCGAAGACGTTGGTCTCGAACTGGGCCCGGATATCCTTCTCCGAAAGGTCCTCCCAACAGCCCGCCATGACGAAACCGGCGTTGTTCAACAGGAAGTCGATACGGCCCTCTTTTTTAAGGATCTGCCGCACTCCCTTTTCGACCGAGGGCGTCCGATCCACGTCCATCACGATGGGGAAAACAGGAAGGGTCCGGGCCAGGCTCCAGAGGGCTCCGGCCCGGCGCGGGTTGCGGTAGCCGGCATAGACCCGCCAACCCCGGCGCGCGAGGGACTCGGCGGTGGCCAGACCGAAACCCGAATTGGCGCCGGTGATGAGGGCCACGGAAGATGGGCTCATGGGTTGGCCCTCCTGAATCCCTCGTAACGCTTCCGAAGGATTTGGTCGAAGACGAAATCCGGCAGGAACCAGCGCAGGCGGGGATACCAGACCGCGTCCCGTCCGACCCGGTAACGGATGGCCAATCGTTCTTTCGAAAGGATGCGGACCGCTTCCCGGGCCACGACCTCGGGACCCGGGGCCGAAGCGGGAGGATGGTCCCCGAACCAAAGGATGCCCTCCAAGGTGCGCTGGTAAAGGGAACGCTCCTCACGAAAGGCCAGGGCCTTTCGGCGGTTGGCCTTGAAAGGGGTGCGGATCGTTCCGGGCTCCAGCACCGCGACCTGGACGCCGAAGGGCCGCACCTCCAGGCGGAGGCTCTCGGTAACGCCCTCCACCGCGTGCTTGCTGGCGCAATAGAGGCCGATCCCCGCGAAGGTCATCCGGCCCGCCAGGGACCCGATCTGGAGGATCTTCCCCCCGCCTTGGGCCCGCATGGCCGGAAGCACCGCCTGGGTGACCCGGAGCAGGCCGAAGACATTGGTCTCGAACTGGGCCCGGATCTCGGCGTCGGTGAACTCCTCCAGGGCGCCGAAGGCGCCCCAGCCCGCGTTGTTCACCAGGATGTCGATACGTCCGGTCTTTCGAAGGATCCGTCCTACCGCTTTCCGGACCGAAACGGTCCGGTCCACGTCCAGGGGCAGGATCTCCAAGCGCAACCCCTTGGCGGCCGCCCGGAGGGGAACGGCCTTCTTCAGGTCCCGCATGGTGGCGAAGACCTGGTGGCCTTGGCGGGCGAGCCCCAAGGCGGTCTCATAACCAATGCCGGTGGAACAACCGGTGACAAGGGCGACAGATGGGGCCATGGGACCTCTTGGGAGTGGAAGGCGCTCTATTATCCAAAAACGGGCCCGGGCCGCCGGGAAAATCCGCTTTGCCGGGAACGGAACTTAGGACTAGGATAAGTCCGTTCCTGGAGCCTTTCTCATTACCTCGCGGGAGTTCCCATGCGCCTTCAAACCTTTTTAGGCCGGATCCTGGTCGTTCTTTGGGCCGTTCCCGCCTGCCTCTGCGCCAAACCCTTCAACGAAATGACCATCGACCGGCTCGGTGGGACCATCATGGACCAGCCCGCGGACGGCTCCAAACCCTACGCCCTGGGCACCACCAGCGTGGTGAACAAAGGGGACGTGCTCACGGTCTATGACCAGGGCTGGGTGATCCTCAAGACCCATAACGGGGACCGCATCGGTCTGGACGGCAATACGGTGGCCGTGGTGGACGAGTTCTATATCGAAGGGCCTGACCGCCAGGTCCGTTTCCTGCTCCAAAAAGGCACCATGCTCTTCAAGGTCAACGGCCGGGATTCCCGCCAGAGTTTCTTCGAGATCAACACCGGCGGCGAGGTGACCTCCATCAACGACACCCGTTGCATCCTGGTCTATGATCCTTCCGCCGCGGCCCTGGACGTGAAGTTCATCGCCGGCAAGATGACCGTGCTGGACAAGGACAACGAGGAGAAGTTCAAGGTCGAGAACTCGGAGCGCACCTGGAAGGACGGCAAGATGATGGCCGAGGACCCCACCCCCCTGGACCAACTGGATGTGGTCAATTTCAACAAGTTCTTCGAGGGCGAACCCCGCTTGAAGCCCCGGGACAATAACTTCCTGCTCCCCGGCGCCGACTGACCGTCCTATGGCGGGCCCCACGGTCGAGTTCGACTGCCCCTATTGCGGTTACCCCAACTTTTCCCCCATCGACCCCATTTCCGGCCACCAGCAATGGACCACGGACTGCGAGAATTGCTGTCGGCCGATCGCTTTGAGCGCGCGGGTGGTCCGGGGCGAGGTGGAGGAGTTCGACGTGGAGCGGGAGCAGGATTGAGGCGCGGTGGACCTTAGGCCGCCGGCGCGCCGCCGGTGTGGATGAGGTTCATGACCACCTTGCCGGCCATGAAAAGGTAATAGAAGAGCAGCAGGGCGCCGCAGATCCAGGTGATGATCCGAAGGGCCCGGCGGTTGAAGAGGTTCCGGCTGTAATGGACCCCCATCCCCAGGCAGGAGAACCAGACCAGTTCGCTGACCAGCACCGCCGAGAAGAACGAAGTCGCCGACCCGCCCAGCCTCTCGATATTGTCCACCCCCCCGTATTCGGAGAGCCTTAAGGTCCCCACCATCCCCACCCAATAGATGAGGGTGAAGGGATTGGAGGCCGCCAAAAGGAACCCCATCGCGAAGGAATGCTCCATCCATTGGGTCTGCTTGGCCAGCCTGGGGTTCCCCATGGCCTCCGGATTGTCCCGGATCTCGCTGACCGCCGAATAGGCCAGGTAGAGCAGGAAGACCGCGCTGAGGCCCCAAACGACGAATTTCAGGGCCCCCACCACTCCATTGGTCGAAATACCCACAAAAACCATATAAGCAAAGGCCGCGTCCACCAGGGCCGCCCCGGCGCCCACCTTGAAGGTCTCCTGGAAGCCGCCCATGATCCCCCGGCGCACCGCCAGGAAGTTGATGGGGCCGATCAGGGCCGCGGTGCAGAAACCGATGATGAGGCCTTGGGTGATGGCCGCATAGAAAAGCTGGAAGGTTTCGTGGGGCATGGGGCCATTCTACCAGGAAGGCCGGGACGGCCCATCAATTTTGTGGTTTCGCTCCGGGACCGCTTCAATTTATTTTCAAATTTGCTATTCTTTCCGCACTCAAGACGCCCAAAACCGCGAAGGAGACCTCCATGGCGCAATTGGTGAACATCCTGATGGGAAGCAAGTCCGACTGGGACGTGATGAAGAACGCCTCCGATACCCTCAAGCAATTCGGGGTGGAGCACGAATGCCGCGTCCTTTCCGCCCACCGCACTCCCAAGGAGACCTCCGAATACATCTCCGGGGCCGAGGGCCGGGGCGTGCAGGTCGTCATCGCGGCCGCCGGCGGCGCCGCCCACCTGGCGGGCGTCTGCGCGGCCCACACCGTCCTTCCCGTGCTCGGGGTCCCCATGGAAAGCAAGCTTTTGGGGCTCGATTCGCTCCTTTCCACCGCCCAGATGCCGGGCGGCATCCCGGTGGGCACGCTGGCGGTGGGAAAGGCCGGCGCCGTCAATGCCGCCTTGCTGGCCATCGCCATCCTGGGCCTCAAGGATCCCGCCCTGAACAAGAAGCTCAAGGATTTCCGCGCCGAACAGGCCGCCAAGATCCTGCAGGAAAAATTGTCGTAAGAACCGGCCACGGAGGCATGAAGGTCCGGGCGGGCAGGTCCCGCCCTTTTACCTTTGTCCCGTCGCTCAAAGGACTTTAGGTAACTTCCATGTTCCGAGAAGACAACAACCCGACGGATGGGCAGGTCAACGACCCCTATTCCCTGCCGACCTTGGTCAACGACCTGGCCAGCACCCTGGGCCGCGTCATTTCCTACCAGGAAGGCCCCGAAGCCCTCGAGTTGGTCGAGAAGGTCCGCCAGCTGGCCAAGAACTTCCGCGTCACCTCCGACGAAAAGGTGGCGGAGGAACTGGCCGGGATCATCGCCAAGCTGCCCGTGGACGATCTCACCCTTCTCATCAAGGCCTTCACCCATTTCTTCGGGCTCATCAACCTGGCCGAGAAGATCGACCTGATCCATTCGCTCCAAGAGCCCCTTCCACCGGGCTCCCACCGGCCCGGGTCCATTCCCGACGCCGTGGCGGCCCTGAGGGAGCAGGGCGTGACGCCCCGCAAGATCCAGGCCCTTTTGGACCAGGCCCGCATCCACATGGTCTTCACCGCCCATCCCACCGAGTCCAAACGCCGCACCACCCTCACCAAACTGCGCCGCATCTATGCCCGGGCCTTGCGCCTGGCCATGGCCCGCCTCACTGAGGACGAGAAGGACGACCTGCACAAGGGAATCCTGGAGGAGATCGTGGCCATTTGGCAGTCCGACGAGGTCCGTCAGGTCAAGTTGACGGTGTTGGACGAGGTGAAGAGCTACCTTTATTACTTCGAGCAGAACCTCTGGCAGGCCATCCCCTCCCTCTACCGGGACCTGGAATTGTCCTTGAAGAGGGAATTCCCCAAGACCCCCTGGACGGTGCCGCCGATCCTTCGCTTCGGGTCCTGGGTGGGCGGGGACCGGGACGGCAACCCCTTCGTGACGCCCCAGATCACCCTCGAGGCCGTGCGGTTGCTCCGCATCACCGCCCTCAAGGCCCATATCCGCGCCGTGGAGGAATTGAGCTCGCGGCTGAGCACCTCGGACAAACAGACGCCGATCAGCAACGACCTGGCCGCCTCCATCGCCAAGGACGAGGCCCTTTTCCCCGAGTTGGCCGAACAACTCTCCCTTCACATCCCGCACGAACGCTACCGGCAGAAATGCAATTACATCCACCAGAAGCTGATCGCCTCCCTCGCCCGGGCCGAAGCCTTCCCCAATGAGGCCGCCCAGGCCGAACCGGTGGCGCCGGGGAGCTGGTACGAAAGCGCCGACCAGTTCCTGGCCGACCTGGCCGTCATGGACGCCTCCCTAAGGGCCCACAAGGGCGCCATCCTGGCCGACGGTTTCCTGGCCAAAGTGCGCCAGAACGTCCAGGTCTTCGGGTTCCGCCTGGCGACGCTCGATATCCGCCAGCATTCCAGCCGGCACACCCAGGCCCTGAACGAGATCCTGAAGGGCGTCGGTGTGACCCCCGATTACGAGACCCTGCCCGAAGAGAGGCGCTTGGCCATCCTGGAGGCCCTCTTGCACGACGAACGCCCCCTCGTCCCCCACAAACCCGAATACGGTCCCGAGACCACCGAGACCCTGGAGACCTTCCAGGCCATGGCCACCATCCAGGAACGCCTCAACCCCCGGGCCATCAACACCTACGTCATCTCCATGACCCACGGCGTCTCGGACGTCCTGGCCGTCCTCCTTTTCCTGCGGGAGGCGGGCCTTTATCGCAAGGACCACTACAGCCACATCAACATCGTGCCTCTTTTCGAGACCGGGGACGACCTGCGCCGGTCGGCGGACATGTTCGAACGCCTCCTCAAGAACGATTCCTACCGGGCCCACCTGAAGCTGCGCGGGGATTTGCAGGAGATCATGCTGGGCTATAGTGATTCGAACAAGGAAAGCGGCTATCTCTCCGCCAATTGGGCGCTCTACAAGGCCCAGGTGGACCTGGCCCGCATGGCCGATAGCAACGGCATCGCCCTTCGCCTCTTCCACGGCCGGGGCGGCAGTATCGGCCGCGGCGGCGGACCCGCCAGCCAGGCCATCCTGGCCCAGCCCCCGGGCACCGTGAAGGGCCGCATCAAGATCACCGAACAAGGCGAGGTCATCAGCGACCATTACGGCGAGCCCGTCACCGCCCGCCGCCACCTGGAACAGATCACCAACGCCATCCTTCGGGCGTCCTTCCCCACCCGGGAGGTCATCCCCAAGACCGAGTGGAAGCAGATCATGGAGAAGCTCTCCCGCTCCTCCTTCACCGCCTACCATGCCCTGGTCTACGGTGATCCGCGCTTCGTGGAATATTTCCGCTCCGCCACCCCCATTGAGGAGATCAGCCGCCACCGCATCGGCAGCCGCCCCTCCAGCCGCAACCAGGACCGGGGCATCGAGGCCTTGCGGGCCATTCCCTGGGTCTTTTCCTGGATGCAGACGCGCACCACCCTTCCGGGCTGGTATGGGGTGGGCAGCGCCATCGAGGAGTTCCTCAGGACCGACACCGAAAAGGGCTTGGCCACCTTAAGGGAGATGTACGCCCAATGGCCCTTCTTTCAGACCGTGCTGGACAACGCCCAGATGATCCTCTTCAAGGCCGACCTGGACATCGCCCGGCGCTATGCCGCCCTCTGCCCCGACCCGGCCCTGGGGGCCTCGGTCTATGGGAAACTGAAGGCGGAGTACGATCGTTCGGTCGATGCCATCCGGAAGATCGCCCAGGTGAACGAACTGTTGGAGAAGGACCCGACGCTCCTGGAATCCATCAAGCGCCGTAACCCCTATATCGACCCCTTGAGCTTCATCCAGATCGAGCTGATCCGCCGCTTCCGGGCCCAACCCGACGAGGCCCAACGCCGGGAACTGGAAGAGGCCATCCTGATGACCATCAACGGCATCGCCGCGGGCCTCAAGAACACCGGCTGATCCTTTCGAAGTTTCCCGAGGTCCCATGATCGAGATCGAAAAAGCCGCGGAGATCATCCAGGAAGGTGGGTTGGTGGCCTTCCCCACCGAGACCGTCTACGGCTTGGGCGCCGACGCCCTGAACCCCTTGGCGGTGGCCCGGATCTTCGAGGCCAAGAACCGCCCCCAATTCGATCCGCTCATCGTGCACGTGGCCGACCTGCGCCAGGCCGAGATCCTGGTGAAGTCCTTGCCTGCGGCCGCCCTCAAGCTGGCCGGACGCTTCTGGCCGGGTCCCCTGACCTTGGTGCTCCCCAAATCGGACCTGGTGCCCGACCTGGTGACCTCCTCCATGCCCAACGTGGCCATCCGCGTTCCCCGTCATCCGCTGGCCCTTCAATTGATCCGGGAGTCGGGCCGCCCGATCGCCGCGCCCAGCGCCAATCTTTTCGGGCAAGTGAGCCCCACGACCGCCGAACACGTCCGCCGTTCCTTGGGGAACAAGGTGGACCTGGTCCTGGACGGGGGCGCCTGTGAAGTCGGGGTGGAGTCGACCATCATCTCGTTGGCGGGGAATAAAGCGGCGCTCTTACGCCCGGGCGGTGTGCCTTTGGAGGAGATCGAGGCCCTCATAGGTCCTTTGACGGTCCAGACCCAGGCGGGCGAGAAGCCCTTGGCGCCGGGACAATTGGAGAGCCATTACGCTCCACGGACGTTGCTCGTCCTGGGGCCCCAGACCCGCCTCACCGGCGGCAAGGCCGGATACCTGGGGCTGAAGGAACCGGGGAACCCCGGGGCCTACCAGGCCGTCGAGGTCCTCTCGGCCAAAGGAGACCTTCGGGAAGCCGCCGCCGGCCTCTTCGCCGCCTTGCGCCGCCTGGACGACCGGAGCCTGGACCGCATCGAGGCTTTCCCGGTGCCGGACGAGGGCCTGGGCCGGGCGATCAATGACCGCCTCCAACGGGCCGCCCACAAACCTCCGGTCGCCTAGCTCGGGCCAGAAGACCGGCCCCATCAGGAAGCCGCCCCGCCCCGGGAGGTCTCTTCCAGGGGCAATCCCAGGATGCGGCGAACCGCCGCCTTCAGGTCGGAAAGCCCCAGGGGTTTGTGCAGGAACAGGTCCACGTTGAACCCCTTCTGGTGGAATTCCTCCAATAGGTTCACGTAGTAACCCGAGACCACGATGATCGGCATGTTGGAATTTCGTTGGCGGATGTGGGGGAGGACCTCCAAAGCGCTCATCCCGTCCAATTTGAGGTCGGTGATGAGCAGGTCGAACCGCTGTTCGTCCAATTCGGCCATCATCTCGCTGCCCGAAGCGACCAGGACCACCTCGTAGCCTTCCTGGCGGAAGGTCTTCTCATAAAGTTTTCGGGCCCCCGGGTCGTCTTCGGCGATCAGGATCTTGAAATCGTTGCGTTGCATTTGATTCTCCTTAGGAGTGATGTCCACCCCAACCTTTCAGGCAACGCACGTGCCAGGGGAGAACCCGGAAAATCAGGCTATTTTTGCCGTGAACATCGGCGAAAATGGGTAAAGAAGACCCACCGTTCCCACCCTTTCCCAAACCCATACCGGTCCGCTTCACATCGGGTCGCTTCGCAAGGCACTCGGAACACAAAAAAGGCCTTTCCTTTCGTTTTGTCCCGGCTTTTTCTGGGTGGACCTGGTGGCCCCAGAGGAGCTTATGGTTAAAATCTTACCGGCTTGAACTTTGAAAATTCACGAATAGGGGACCGAATGAAATACAGGAAATTGGGCCGCTCCGGCCTGGAAGTCTCCGAGATCAGCCTGGGCTGTTGGACCCTGGGCGGGCTCAATTGGGTGGATGGGGTCCAGAACGGCTGGGCCAACGTGGATGAGGCCGAGGTCAAAAGGGCCATCGACCACGCCCTGGACCAAGGGGTCAATCATTTCGACAACGCCGACGTCTACGGCAACGGCCGGGCCGAACGGATGCTTTCCCGCATCCTAGGCGACCGTTCGAAGAAGGTCTCCATCGCCACCAAGGTCGGCTGGTTCCCCGGCACCGCCGAGCACGCCTACGAGCCGGCCCACATCCGCCACCAATGCGAGCAATCCCTTCTCAACCTGAAACGGGACGTGATCGACCTTTACTATTTCCATCACGGGGACTTCGGGAAGGACGATCGGTACCTGGACGAGGCCGTGGCGGTCATGCGCAAGCTCAAGACCGAGGGCAAGATCCGCCTCATCGGCCAGTCCGCCTATTCCAGCGCCGATTTCACGCGCCTGGTCCCGAAGGTCCAACCCGATGTGCTCCAGAGCTGGGCCCACATCATGGACGACCAGTTCATCCAAGAGGGGGGCCCGGTGCGGCGGCTGATGGACGAAAAAGGAATGAGCTTCGTGGCCTTCTCGCCCCTGAACCAGGGCATCCTCCTGGGCAAGTTCGACCCCAAGGCTCCGCCCAAGTTCGAGGCGGGCGACCACCGGCTGGGCGACAAGCGTTTCACCACCGAGGAGCTCTTGAAAGTGGGCCCCAAGATCGAGCGATTGAAGGAAAGGTTCGGCGGTGACGTGAAGTCCCTGGCCCGGGTGGCCTTGCAGTACCTGCTCGCCAACCCCGTGGTGGCTTGCGTCATCCCGGGTTTCCGGAACCTGGGGCAGGTCCAGGTGAACCTCGCCGGTTGGGACCAACCCTTGGCCCCCGGGGACCTGGATTTCATCCGGGAAACATTCTCGAAATAGTCGCAGAGGTTATAATCCCATCATCAAATAGGAAAGGATGAATATGAAGACCAAGGTTCCGCTCCATGCACTGCTAGTCCTGCTATCCTTCACGACAGTCGGCTTTTGCCAATCGGACGCCCCCTCTCCTTCCAACCATTCGAAATGGTACCTGAGCGAAGGATGGGGCATCACCTGTCCCGTCCAGGATTGGGCCCTCGATTATCCGCTTGGCGGCCAAGCCCTCCTGGCGGGCGGCTGCCAATTGGACAATAGCTTCTCCCTCCAGTTGAGCTTGAACCCGGCCCTGTTCACCGGGGGCGGTTCCGCCACCGTGGATACGCGGCTCTCCCTGGAGCTTCGCTGGCGCAACAGCGCCGAAGGCGTCCATCCCTACATCCTGGCCGGTCCCGGCTATGACGTCCAGGTCCAGAGTCCGTCGGGTTACAGCACCTCCTCCCCGGCCGCGGTCTTCGGGGTGGGCTTCGAGTTCGACCTTCATCCGGGGGAACATCTTTTCCTGGAATCCCGTTATGACCTCCTTTTCTATAAGAACCTGACCCAACAGGATGTTCCCCTGACCTTGGGTTTGAGCGAAGACCTTTAAGACCTTTTTCCGGGAGCCGCCATGGACGCATCGAAAGCTTATGAACAACTGCTGGACCGCATGAAGGAGATCGCCCTCTTGGGCAACACCGCCGGGGTCCTGGGATGGGACCAGGAGGTCTATATGCCCGGGGCCAACGCCCCCTACCGGGCGGAACAACTTTCCCTTCTGGCGGGCATGATCCACGCCAAATTCACCGATCCGAAGGTCGGGGAATGGATCGCCCAGGCTTCCTCCTCCAAAGAAATGACCGGGAACCCGGAAAGCAACAGCGCGGTGAACTTAAGGGAATGGAAGAAGTCCTATGAACGGTCCACCAAGCTCCCCCAACGGCTGGTGGAGGAGATGACCCGGGTCACCTCCCAGGCCCAGGTGGAATGGGTCGAGGCCCGCAAGAAGAACGAATTCAAGCGCTTCCAGCCCTGGCTCGACAAGATCATTCCCCTCTGCCAGGAACAGGCCAAGTGCTACGGCTATGAAAAGCACCCCTACGATGCCCTCTTGGAGGATTACGAACCCGGCCTGACCACGGAGGAACTGGACAGGCTCTTCCCGCCCTTGAAGAAGAAGCTCTCCGACCTGGTGCAGAAGATCGGGAATTCCAAGAAAAAACCCGACCTTTCCATCCTCAAGCGTCCCTGCCCCATCCCCGCCCAGCAGGCCTTCTGTCGGGAACTTTCCGAGGGGATCGGGTTCGACTTCGAAAGGGGCCGCATCGACGTGTCCGCCCATCCTTTCACCACCGGCCTGGGGCCCGGGGATACCCGGATCACCACCCGATTCGAGGAGACCAACTTCGAGAACGCCTTCTTCAGCACCCTGCACGAGGGCGGCCATGGCATCTATGACCAGAACCTGCCTTCCTCGATGGAACTCTACGGGACCCCCCGCGCCTCGGCCGTCTCCCTGGGGATCCATGAGTCCCAATCGCGCCTCTGGGAGAACCTGGTGGGCCGCAGCCTGCCTTTCTGGAAACATTTCTTCCCCCGGTTGAAGAAGGCTTTCCCGGGCACCTTCGACGACCTGACCGTGGAAGCCTTCCACTTCGCCATCAACCACTCGGCGCCTTCCTTCATCCGCACCGAATCCGACGAGGTGACCTACAACCTGCACATCTGCCTTCGCTATGACATCGAGGTGGGGCTCATCGGGGGAAAGCTCAAGACCGCGGACATCCCCGCCGCCTGGAACGAGGCCATGAGGAACTACCTGGGAGTGACGCCGCCGACGGACGCCTTGGGATGCCTGCAGGATGTGCATTGGAGCCACGGGAGCTTCGGGTACTTCCCCACCTACACCCTCGGGAACCTCTACTCGGCCCAATTCTTCGCGGCCGCCGACAAGGAACTGGGCGGTTTGGACGCCAAGTTCGAAAAAGGCGACTTCGCCCCCTTGAAGGGCTGGTTGAACAAGAAGATCCACGCCCTGGGACAGACCTATCGGGCGGGGGACCTTTGCAAGAAGGTCACCGGCCAGGACCTGACCAGCGACTTCTTTTTGGATCATCTCGGGAAAAAGTTCGGCGGTTTATACGGGTTTTGATCCCGACGCCTTGGCCCTCAGCCCCACCATCGTCACCAGGACGATCTCGACCACCACGAAGGTGATGACATAGGGCAGGCCGCCCTTGGAGAAGCCGTAGCTGTGAAGGCCGACCCCCAGCACGAAATTCACCCCGTACCAGGCCATGAGCACCCCGAGGAAGGCCGACACCACGCCGATGGTGAACCCCACCTCTTTCAGCCAGCCCGCCAGGCGTCCGTGCAGGATGGCCACATAGCCCAAAAGGGCGATCAGGGCCCAGGTCTCCTTCGGGTCCCAGCCCCAGAACCGGCCCCAGGAATAATTGGCCCAGACGCCGCCCAGGATGGTCCCGGCGGCGAGCAATACCACCCCGACCTGCACGACCCGGTAAAGAAGCCGGGTCTGTCCTTTGAGCTTTTCCCCGGTCCCTTCCTTCCAGATGGTCCAAAGACAGGCGTGCCCGATGCCCAGCGACAGGAAGAAGGCCGCGTAGCTCAAGGTGATGGTCAGCACATGGATGGTCAGCCAAAAGTTGCTTCGTAGCACCGGTTCGATGGGCCCGATGGAAGGGTCCAGGACGGTCGGGACATTGTCCGCCAGGACGAAACCCACCACCGCCAGGATGGAGCCCGCCAGGGAGAAGTACCGCGATCTGAAGACCAGCTCGAAGATGAGCGCGAAGATCGTCATGCCGAAGGTCACCCAGATGAGCGATTCGTACATGTTGGAGACCGGGGGCCGGCCCGCGATCAGGCAGCGCAGGACAAAGCCGTAGCCGCTCATGCCGATGCCCCCCAGGAAGGCCAGGAAACCGGCCCGGAAAAGGACCGGCATGCCCAGCAGGAAGGAGGCCCCGATCAAGAGGGCGGCCGCCAAATGGATGATCCAGGCCCATTGGAATGGCTTCAAGGCATTGAAATGGACTTCCCGGGCCAGTTCCCCCCGGGTCGGATAGTCCGCACCACCCAACTGGGCCAGGACCCCCGCGAGATTCCTGCTGTCGGCGGCAAAGCGCGCCGCGTCCTTGTCGCTCAGGTCGGAAAGAACGTCCGCGAAGGTGCCGGCGATGGTCATGGCCCCCGCCGGGACATGCCTGGGATCCTGGTGAAAGGCGCGGTTCAGGTCGCCCAAGGTCCCCCACTTCTGGGTCTTGGGATCGGGGACGGGAATGACGGCCAATGCCTCCCCCGATTTGATGTCCTCGTAGCGCTGGAGCCTTCCGAAGACGGTGAGGGACTCTTTTTCCTTGGGGTCCAGGGTCATCTTCCGCTGTTGCTTGAGGAAATTGCTCTTGGCATAGGCGATAAACCCCTCATGGTTCACCAGGAACTTGGGACTTACCCGGCGCTGCTCCTTGGGGACGCCGATGAGGTCCTTCAGTTCCAGGTTGTCGATGAGGATGAAGGGCTTCTCCTCCCAGTCCTTGGGATGGGCGACCCAATCCAGCATCACCGCCATGGAACTTTGGCCCTCGAAGGTCTCGTGGCCCGTGACCAGCCGCACGCTTTCCCGGGCGAAGGTATCCAGCGGCTTCTCGCGGCCTCCGGCCTGGATGGGGATGAGGGAAAGGGTCCGGTAATCCAGGTCCGCCGCCGAAGCCCGACCCAAGAAAAGGAGCGCGAGCACAAATCCGCCACGAAGGAGCGAAGGAACCAAGGATCTCCTTTCGGTCGCCCCAGCCATGGTTCCGTCCATTCTTTCCCGCGCACCTTGATGTCTTCGCGGTGAGATAGCCTTAATTTTGAACATCGTCCGCCTTCTTTCCCCACGCGGGGTTCTTGAACCAGAACATCAGGATGATCCCCAGCACCATCACCAGGGCGCCGCCGTATTTTAGCCAGAGGCCCGGGTCCATCCCCACGGAAAAGACCGAGGTGTACTTGCCGTCGGGGCCCTTCTCATAACTGGCTTGATAGACCGTATAGCCCTGGTAATGCAAGGGATGGTTCATGGAGATGACGTAGGGCGTCTGCACGCCTTGTTCCGGGTCGATGTAATTGATCTCGCTGGTATAGGACGCGGCCTTCTCCGTCCCCGGGTCGAAACCGACCTCGAAATGGGTCAGGTGGATGGCGAACGGAAGGTTCAGCCTTTGGGGTCCATAGGCCATGGAAAAATACCCCTTGTCCGGCAGGAGGAAAGAGACCGGCTGGTCCTGGTAGCCCAGCCAGCCCTGCTCATGTTCGGCCCCCTTCAGGAACTCATAATGAAGGGCGGGCGTCAGGTCCTTCTGGGAATCCAGGGGCAAGGGCAGGAAGGTCGATTCCGGTTGGGCCGACGGAAGGAACTCCCGGACCCGGAACTGCATGTCCATCCATCCGGTGGCATAGGCTTGCCCGGGCTGGACCGTTTGAGGGGCCTGCCACTGGCCGTGGAAACGGGTCTTGAACTTCAATCCGTCCTTGTCCCGGATGACCACCAGGGCATTGGGGGGATAAGGACCAGCCCGGCCTTGGGCGCCCTTTTTTCCGTCACGGCCCTCGAAATAGACCGAGGCGGGCCCCAGGTCGATCCGGCCGTAATCCGGATGGCCCTGGAAGAGCCAGGTGTCCTGGTGAACGAAGGAACTGTCCAATTGGATGTGGACGGCGGGGTATCCCTTTTCGCCGGGCGCGGTAGCACGGCCTTGGGTCGTCCTTTGGGCATTGAGGTAGAACTGGTCGACCATCAGGAGCCCCCCGCCCTCCACCTGCGTGCGGAAGGGGTGGTCCGGATCGGGCACCCGGAAGGGGAAGGCCGCCGGGATCTTCTCGACCGGTCCGTCCCCCGATTGGTAGTAAAGGGTGGGCTTGTCCTGCTGGAAGCTGTGCCCTTCCCCGCCTTCCTGCAGGGCGATCTGGCCGTCCAGCCCCCACTGCTGGGTGGCGAAGGAACCCGCCAGGATGCAGACGATCCCCAAGTGGGTCACCACGAAACCCGTCTGGTATTTTTTCCAGGGGAACCGGGAGAAGGCCGAACAGATGAGATTGATGCCCAAGAGGACCAGGAAACTCCCGAACCACCAGGTACCATAAACGAAGCGCTTGGCCACCGCGGTGGAGAAGCGGGATTCGACGATCGTGCCCGCCGCCAGAAGGACGGCCAGGACCAGGAGCATGGGGAGGGCCAATTGGACGGAGCCGAGGAAGCGCAGGATCCGGTTCTCTTTGAATGGGTTCAAAAGTCTCTCCGTGAGGGCAAAGCCGGTATCTTAGAAGTCCGGCTTTAGGGGGGCAAGGCGTTCGGAACATAAAAAAGTCCCGCGTTTTGGACGCGCGGAGCGGAAGAAAGGCTTACGACAAGGAAGGACTAGAAAAAGCGGACACCAACGGTCAGTTCGGGACCTGAAAGATCCAGGGCCCAATCCCCTCCGGCGGCTTTAGGAATGGTATAGGCGTTCCCTTGGGCTGGCGTAGCGGTGACCGGCGAGATCGAGAGCATTTGATACCCCAGGGAAAGATCCACCGCCCAGCTCTTGCCGGGATCCATCAGGAGTTCCACTCCCGCGGACAAGGAACCGCCCAGACCGGACCCGGACAAACTGTCCGAATTGCTGGTGGCCGTCGAGGTGACGCTGCTCCCGATCAAGGTGTAGAAACCCAACTCCAGGCTTCCGAGGAAATTGATGCCGTTGTCGATGGGGATATCGGCCTCGCCGACCGCGGCCAGTCCCAAAGCGGTTTCATTAAAAGTAATGGTGGTGCCGAGATCGTCGATTTCCTCGGGTTGCTTCATCAAACCGTGGAGCCTTACGCCCACTTGGAAATTCGGCATTACGGCCAGGGAAGCACCCAGGTCCACCTTCAAGCCCGTGGGCGTCCCCCCGCTCCCGCTTCCATAGAGGTCCTGGATATCCTGCCAACTATCCATCCAAACTCCCAAATTTCCTTCGATCACCAATCCTCCCTCCTTAGGCAAGTTGGGATTCCGGCCTACCGCCCCAGGTTGCCCCGCCCTATTCCCGGCTGGGGACGCCGCCAGGTCATTCCCCATCCCGGCCGGTTGGGGCGGGAGTTGGGCCTGGAGGGCTTGGACAAAAGCGGAAAGCTGGGGATTGTTCGGGTTGATCGCCAGGGCCCTTTGATAACTGGCCAAGGCGCCGGCCTTGTCCCCTTTGGCGTAATAACAGTTGCCCATTCCTTGGTCCGCTTCCCATTTGTTGGGGTTCATTTGGAGGGCCGCCTGGTAATAACGGATGGCCAGGTCATAGTTTTTCTGGGTATAGAGGGTGTTCCCGGCCTGGTAATAGGCGTTCGACGGATCCTGGGCGAGGACCGGGACTGCGGACAAGAACATCAAGACCAGGAAACACCATTGGGGAGTTCTCAATGATCCAACCTTTCCATATCGCGGCCGGGCCTTCATGAGGACCAACGCTTACGGCCGCCCATATTCAAAACTTCCATACGCAAAACCCGTCGCCTATTGTGCCCAAGGGATCAAAAAGCACCCAAGGACGGTCCAAGGCTAAAAGATGCGAACTCCCACCGAAAGGCCCGGACCCGAGAAATCCATGCTGGCATCGGACCCGTCGGCATTGGCCAACTTGCCACTGGTACTGCCGACCGTCTCGGTGACCGGGGAAAGGGAAAGGGCTTGATAACAGAGGGCGATGTCCAAGGCCCAGGTCTTGTTGGGATCCATGAGCAGTTCCACTCCCGCGCTGATCTTCCCTCCGGGGCCCGAGGCGGCAAGGTCCCCCGTCTCATTGAACACCCCGGATCCGGCCAGGGTGGACCCGATCAATGTGTAGAACCCGGCTTCCAAGGAGCCGAAGAAATTGATCCCATCGCCGATGGGAAAAACGCCTTCCCCTTCCAATGCCCCTCCCAAAAGGTTCTCATTGAAGGTGTAGGTCTGAACGGTCCCGTAGTTGACCTGTTCGGGCTGTTTGAGCATGAATTGCAGTTGGGCCCCGACCTGAATGTTGGGCGAGAAGACATAGGCCGCACCCAACCCCAAGCCTACCCCAAGGGGGGTCCCTGAAAAAGTGCCTCCCCCTGTTTGTTTCTCGATGTCCGTCCAACTCCCCGCCCAGCTCCACTCGGATGCTTCCAGGACAATATGACCTTCCTTGGGCAGGTTCCGGTCCATGGCCACCGCGGCCGGTTGGGCCGCCGGATTCCCGGCGGGAGCCGCCGCCAGGTCGTTCCCCATCCCGGCGGGTTGGGCCGGCATCTGGGCCTGAAGGGATTGGACGAAAGTGGAAAGCTGGGGATTGTTCGGGTTGATGGCCAAGGCCCTTTGATAGCTCGCCAGGGCGTTGGCTTTGTCCCCCTTGGCGTAATAGCAGTTCCCCATTCCCTGGTCGGCCTGCCAAAAGTTGGGGTTCACTTGGACCGCCGCCTGGTAATAGCGGATGGCTTGGTCATAGCTCTTCTGGCCGTAGAGAGTGTTCCCGGCTTGGTAATAGGCGTTCGACTGGTCTTGGGCACTGGCCCGAACCGCGACTAAAAACAATAGGGAGGCGAAAAATACCCGAAATAGCTTCATGACTGAACCTCGGACCGGATGATATGGAACCTTGACCAAAAAATTTACGGCAAAATCTGTCCGGGTCCAGGAAAAGATCGCGGACCCGGACCTGTCCTACATATCGAAGCTGACGCCAAACTCGAGGGGGATGAAGGAATAGGTCAGGCCGGGGCCGCCATTCTTCCCGCCGACCATGACCATCTCATATTTGACCTCGGCAAAAAAAGCCATGTCAGGACCGCCGGGTATCATGGCTCCACCGCCAAATTGAATGACCGGATCGCTCTCGGATTGGGAATTCGACCCACCTCCAGCGGAAAGGAAGGACATCCCGACACCACCTGTCACATAGGGCTTGAACCCTCCCGCATCGAATTTGTATTTCACTGCGGCCGTCAGGTCCAAGAAATTGTAGGAGAACGATGTGGTAGAGCCCTGAGGGGTCTTGCTAAAGGTGTAATAATCGGCCGAAAGACCCAATCCCAACCCACCGGGCAGAAGATAAAGTCCCCGGGCCTTGCCGCCGAACCCAAATCCAAAATCAGCACTTGCTCCGCCTGCCGAAGCGCTGGAGGCCAACCCTGCACCTGCTCCGAAATCCAATTCCAGGTTCTTCGCGGACGAGGAGGCGGCAGGACCGCCCGCCCCCATCGCAGGCGAAGTACCGTCCATCGGTGAAACCGGGGCAGCCCCGACCTCGGCCTGGAGGGATTGGACGAAGGTGGAGAGTTGGGGATTGTTCGGGTTGATCGCCAGGGCCTTTTGATAGCTGGCCAGGGCATTGGCCTTGTCCCCCTTGGCGTAATAGCAATTCCCCATTCCCTGGTCGGCCTGCCAAAAGTTGGGGTTCACCTGGACCGCCGCCTGGTAATAACGGATGGCTTGGTCGTAGTTCTTCTGGGCATAAAGGCCGTTGCCCGCTTGGTAATAGGCGTTGGATTGGTCCTGGGCCCGCACCAGCACCGGCAAAGCCAGTAGGACTAAAAAAAACGAAAATGGGCGGAAGAATTTCATGGTCTGATCCTTGGTTCAAAAGTGGATGGCCTGGGTGGCCGAGGACGGTCGGCTCCCAAGGGAAGTTCAAGACCGGGTTGGACCTTGTGGTCAGACAAGGGTCAGGAAGAAGCCCGACAATTATAATGGCACGACCGTCATCTAAGAACCGCCAAGTCTAGGGTGGCGGCAGGGGCGGCAGGCCCGGCAAAGGTGCGTTCAAGGGCCAGGGTGTCGGGGTCGGGACCGGGGTGGGGGTGGGGAAGATCCCCAGCTTGATCCGCAAATTCTGGACGAATCGGGCCAGTTCGGGATTGTCCGGGTGGTACTTCAGGGCTCTTTCATAGCTCTTGAGGGCTTCTTTGTATTTCTTTTGGTAGTAATAACAGTTCCCCAGTCCCACGTAAGCCTGCCAACAATCCTCTTTATCGTCGATGGCGGAACTGAAGTAATCCACGGCTAGGTCGTATTTCTCGGTGGCCAGGGCCTTGTTCCCCATCTCCATGTATTCGGGGTAATGGTCGTTCTGGGCGCACAGGCGTCCCGGCAGGAACGAAAGGACGGCCAGCAGGAAAAGGGAAAGGCTGATCGTTCGGATGGTCATAGCGAAGAGGATTATACCAGCTTCGGGGCCCCTCCTCCCTGACCAAGCTCATGGAACGCGCTAAAGAGCTTCGCCTAAATAGGCCGCTTTGACCTTGGGGTCCGAAGAGATCTTGTCCGCCGGCCCTTCCAGCAGGATGCGCCCCGTTTCCAGTACATAGGCCTGGCGCGAGACCTCCAGGGCCATTTGCGCGTTCTGTTCCACCAGGAGGATGGTGGTCCCCTCCTGGTTGATCCTTTGGATGGTCTCAAAGATGAGCTCGATGACCTGGGGGGCCAGGCCCAAGGAGGGTTCGTCCAAAAGCAACAGCTGGGGCCGGGCCATGAGGGCGCGGCCGATGGCGAGCATCTGCTGCTCCCCGCCGGAGAGCGTTCCGGCCGACTGCTGTTCCCTTTCCTTGAGCCGGGGGAAAAGCGAATGGACGTGCTCCAGATCGGACCGGATGGCCTTCGTGTCCTTCCGGACGAAGGCGCCCAGGTCCAGGTTCTCGGCCACGGTCAGGTTGGGGAAGACCCCCCGGCCTTCCGGGCATTGCACGATCCCGGAACGCACCAATTCATGGGGCGCTTGGCCCAGGATCGATCGGCCCTGATAGAGGATCTCCCCTTCGGCCGGCTTCTTGAGCCCCGAGATGGCCCGAAGGACCGTGGACTTCCCCGCCCCGTTGGCGCCGATGAGGCAGGCGATGGATCCCTTTTCGACCCGCAAGGTGACCCCATGGAGCGCTTCGATGGAATCGTAGAAGACCGTCAGGTCCCGGATCTCGAGCAAGGTTTCAGGCATGGTCCCCTGGGTCCTTCGATCGTTTCCCAAGATAGGCCTCGATGACCTTGGGGTCCTTCTGGATCTCCTGCGGGGTTCCCTCCGCGATCTTCACCCCATGGTCCATCACCTGGATCCGCTCGCAGATGCCCATGACCACCTTCATGTCGTGTTCGATCAGGAGGACGGAAAGGTCGAATTCCTTTCGGACCTTCTGGATGACCCCCATGAGCCAATGGGATTCCTGGGGATTGAGCCCCGCCGCCGGCTCGTCCAACAACAGCACCTGGGCGCCGGTGGCCAGGGCCCGGGCGATCTCCAGTTTCTTCTGGTCCCCATAGGGAAGCGCCCCCGCCAGCGTGTCCTTGCGGCCCGTCAATTCCAGCACCTCCATCAGGCGTTGGGTCTCCTCGCCAAAGACCTTCTCCACTTGGCGGAACCGGGGGCTTTGGGCCAGGACCGCCCCGATGCCATAGGGCCTGGAATGGTGGAAGGCCACCTGGATGTTGGTCTCGACCGTTAGGTCCTTGAAGAGGCGGATGTTCTGGAAGGTGCGCACGAGCCCTTGGCGGGTGATCTCATTGGGCCGGAGCCCCAGGATGGACCGGCCCAATAGCCGCACATCGCCTCGTTGGGGCCGGTAGATGCCGGAAAGGATGTTGAAGACCGTGGTCTTGCCCGCGCCATTGGGGCCGATCAACCCGGCCATTTCCCCTTCCCGCAAGGTGAAAGAAAGATCGTCCACCGCCACCAACCCCCCGAAGGAAAGGGTGACGTTCTCGACCTCCAATACGTTCTTAGACAGGTTCAAAGGGGGCTCCGACGGATCTTCGTTCGGGCCAGTTTAGCCAATCTCATCCGGGTTTTTTATTCAAAATCCAGGATCAAGGACCCATAATTGCGGGCCATGGACCTTCTCATCTTCGATTTCGACGGCCTCATCCTCGACACCGAGAGCGCCGATTTCCAGGCGACCTCGGAACTCTATGCCTCCCACGGCGTGGAACTGCCGCTGGAACTTTGGGCCCGGAACGTCGGCACCCAGAACGGCCACTTCGACGTCTATGGCTACTTGGAGGAGCGATCGGGCAAGGCCCTGGACCACGCCAAGGTGCGGCAGGAGCGCCACCGGCGCGTGCTGGAGCTGTTGGAACCCATGCCGCCCCGCCCCGGCGTGGTGGAGTATTTTGAGGAGGCCCGCCGCCAGAAGATCACCCTGGCCCTGGCCTCCAGCTCGCCCCAGGACTGGGTGATGGGCCACCTGGCGCGGCTGGACCTTTCCCATTGGTTCCATTCTATCCGTACCGCCAACGACGTCGAGAATGTCAAACCCCACCCGGAACTTTATGAGTTGACGCTCATGTTCATGGGGGTCCGCCCCGAACGGGCCATGGCCTTCGAGGACTCCCCCAACGGCATCGCCGCCGCCCGGGCGGCGGGGGTCTATTGCGTGGCGGTGCCCAATTCGGTCACCCGGAACCTCCCCCTCGACCACGCCAACCACCGGATCGAATCCATGGCGGAAGTGAGCCTACGGGAGCTTCTCTACCAGAAACAGCTTGGGAAAATATAATTCTTAATTTTTGATTCTTAATTCAACATTCAGAATTCAAAATTATCTTTCTGCCAGCAGGACATGGGTCATGCCCCAGGGTTGGGGAAAGTCCAGCGTCTTCACCAAGGGCAACAGGAACGCGGGCGTCTTATTGGGCACCGTCCAACCGTGGGCGAAGGCCCGGGTCACCCTCAGGCCGTTCCTTTCCATCCGTTCCTTCAAATAGCCCAGGGAGAACTTCAGGGCCCGCCGCTCTTCCGGCACCAGGGCCGAGAAGAGGAACATGAGGGGATTGTTCCGGTTCGGTTCCATCACCACCACATAGCGCCGGGAGACCCGCCGCATCTCTTTTAAGACCCGGTCCATATCCTCCACGTGATGCAGTAAGGCGTGGCAAAAGACCAGGTCAAAAGCCATATCTTGGAAGGCGAGCCTTTCGGCTCCCATGAGGAATCTCCAGGGCAAGGGATTCATCCCCAACATCTTTCGTGAGAAATCAACGCCCACTGTCGGGGCCATCTCGTTCAAGCGGACCGAGAAATAACCGTTCCCGCAACCCAGGTCCAGGATGCGGCTTCCCGGACCCAGGGATAGGTCCTTGCGCAGGGGCTCGAGCTTGGACAAGGCATAGTGCCGCACCACCGGGTGGTCGGGGCTGCGCCGGTCCTTCAGGTCTTCCCTTTCCCAATAATCCTTTTGGAACAAATCGACCGTCCTTAACGCGGGATGGAATAGAACGGCGTATAGCCCCGGTATTCTAGGAAAGGGGCTGAGACCCAAAACTTGGCCTTGGGGTCCGCCTTTTCCTGTCCCGGTACCTCGAAATAATACCAAGCGTCCCCGATGCGGCCGTCGGGCTTGCGGTCCGCGAGCCAGCCTTCGGCGATGGGTTTCACCGAGGGGTAGGACAAAGGGCCCAATTGAAGGAAGGACGCGTTCACCAGGTAGACCCGTCCCGGTTGGGGTCCCTTCAGGTCGTCCGAATCCCAGGGCACCCAATCCAACCCATAGACCTTCGGGTCCACCCCGCCCAGATAGGCCAGGCGGACCTTGCCCCACCCCTTCCGCTCGGCGAAATGACCCAACCGTTTCAGGTCCTGCCCCCAGTCCAGGTTCGAATCCGCCAGGTAATGGATCCTCTTCTCGACCGGCACCATCTCATTGAAATAGCCCAGTGAGGTCCCGGGAAATCCCAGGACGCTGACCACCAGCCAAAATCCCAGGACCGCCACAAGGGCCTTGGAAAAGTGGAGGGACAAACGTCCGAAGCGATCGGCCCAGGCCCAGGCCACTCCTTCGCCGGCGATCAGGAACAGAAGGGGAAAGATGGGCAGAAGATAGCGGACCCCCAGATTGGGCGAGGGGATGAGCATCGCATTGAAGAACAGGACCGGGACCCAGGTCCAGGCCGGGAGCGAGATCCTGCCTCGCAGTCCAAAGAACGTCCCGGCCCCGAGGAACAAAAGGAAAGGGATCGGCTCCTTCAACAGGAAGGCGACCGGAAGGTAGTACCAATGGTCCTCGAAGGAGGCCTTCCCGAACAGGAAGACGGGAAGGGACCTTTTCCCGTAAAGGAAGGTTTCCTTGATCTTCAGGAAAAGGTAATAGAAAGGTTGGTGATGCGCTGGTTCCGCCAAGGTGGCCGGAAGGAAGACCAGGAAGGTGACCGCCAGGATGCTTCCGGCCAAGATGATCCAACGGGGCCGGACCACCCTACGGACCTCGGCCCACCGCAGGAGGTTCTCCTTCTCCCGCAGGAAAAGCGCCTCCAACACCGCGTAGATGGGGAAAAGGACCAGGCAATAGAGCTTGGCGTTCACGGCCAGGGCGGTCACGAAACCCGCCAGGCACATCCGCCCCAGGGTCGGCCTCCGTTGGGCCGCTTGGAACAGCATCAGCGCCAGGAAGAAGAACAGGGCCGGGGCGATCTCGTTCTTCGCCAGGGCGCTCATGGCGGAGAAGACCGGGTCCAGCGCCCAGAAGAGCAAGGCTCCGAAACAGGCCACGGGCCGTCGCCAGGTCACCCCCCAGAGAAAAAGCCCCGCGATCACCCCGAGGATCACGCTCACCAACCGGGGCCAAAGGGTAAGGGGTCCCAAACGGTCGGGGTTCCACTCGAAAAAGAAACGGTGTCCCCTGTCGATGAAATCCGACGCGTCAGTGCCCGACTTGAGCCCCATCCCGAGCAGAGGCAAGGCTTGGAGGGCGGTCCCCAGGGGCGGGTGGTTCGGGTTGTTCACCACGTCGCCCCGGGTCCAATAATAATATCCGTTGGCCACGTCGCTCGGTTCGTCGTTGGTCAATGACTGGGAGCGGACCTGGGCCAGGGTCCGCAAGGAGAACAAGAGGGCGAAAGGCAGGAAAAGGACCAGGAAGGATCTCAGGAAGGGGTTTCGCACTCCGCCAGTTTAAGGGTCCCTCCCTCAAAAAAAAAGGCGCGGAACCCGGGGTGGACCGCCGGATATCGCGCCTATTTTCCGGAGAGAAAGATCAGATCAATGAATTGAAGGAGCTTCCCGTGCTGCCAAAGCTCGCCAGGCTCTGGTTGAACTGGGACTGCAGGGTGAAGGCCATCTGCTGCTGGGCGGTGATGGCCTGACCCACGTTGGAATCGGAGCCCAACAAGCGTTGGACATCGGCGGCCCAGGACGGCAAACCAAAGATCGAACCCAGGTCGGAGGACCCCAAGCCCATCAGGCCCGCCAGGGAGGAACTCCCGTTGCCCAGGTTGTTCAGGTCGGTCAGAACGCCATATTCGGCCTGGAGCCACGCCACCTTCGCCTTGTCCGCGGGGGTCTTGGCCTGGTCCATGGCTTGGCTGAAGGCATTCCCGAAGGCCAGCGCATTGCCGCCCAAGGCCTGGAAAACCGCGTCGTTGGTCGGGATGATCGAATTGTTCTGCAAGGATGAGATCATGGTTTCTCCTTATGTCCCCTTTCCTAACGGCCGTTCGGGGCGGACCTGAAGCCGGAAAAAAACCTAAAAATCAGCCTCGATCCCCAGGTAAGGCAGGAGCGGCAATTGGAGGATGGGCTTGGGGGCTCCGATATATTGATATTGGGCCCCATAGTCATAGGCCAGGACGTTGGGATGGTCGTAGGCGTTCAGGACCTCCAGGGTGACCTTCCAGGACCAGGTGTCATAGGTCGTAGTCCAGGAGCTGGAGAGGTCCAGACGGTGGTAATCGGGCAGGCGCCGGGAATTGACCGCCCCAAAGACCGGAAGGAACCGACTATTGGCGTTGTCGTAGGTGGTCCCCACGATGGGGGTATCGGGCAGCCCGGACGAATAGCGCCATTTCAAACCCAGGTCCCAGCCCCGATCCAGTTGGTGACCCACCACCAAGGTAAAGATATTGGGCTGGTCGTAGTCATAGACATGGGTCTCACCGGGAGCGTTGTGACGGGTGGAACGGCTCAAGGCGTAGGAAGCCCATCCGAAGAACCCTTCGGTGGGAGCCCGTCGAAGGAACAGCTCCAACCCTTCGGATTCCCCCGTGCCCAGGTTGCTGTAATGGAGCACCGGGTCGCCCACCACCACGTCGAAAAGGTCCTTGCGGTAACCTTCCAGGCGCGCCGACCATCCTTCGCCCAGGTCCTTCTCCAACCCCAGGACCCAGGCGATGGAACGTTCCGAACGTAAGCCGGGGTTCCCGAAATCTTTGTCCAAATAGGGCCCTTGGTAAGGCAATTGGAAATAATATCCATAGGAGCCCTTCAGGATCGTCCCAGGGGCGATGGGATAGGATGCCGAAAGACGGGGCCCCCAGGTGAAATGGCCGTTCAAGTCCAGTTGGTCGGCCCGCAGGCCCGCGGCCACCTCCAGTTTCCGGTCGAACCACCGGAACCTCTGTTCCGCATAGGCCCCGAAATTGGTCCAAAGGGTTGTGCTGTCGGCCGTGATCCGGGCGGCGCCGGTCACGTCGAACCCTGGCTGACCCTCGCCCGGGATGGCCACGAAATAGGAGTGGTCGCCGGTGAGGGTGTGGTCCACTTCCAGTCCCATCTCCAGGGAATCCCCCGACCCGAGATCCCGGGTCCAGCTGAAGCGTCCACCCCAATCCTCGTAACCGATGTCCAGGTGCAGATCCGCTCCCAAATGGGTCTCGAAGGAAAAGTTCGTGTGGTACAGGGTGGCCCAAAGGAGGTCGTCCGGTCCCGTTTTATGCCGGAGGTTCAACCCCTGACTGTCAAAGGCGTTGTGGAACTCGAAGGTCCCGGCCAGGGCCGGGTCCTGTTGGGCCGCCTCGGAGGCCGGGTCGATGGTCAACCCGATGCGATCGTCGCTGCCGAAGGCTTGCAGGTCGAAATGGGTCCCCGGGGAAGGGTCCCAGGTGTATTGGGCCTGGTAATCCCCGAAGGTGGGGATGGCGGTCAGGGCGGACCCGGCGAAAACCCCGCCGAAAAGCTCCAGGTAACTCCGCCGGCCCGAGACCGCCAACGAGCTGTCCCGGGTCACGGGTCCCTCGACCAACCCTTCGGAGAGCAGCATGTTCACCTCCAACCGCCCTCCCCACCGGTCCCGCCGGGGCTCCCGCTGGGTGATGTCCACCACGCCTCCCCAGACGTTGCCGTATTGGGGGCCGAAGCCGCCCGTGGAAAAGTCGACCGAATGAATGAGGTCCGAATTGACCGTGGAGAGGAGCCCGCCGAAATGGAAGGGGAACGCCAGGGGGATGCGGTCCAAGAGGTAAAGATTGTCCTGAGGACCTCCTCCCCGCACCAGCAGTTGGCCCGAAAGGTCACCCTCTACCGCCACGCCAGGGAGGGATTGGAGGGCGCGCAGGATATCCCCACCTGTTCCGGGGACCGACCTTAGTTCATCCCGGCTCATGGATTCCCGGCTCACCCGAGCCTGGGACACAGGGGCCCCGGTGACGACCACCTCCGGGAGGGAGGCCCCGTCATCTTCTCCCGGCGTCGCCTGCTGGGCGGCCGAAAGGGGGGGCAGGAGCAGAAGAGCGGCAAGGAGGAACGGGGCTCGAAGGAGGATTTTCAATGGAAGTCCAGACTGGAACGGGGAAAAACGACGGCCCTTCTACTGGGCGACGGGGGTTTCCTCAGGGGTCGGCGTCGGCGTCGGGATGGACTTGATGAAATATTTATCGAACTTCTTGTAGGCCGACTTGTCCTTGCAATTCACGCAATGGGAAACCACTTCGGCCTTCTCCGTATCGAAGAGGACCGAGACCTCCTCGTTGAAATGCTTGTCATTCAGATGCTCGCGGGACTTCCCGCAGAAGCTCACCAACTTGAGAAAGGCCAGGTAGGGTTTGGTCCAGCCCGCCACCGACACCGCCGGCTCCTGGCAGTCTTCCTGACCGATCTCGGCCACCAAGGCTTTTTCCAGGTCCCCGGTGATGTCCTTGACCTTTCCGCTGTTCACATCCACGAAATAGGTCTTCCAGGTCCCCCTCAGGACCTCGACCCGCATGAAGAATTTCAGGCTGTCCTCGGCCCAGTCGAAAAGGATGGAGGAGGGCTGCGTGGGGTCCGCACCGCCCCATTTGACCCGGAAGGTCTGTTTGTCGGTTTCAGTGATGAGGGGGCTTCCAACATTGAGGATGAAGAAATGGCGTTCGGGACGACGCACATTGACCAGGGAGATGGGATAACGGAAGAAAACCTGGTCGCCGATGCGCCGGTCGATCACCTGTTCCACATAGACCCGGTAGCGTTCGTTGGGGGATGTGGAGAGGAAAACCTGCTGCCCGGCGGGGGCAGGCGCGGGGATCAAAATCGCCAAGAGCGCCAACAACGAAAAACATTTCAAGGTCGTCTTCATGGGAAGCTTTCCTTTCGGGTCTTCGGGAACGCCTATCCTGTCGGGTTCGGGTCTATCCGCGGGATCCGGGCTGGAGGCCCATGGCCAGGGCCACCTTTTTTACCGCAACGGTGGCTTGGGTGTCCACCAGGAAAGTGAAGGACTTTCCTGGCCCAGGGCTTTCCGACCCTTTGATAGGACCGTCTTGATCCATGGTTTATTCCCCAAAAGGGCGCCTGAAAATAAAAAGACCCGGGATGGAGGTCCCGGGTCCGGAAGTCTCCATGGATTCCGCCCTAGGGCCCGAACACCTCGACTGTCCGGTTGTTCTGATCCCCCACAAGGATATGTCCGTTGTTCGTATCGATGGCGATCGCCGAGGGTTTAAATGGATTGAACTGATGGGGTCCATGCGGATTCCCCCACGAACGGAGGAGATTCCCGTTGTGGTCGTATTCCTCCACTAATTGATTGGCCGAATCCGAGACGTAAACCACGTCATTGCCCCCTGAATCGACGGTGACAGCCATCCCATTCACGACGCAATTAGGGATGGTGGCGAACTGGGTGACCCAAGTAACCCCACTGGACTTGAAACAACTGATGAGGGAGGGGTTGTAGCCGGTATCCGCCACCCAAATGTTATCGTTCGTTCCGATCGGACTACAGGCCAAATGGGACGGCTTGAGGAAGTTATTCGGGCTGTATCCATTCCAAGGGTGGACAGGGCAAGGGTTCGGTCCGCACGAAGGATCGATTTCATAAACATAACCATTCCCAGTATCGGCGATGTAAAAATAATAGCCGTTCGTCGTAAAACCCGTGGGATTCTTGAAGGGCGGAGCGCCATTCCCATAATTTGTGCCGGTATTGACATCCGCAAGCATCGGCGACGTCCCCGAATAGATGGAAGCTCCTCCCGAACTGGTTCCGTCAAGAATGACAAAATAACTCGAATAAGGATTAAAGGGCACCCAAGCCAACCCTAAGGGATGGTTCAACACTACGGTTGTCGACGCTCCTCCAACGGTAAGGAGGACCAAGTTCGACTGGAATGTAATGGCCCCGGCAAGATTGGTCGTATCATAGACTTGGACCCCGGCATGTAGCGAATCTGCTTCAGCCACATAAAGCTGGTTGTTGGTCGAATCTAGGTAGAATCCATTCGGCGCCGCCGCTGCAGCCCATTCACTAAGATAGGAAGGAGCAGGCACTGCCGACGTCGGAGTAGCGGTTGCGGTCCCCGGCGTACTGACGATAGGGAAAGTGGGAGTCGCGGTCGCCCCACCCCCAAGCGAGGGCCCCCCGGGCGTGGAGGGATTACTGTTGTCGCTGCAAGCCCAGGGAAGAGCCAAGGCGCCTAACATCAATAAGAATAGGCAGAAATTCTTAACCAGTCGGCCGTCTTTTTCATCCTTACGAATGGATCCCAATTTTATCCCCCTAGAAATATCCGGGGCCTGTCCGGCACCCGCGAAGATCGCCTATTCAACACCGACCGTAGCGCCAAAATAGAACGTCAGCCCGTTCCCCGCCAAAGCGCCCACATCGTTCGGGTCGCCGTCAAAATAGAGTTCGTTGAATGGGATCTTCGCGGCCCCATTGATCTGGTCGAACTCACCCCAGCGCTGAAAAAGCCCTCCCACCAGGGAAAAATCGTTCTCAAAGTAGAACTCGACGCCAAGGCCAAGGTTCATCCCGATCCCCGAAATGGTCTCATCGTCGGTGGAAACGATGTTCGGTGGGCTCGCCGTATCGGTCAAATAAGAGAAATGATGGACCCAAAGCCAGGGGAAGGCGATCCCAAGATTCAGGAAAGGCTGAAGGGGGTATTGAGTGAAAAAATAGCGCTTCAAGTTGAAGTCGATGGATTGCAAGCTGGCAGGGGTCGTGGTCGTGGCCGGTCCGGAACTGATATAGGAAGCGGTATGGTCGCTACGCATGAAACTGAGTTCCCCGGCCCAAGGACCTTCCCGGTAACCGAACAAGGCTCCCCATCCGAATTGGCGGGTGATGGAAGGAATAAGGTCCACTTCCGGATTGCCTGTCGTGACTGCGGATGAAGTGGTGAAGGAATTCACCCCGCTAAAATCCCCCCATTGATCGATCGTGGATGAGATCCCGAACACTCCGATGTAGGCACGGGATTTGATGAAATCACTGGCCTTGGCGCCGCTCATGTCCTCTTCCTCGCCCCAAAGGGGGGCTGTCAGGGAGCCGACCAGGATCAAAAGAACCGCAAACGCCCAATTGGGAGATCTCATTCGTTGCCTTCCTCCTCGTTTTTGTATTGTTTAGATGTTGTCGAATCGATAAAGGCATCGACTGGGCCTTATTTTACCTAATGAAAATGGATTTAGGAAGGAACGAGGGGAGAGGCTCCATGCTTGAGTGGCAAAAACACTCAAAAACATTGGGTTTTGGGACTTAAAAGGGCTTTAAGGGTTGAAGATCTGGATCGATCCGGTCCCACTAGGTGCGGTGAAGTCGGTCACATAAAGGAAGCTTCCCCCCAATACCAGACCGTCCGGACTTTGGAGGGGGGACGATGGGTGATTGATAACGGTCTGAAGATCCCCGTTCTTATTGAATTTCGAAACAAATCCATTGGCCGCATCGGCCAGATAGACCCAGGTACCGTCGGTGGTGATCCCGAAAATGTCCGAATCGGTGAACCCCATAACGGTCGAAGACCAAGCGGTGACGGGAGCACCATCCGCGAAGACCTGGACCTTGTCCTGGCCGGCATCGGCCACGAATAAGCTGATCGGCCCGGATCCAATAGCCGCCACCGCGCTGGGTTGGTTGAAATTGCCTCCGCTTCCCCCGGTCCATTGGGACACCGGGTTTCCGGCGGGGTCGAATTGGTCCACCACATTGTTCCCCGTATCGGCCACATAGACACTTCCGTTCCCATCCACCGCGATCCCTTCAGGATTCGAGAAAGCCGTGACGCCATAACTGGTCCAAGACGTGATCGTGGTCCCGGACCCGTTATAGGCATAGACCGCGTTGTTCACCGAATCGAGCACATAGAGGGTGGAACCCGCCGAATTCACGGCCACGCCATTGGGATTCCCCAGAGGCGTCACCCCAAAGGAAGTGATCGTGGAGGATGCCGCCAAGCCCGATGTCAGGACCAGGACCTTTCCATTCGAGGAACCACTTCCTTCGGCCACATAGAACCGGCTGACCCCGGAACTATAGGCGATCCCGTTGGGGTATTGGATGCCCGAGGAAAGGGTGCGGGTCCAGGCCGGGGTGGGACTCAGATAGGGGGTCAAGGTCGAGGTCGGGGTCGAGGTTGGGGTCGAGGTCGGGGTTCCCGTCGGGGTTGAACTGATGGTCGGGGTATCGGTAATGGTCTGCGTATCGGTCGGGATGATCGTCCGGGTCCCCGTGGGGGACGGCGTCTTCGTGGGGGTGCGAGTAACAGTCGAGGTGGCGGTCGAGGTGGGCGACTGGGTGGCCGTGTTGGTCGCGGTGTAACCAGCCCAAGGGGTCGGAACAGGGGTCGCCGGGGCGGCCGGATTGTTGTTGCCCGAACAGCCGAAAGGAAGAAGGGCCACCGGGAGAAAGGCCATTAAAGCGAGGACACCGATGGCGACGGTTACTTTTTGGCTCGGGCTCAATTTCGTCCTTCCGAATGGGTTCATGGCGCGAACTTCACCACTTTATTGGCGCCTTGGTCGACCACATAGATGGTACCGTTCAGGTCCACCGCCACACCTGCGGGGGCGGTCAGGACCCCGGACCCATTGAAATGGAGGAAAGGTTCCTGGTCCAGTCCCGTGGAGCGGAAAGCTTCGACCTGCTTGTTCCCCTTGTCCGCGACCCAAAGGTCGTCGGAGCCATCGGTGAAGATCCCTTGCGGGTTCGAGAACCCGGGGATGGTGGCCGTAGTGGAATAAAGTTTCACGACAGTATTACCCGTTCCCGTCGAGGCGAAGATGTTCCCGACTCCGTCCACCGCGACGCCCGCGGGGGAACTGATCGGATAGCCGATCATGGAGGCCCCGGAGGACTTGTCCAAAAGGACGACCTGATCATTGCCCGTGTCGGCGACGGCAATGAAGGTCACCGACGAATCGGTCGCCACACCAAGGGACCCCGAGAAAAAGACCCCCGCGTCATAAGAAGCATCCTGGATCAGAGTGCTCGACCCCGTCGTAACGGGACGGTAACGGCTGACTTGATTGCCGCTCCCTACCACGTAAAGGTCCCCATTCCCATCCACCGCGATGCCCTTGGGGGAAGGATAGGCCACCTTGCCCTTCAAGCCGCCCGCGCCCCAGGAAATGTCCAATATCCCGTTGGAGTCGAACCTTTCGACGAAGTTGTTCCCCGTATCCGCCACATAGACCCGGTGGTTCGAGTCCACAGCGATGGCCGAAGGGGCGTTGAACCCGGTCCATGTGCTCACCGCATAAGGGGTGGCCGTCGGAGTGAAGGTGCTGGTCGCCGTGGCGGTGGGGGTCGGTGTGTCGGTGGGGATCGGGGTGGCCGTGAAGGGCGGGTTGATGGAAACAACGGTGAGGACCGGAGATTGGAAGCCGTTCGGGGACGAAGAACTATTGGAGCAGGACCAATTCACCCAAAGGCCCAGGGCCGCGAAGGCCAATGTAAGAAGGATGGGTCGTTTCATTGGAAGCCCACCGAGGTCCCCAGGGTGAAGGTGAATCCGCTCCCCTCATCGCTGGTCTGGTTGCCATAGATGGCCATGGGATAATAAACGCCCCCGACCCCCTTGGCCTGGTCAAAGCTGGCGAATCGATAGAAGAGCCCGCCGGTCACGGAAAATTCGGGGGTCACGTAATACTCAGCGCCCGTCCCCAGGTTGAGTCCCAACCCGGCCAGGGTCAGGTCGCCCGTGTTCCCACTGGGATCCGAGGAGGCGTTCTTGACCGTGACCCAGGGAAAGGCCACCCCGAGGTTCACGAAGGGTTGGATCTGTAGTTCGGTGAGGAAGTAGCGTTTGAAGTCGAGGTTGATCGATTGATAGGTCGCGGTGTCCTCAACAGCCTGGTTGAAGGTGACCGATCCTCCCGAAATGGAGCCCACCGTGCCGGGCCCGAAGGTCGCGGTGTGGCTGGATTGCCAAAAGCTCAGTTCCCCGGCCCAAGCCTCGTCCCGGTGGCCGATCAGGACGCCGAAACCGAAGTTCTGGGAAAGGGCGGGGATGAGATCGATCTCGTAGGGTGAGTTGTTGCGGGAATAATTGAGGCCGGTGAATTCCCCGTCCTTGGCCACGCTCACCGAGCTCCCGAAGAGGCCGATATAGGTGCGGGTCCTCAGGTAATCCCCCGGGTTGTCGGCCCGGGACCAGGAAGGACAAAGGGCCAGTGCGAAAAGGGCGGCCGTGATCTTAAAGGGGACTTTCTTCAATTAGGGGGTTTCCTTGGTTCGAGTGCGCCGCTCACTTTGGACGCCCGAAGGAAAGAAAGGGGGCGCCAAAAGACTCTTGGCAAGGGCGGTATTCTATCGAATTTGGAGGGTGGAAAAAGGCTTTTCTTGGAAAAGGCTCAGGTCTTCCGTGATTTCCACAGGGCCACCGCCAGCAATAATAGGCTGGCCGCCAAAAAAGGCAGGAAGGGGAAGGTCCGGCTTCCCAAGGAGAATTTGATATAGAGGTAAGGCACCCAGACGACCACCGCCAGGAAATAATAGGTGGCCGAGGGAGGAGCCGGGGGCCTTGGCACCGAAGGCACGGGGACCTCCGTTATCTTGGGAACGGGCGCCGGGTCCGCATCCACCTCCCGGTTGATCTGGTGGATGGCCTCCACGTTCTCCACGATGACCTTGTAGGAGATCCAAAAGGAATAGGCATTCACCCCCAAAGCGCCCCAGACCGCCGCCGCGTGCACCCAAACGGGCAAGGCCCCCACCGAGACGCCCCCGCCCAACACGGCCGCCGCCAACGAGACCAGGATGGCCAGCATCAGCATGGGGTAACTGCGGTTCTTATAGTCCTTGGTCTTCTCGATCCACCGGCCGCTGAGGCCCCGTTCCTTCACCACCTTCTTGATGGATTTGCCGCTGTTGATGAAGAACCCGAAGACCATGCATTGCAGGAAGATCACCAGGAGGGCCGTGAAACAGCCCCAGAGCATGTGGGCCCCCACGCTCATCCAATGCAGGTGGGCCATCAGCAGGGTGGTCAGGTAGAAAAACACGATGGTGGCGCAGACGCTGGCGAATACGGTGGGCATCCAAACTCCAATTTTCGATTCTTGATCCTCGATTTTTAACCGAGAGCGGGCAAAGGTTCAAGCCGACGATTTTAATCAAGGATCAAGGGTCCAAAATTAAAGATCGTTGTTCAGGGTCTGAACGCCGCTTTGACCGCCGGATGGACGATACGCCCCTTCTCGATGTTCAATCCGTGTCCGATGGCCGGGTCTTCCTTCGCCGCCGCCCGGTAGCCTTTGGAAGCGATCTTGAGCGCGAAGGGCAGGGTCGAGTTGGTCAACGCGTAGGTGGAGGTCATCCCCACCGCGCCGGGGATGTTGGTCACGCAATAGTGCACCACCCCGTGCTTCACGTAAACGGGATCGCTGTGGGTGGTCGGCCGGGAGGTCTCCGCGCAACCGCCCTGGTCGATGGCCACGTCCACCAGGACCGATCCGGGCTTCATGGACTTCACCATGGCCTCCGTCACCAACCGGGGGGCTTTCGCCCCTTCCAGATAAACGGCGCCCACCAACAGGTCGGCCTCCCGCACTTCCTCCCGCACCACCCGGCGGTTGGACACCAGCGTCACCACGTTCTTGGGCAGAATGTCCTCCAGGTGGCGCAAGCGGCCCGGGTTCACGTCCAGCACCGTCACGCGGGCGCCGAGCCCCGCGGCCGTCTTGGCGGCGTTCATGCCCACCACGCCGCCGCCCAACACCACCACCTTGGCGGGCCGGACCCCGGCCACACCACCCAGCAGGATCCCCTTGCCACCCATGGAGCGCTCCAGGTATTTGGCGCCCTCCTGGATGGCCATCTTCCCCGCCACTTCGCTCATGGGGGTCAAGAGCGGATGTTCGCCGGAAGCCAGCCGGATGGTCTCATAGGCGATGGCGACGGCGCGGGTCTTGAGGATGGCGCGGGTCAGGTCCGCCGAGGCGGCGAAATGGAAATAGCAGAAGAGCAACTGGCCGGGACGGATCAGCGGGAACTCGGCGGGTTGGGGCTCCTTCACCTTGACGATCATCGACGCGCGGCGGAAGAGATCCCGGCGTAGGGCCACGATCTTCGCCCCGGCCTCCTCGAATTCCCGGTCCGAAATGCCGCTGCCCCGGCCTGCGCCTTTCTCGACGATCACGGTGTGGCCGGCGGCGACCAGTTCCTCCACCCCAGCGGGCACCATGCCCACCCGGTATTCGTTGTTCTTGATCTCCTGGGGGACCCCGATGATCAAATGGACACCGCCTTAAAAAAACAAGGCGGCCTGTGGGGCCGCCCCTTGGGTCCGCTGGGAAAAGGCGGGAAGGACTACTTCAACCACTTCACCACGCCGGTATCCCTGTTATAGATGCATCCGACGATCTTGAGCTTGTCCGTGGACTCCAGGTTCCACAACAAGGGGCTCTTTTGGCGGATGGTCCGCATCGTGTTCAGGACGTTGTTCCGGACCACCGCGTCGATGAGGTCCTGCCCCTCCAGGGCCGATCCGGTCTGGGCCTTGGTCACCACCTGGGCCTGGATCATTTCCGCCACCCCGGGCTTCAGTTCCTCGTAAAGGGCCTTTTCATTGAGGGATTTCCAACTGACCCTCGGATGCCAGTATTCGGCGATGGCGTCGCGAAGGGCGGTGCAGTCCGTGTGTCCCATCACCACCAGCACATGGCAGCCCAACTGTTCGGCCCCGTATTCCAGGCTTCCCAAGAGCGCCTTGTCCACGATGTTGCCCCAGGCCCGGTTGGTATAAAGTTCGCCGGGATTCATGTGGAAGACCTGCTCGGGAGGGACATGGGAGTCCGCGCAACTGACGATCATGATCTGGGTGGGCCGGTGTGTCCACTTCCGGTGGCCGACGTGGTACTTGTTGCCGTCCATGAGCATCTTCATGGCCGCGTCCTGTTCCTTCTTGATGGCCAAGCGGTCCTTCTTTTCCTGCTTGGTGCCTTCCTGTTCCGGGCTCGTCAGGAGGATGCCGCTGCGGTCCCGGGCGTAGAGGTAGCCGGTCACGAGGATCAAGGCCGCCAGCATCCATTTCAAGTTCTGGGTCCGCATCAAGTCCTCCAGGATTTGGATTGAAGCTCAAAGAGTATATTCCCCCGCCCTTTGGGCCGACAACCCGATAAAGGGCCGGCCGCCGGGGCCTCGAAAAGGGACCGGTGAAGATTTTTAATGAAAAACCACCTGAATTGGGTTTACTTTGTGGCCCCAGCCAACGAACCGAGGAAGCCATGCTCGATCCCAGATACGTCCGTGAACACGAAGCCGAGGTCCGCAAGGCCCTCGAGGACTGCCGGTCCAAGGTGGACCTTTCCCTCTATTTGGACCTGGAGCGCCGCCGCCGCGACCTGATGATGTCGGTGGACAAACGCAAGGCCCGCCTCAACCAGGCCTCCGAAGAGATGGCCAAGATGAAGAAACAGGGCCAGGACATCGCCCCCTACCAGGCCAAGCTCAAGGAACTTTCCGACGAGATCAAGCAGATGGACGGCGAGATCGCGGCTGTCGAGAAGGACTTCCGGGACGTCGAACTTCAGGTCTGCAACCTGCCCCACCCCAGCGTGCCCGTCGGGGGCGAGGAAGCCAACCAGGAGGTCCGTAAGGTCGGCGAACCGAAGAAATTCGACTTCAAACCCAAGCCCCACGAGGAACTGGGTACCTCCCTGGGTATCCTGGATTTCGAGCGCGCCGCCAAGGTCTCCGGCGCCCGCTTCTTCTCCCTCTTCGGGCTGGGCGCGCGGCTGGAGCGGGCCCTGGTCAACTTCATGCTGGACCTGCACGCCAGCAAGGGCTATCAGGAGGTGGTGGTGCCCCACCTGGTCAACTACACCTCCATGGAGATGTCGGGTCAGTTCCCCAAGTTCATCGAACAGGCCTTCGCCATCGAGAAGGACAACTTCTACCTGATCCCCACCGCCGAGGTGTCGCTGGCCAACCTGCACCGGGGAGACACCTTCCCCGCCGGTTCCCTTCCCAGGAAGTACATGGCCTTTTCTCCTTGTTACCGCCGGGAAGCAGGGAGCTACGGCAAGGACACCAAGGGCCTGATCCGCCTGCACCAGTTCAACAAGGTGGAGCTCTTCCAGTTCGTGGAAGCCGACAAAAGCATGGAAGCGCTGGAACAACTGACCGCCGACGCTGAGGAAGTGCTCAAGCGCCTGGGGCTTCCCTATCGGGTGGTGGTGCTGGCCACCGGGGACAAGAGTTTCAGCTCGACCAAGACCTACGACCTGGAGGTCTGGCTCCCTAGCCAGAACACCTACCGGGAGATCTCCAGTTGTTCCAACTGCACCGACTTCCAGGCCCGCCGCGGGGGCGTCAAAGTGAAGAAGGAGGGGGGCAAGCCCGAACTGGTCCACACTTTGAACGGGTCGGGGCTGGCGGTAGGCCGCACCTGGCTTGCCATCCTGGAGAACTACCAGAATGCCGACGGCACCGTGTCCGTCCCCGAGGCTTTACAACCCTATCTGGGAGGCTTGAAGGTCTTGGCCAAGGCCTGAAGGCTTTTGAACTGCGAAGAGCAGGCGGAACACCTCTTTCCCGTTCGAAAAAAACCGCCGGTCCAAGACATCGGATTCGTCTTGAATTGGGTTTTTCTTCGCTTTTTCTACCCCAAAGGCCTTTCGGGCCCCGCCCTCCGTTCTCCGTACCCTCCCGGGTCCGGTGACTTTCCCGATTCCTTCCTATAAGAACCGGGAAAGTGTCTGTTACAATGCCCCGCATCGATCCCCTTGGAGGCATGGCCTTGGCCGAAAAGACCCTCAAACCCCGGACCGTCGAACCCAAAATGAGCGCCCATGGGAAGATCACTTTGGGGGTCGGCGTCGGTGTCCTCGTCGCGGGCTACATGTTCCTGGCCACCGGCTCCATGACCCTGGCTCCCCTCTTGATCATCGGGGGGCTCGTCACCGTCGGGATCGGCATCTACAACCTTTGACCCGGCGGGCCCACCGGGCCCCGCCCTGAAAGACGGATCTTGCGACCCCAATTGCCCCAGCTCATCCCCAGTGAGGTCTGCCTGGATTGCCCGGTCTGCTGCCGTTTCCCCGACAAACAAGCCTCCCTCTCGCCCTTCTTTTTCCCCGAGGAACGGGCCGCCGTCGACAGCCTTAACGTGGATGGTTCTTTCCGGGAGCGGGCCCAAGGGCGCCCCTCCAAGGCCGAACTCGTGGAATGCGGGCACGGGTTCGCCTGTTCGTTCTTCGATCCAGCGGACCATACGTGCCGGATCTATCCGGCCCGCCCCCTGGATTGTTCGATGTATCCCGCGGTGATCATGCACAGTGCGGATCACCGAAAAGTGCTGGTGGGGGCGGACACGAAATGTCCGGCCCTCAAGCGGCCCTCCGTGGCCGCCAAGTTGGGCCAATATCTGGATTTGATTCAGCGTACCTTGCAGAGCGCCTCCCTTTCCTCCCTCATTCGTCAATATCCTCATTTCATTAGCGAATACCAGGAAGAAGTGGTGGAGGTGCGCGAGCTGTCGCTGGGAAAGGCGTAACAAAGATGGTCGCGACGCTTCAGAAGCAGAAACCCCCGCGCGCGCAGCGCTGGGTCACTCGTTGGAAATGGATCACCATCAGCATGGGGGCCGTGGGCCTGGCGGTGCTGCTCTACTTCGGGAACAACCTCTGGTTCCTCCGCTACCCGCTGCCCGCCCTCTTGTTCGGCGGGGCCTATTACACCTTCAAGATCTACCGGCACCGCCGGCGCATCGTGGGGGAGGGGTCCGAGGGCGAGGCCTTGACCGCCAAGCTGCTCGACAACCTCAACATGGAGGACGCCCGGGTGCTCCACTCGGTGGAGTTCTTCTCGGGGGACAAGCCCCGGGAGCTGGACCATGTGCTCATCACCCATCAGTGCATCTTCGTCATCGAGACCAAGTACCTGCGGGGCCGCATCTCGGGCGAACCCCTGGACCGGGAATGGACGCTCCACAAACGGGCCCGCCAGACCCGCTCCCGCTACAAGCGGACCTTCTACAATCCCTTGAAGCAGGTGGCCACGCAGATCTATCACCTGCGGTCCTACATGGAGACCAACCTGCCCACCCGTTGGGCAGATGAGTGCGCCCAGATCTGGATCCAGGGCGTGGTGGTCTTCTCCCATCCGCAAGGGGACGCCTCCTCGGTCATCAGCCACGAGCACGGAGTGGTGGACATCAACGGGCTGGAGCAATACCTGAAGAACTACCGCCCTCCTTCCCGGGCCCGCCGCTTGAGCTACGGCCTTCGCCGGGAGATCGGCCGCTTCCTGTCCGGTCAGCCCGTATCGGCCAACTAAGGCTTGAAGTCTTGCCGTCACCGCGGGGAATGACCGCCGAATAGGCGGTCGTTCGTGACGAAGCAACCCTGGTCCAATGGATGTCATTGGGGGACTAGGGTCGCTTCGGGCAGGACCGGTCCCTGGTTCGGGGACCGGTCCCTCGCCACGACATCCAAAGCGAGGGATCCCTTGGCTTCTGCGATCCAGCTCCCCCACGCCGACTTCTTTGATTCGGTCCAAGCCCTGGACGCCGACCTCGACCGCGCCCAGGGTTTTTTATTTCCCGCTCCCGGCCTGAACGCCTCCCTTCCCGGCCTTTTGATGTGGCAGGACCGATTCACCTATGCCCTGGCCATGGAAGGCGCCCGGACCTTCGTCCTGGCCCTCTACGGGAAATACGTCTACTGCCCCGTCCCCCCCAAACCCTTCGGTCCGGAAAGCCTTTCGGCCGCCTTTTCCTATATGGAGAAGGTCAACGGGAAGGGTCCCGGCATCTCGCGCGTCGAAGGCCTGACCGAGGAGCAGTCCTCCCAGGCGAAAACCTGGGGCTATCCCATCCGCCCCACCCTTACCGAATACCTTTATGACCGGGAGAAGCTGGCGGGCCTCCACGGCGACCCCTACCGCGCCAAACGCGCCGAGATCAACCATCTCTTGAAGGAAGAGGCGGTCCTGATGCGCCCCTACCGGGCGGCGGACCTGAAGGCCTGCGGGGACCTTTTCGAGGTCTGGAAAACCCAGCGTCTCCCGGCACTGCAGGGCCAAATGGGGGAAAAGATGATCCTTGCCTCCCAGAAGGCCCATCTGCGGGCCCTGGTGCAAGGGATGGATTGGGGCATGGACGGTTGGGTGGTGCTCACCGGCGACAGGCTTTCCGCCTATTCGTTCGGGGCCTCTCTCGGGAACGGCACCTATGGGGTCTTCCTCGAGGTGTCCGACTTGACCGTCAAAGGACTTTCCTCTTATATATTCAGCAATCTATGCCGCCAGGTGGAGGGCCACGCCCGCATCAACAGCGGCGACGCCGAAGGGTTGCCCCGTCTGGCCGAGTCCAAGGAGCATTGGCATCCCGCCGGAATGGCCGGCTTTTTCGCAGCCGACCCGAAGTGATCACGCGACCGAGGTCCTTATGTCCAAGGTGAAGATCAAGTATAAGAAGGAACCCATGCATCGCCTGAAGAAGCGCAAAGGCGCCGCTTCCCCGGCCCCCAGCGGCCACAAGCGCGTCGACTGGCACCAATATTTCATGAACATCGCCGCCGAGGTCTCCACCCGTTCCACCTGTTCCCGCAAGCATGTGGGAGCGGTCATCGTACGCGACAAGACCATCCTCTCCACCGGCTACAACGGGTCGGTGCGGGGCCTGCCCCACTGCGACGACGCGGGCCACATGATGGAGGACGGCCACTGCGTGGCCACCATCCATGCCGAGGCCAACGCCATCATCCAGGCCGCCAAGAACGGGGTGCGGGTGGACGGCGCCGATATCTACATCACCGCTTCCCCCTGCTGGAACTGCTTCAAGATGGTCGCCAACGCGGGCATCCAGAACATCTATTACGGGGAGTTCTACCGGGACGACCGTATCTTCGACGCGGCCAAGCAATTGAAGATGCTGGTGAGCCAGATCAAGGTGCCGAAGCGCTCCTAAGCCGTCCAGAAGCCGTCGGCCATCCCTCGGGTCCCATCCACCTGCAGGTCCGCCCGGTCCCGCGCGCCGTCCCATTGGAAGAAGGCCCCTTCCAGTATCTGCCATTTTTCCCAGGTCTCCCGCATCCCCTCGCCGTCCCGCGCCAGGCCCCGCTCCAGCCGCGTCCCCTGCGGGGTCTCGATCCAGACGGAAAAATGCAGTCGGTCCCTCATCTCCCGGCGGGAGGCGCCGATCCCTTCGAGGATGTAGAAGGGAGCGATCGGAACGGTCTTGAAGGGTCCCAAACCCCGGCCCATCGGGTCCTTTTCCCAATCCCGGGCCTGGTAGCGGGTGGCCAAGCCCCGGGACAAGGGCAGGACCACTTCCCGCTCGAAGCGGGGCCAGAAGTCCGTCAGGTCGTCCCAGGCCAAAAAGTCGTCCAGGGGAACGATCGGCGCGTTCGAAAGAGACCGGGAAAGGTCCCGGGCGAAGGAACTCTTTCCCGCGCCCGCGCACCCATCCACCGCCACCCACCGCGCGCTTCCCTTGGGCGGAAGGGCGAGGATCCTTTGGGCTAAATCCTTAAAAAGGACGGGATCCTTCCCGTTCATCGGACCGCCTTCAAGGCCTCGCGGGCATAGAACTTCAAATTGTCGTAAAGGGCCCATTGCGGGTCTTCTAGGTCGCTTTCCGTCATCCAGCGGATGTCGTGGTGTTCCCCGCTGTTGAGCGTCACCTTCCCCGCCTTGACCCGGGCGAAATAGACCATCCCGATGTGCCAGTGGGGTTCCCGGATCAAATGGATATCCATATAGGCGGGCTGCAGCAGCGGCCGGAAACCGGGCTCGGCCTTCAAGGGCGGCCTTGTCCCCACCAGTTCCACGTCCAGGCCGCTCTCCTCCTTGGCCTCGCGCAGGGCCGCGGCCTCCGGGTCCTCGTCCAACTCGATATGGCCCCCGATGGGAAGCCACTTTTTGAGTTGTTTGTGGAGGATGAAGAGGACCTTTTGGTCACGGACGATGAAGATGGAAACGGTGAAGTCGATCTTTTCATGCAGGTGGGGCATGGGCGCCTCCTTCCGACTGGGAACTTTTGATCCTAAATGAAAGGCGGATTTTCCCACCTATCAGGCAAAGTTGTCCAGCTCATCGAGGGCTCACTGGGCCCCAGGTTGGGAACGAGAACAAACTTGTCCGGTCCGTAAAAAGACCCTTGCCCGGTTGAATTCGCCCGGTGGAACTGTCTACACTCGGGCCCCAACTTCCCCTGGAAAGGACCGTCTTGAAGGATCCTTCTTCGAAAGGCACCGGTCGCGGGATCCTGGACCGGCGCACCCTCCTGCTCTGCGCCGTCTCCCTGGTGATCGCCCTGGCCATGGGCCTGGTGGCCTTGGGGCTCGTCCGCCTCATCTTTTTCTTCACCAACTTGGCCTTCTTCCACCGTCTGTCCTTCGCGGCGGTCTCCCCTGCGGACCATGCGCTCGGCCCCCTGGTCATCCTGGCCCCCGTGATCGGCGGAGCGGTCGTAGGACTCATGGCCTACTGGGGCCACCAAGCCATCCGGGGCCATGGCATCCCTGAGGCCATGGAGGTCATCCTCACCCAGGAAAGCCGGATCCATCCCCACCTGACCTGGCTAAAGCCCCTCTCGGCCGCCATCTCCATCGGCACTGGCGGCCCCTTCGGCGCCGAAGGTCCCATCATCGCCACCGGCGGGGCCCTGGGGTCCCTGGTCGGCCAATGGCTCCGCTTCACCGCCGATGAGCGCAAGATCCTTCTGGCGGCCGGTGCCGCATCCGGAATGGCCGCCACTTTCGGCGTTTCGGTCTCGGCCACCCTGCTCGCCATCGAGCTCCTGCTTTTCGAGTTCCATCCCCGGTCCATCCTGCCGGTCGCCTTCGCCAGCACCGCCGCCCTAGCGCTCCGCATCCGGTTGGTGGACGCCGCCCCTATGTTCCCCATGGCCGACCTCACCGCCCCCAGCGGCCGCGCGGTGTTCTTTTATCTGTTGGTGGGCGTCCTGGCGGGAGCCTTCGCCATCGGCATCACCAAGGCCGTCTACACCGTGGAGGACGGTTTTGAACGCCTTCCCCTGCATTGGAAATGGTGGCCCGCCCTCGGCGGATCGGTGGTCGGCCTGGTGGGGCTCTTCTCCCCGAGGACTCTCGGGGTGGGTTACGACAATATCGAACATCTCTTGCGAGGGGATTTCGCCGTCCCTCTCATCCTCAGCCTTACTCTTTTCAAGTTCATTTCCTGGTGCTTTTCGCTCGGCAGCGGCACCTCGGGCGGCACCCTGGCCCCCCTTTTCACCATCGGCGGAGGCTTGGGTTTCCTCCTGACCACTGCCCTGGCCTGGATGGCACCCCAGGCGGGACTGGACCCCTGCCTAGGGGCCCTGGTGGGAATGGCCGCACTTTTTACCGGGGCGTCCCGGGCCTTCTTGACCTCGGTCATCTTCGCTTTTGAATTGACCCACCAGCCCCTGGGTTTGCTGCCGCTCTTCGCGGGTTGTTCCGGGGCCTATCTGGTCTCCGCCCTTTTCATGCGCAATACCATCATGACCGAGAAGATCGCCCGCCGGGGCGTCCGAGTACCCGATGGTTACACCGGACATCACCATTCCCGGAAGATGGGCCCATGAAGGACCGCTTCTTTACCGAGCGGGTCTACGGACCCCTTTCCCGACGTGGAGGAACGCACTTCCTGGTGGACCGCCTTTGGCCCCGGGGGATCCCCAAGAGGAAATTGCGCCTGACGGCTTGGCTCAAGGATGCCGCACCTTCTCCGGTCTTGCGCCGATGGTTCGGCCACGATCCCCGGAAATGGGCCCTTTTCCAACGACGTTACCGAAAGGAATTGTCCGCGCATCCGGAAGCCCTTCGTCCCTTGCGAGAGGCCGCCCATTGGGGCATCGTCACCCTCCTTTACGCCGCCAAGGATCCGGTCCATAACCACGCGCGGGTCCTGAAGGAATTCCTGATGTCCGGCGGAAGATCCCCCAAGCGCGGGCGATAAAAAAAGGGGCGGGAGGTCCCGCCCCTCGAAGACCGTCTTCCTCCGGGCGACGCCCTTACTTCTTGACCCTCGTCAGCTCGAAGGGACAGGCTCCCTGTTTCTTCCCGTCCGAGTAGAGATACCAGGATTCGGTGATATGGTCCGGGTCCTTCCAGGTGATGTCCATGCCGTGCATGTGCATCTCCTTGGCCGACCCCAGGCCCGTCGTGCCCTTCATCTCGAAGTCCATCTCGTTGCCGGTGCTCTTCTTGAGGACCATCTTGGGATGGTTCCCCACCGAGCAATAATGGGTCATGGTCATCTTCCCGCCCTCGGCGCAATAGATGGAGATCATCTCGTTCTCCGCGCCCTCGCCGATCTTCTCGATGATGGCCGACCCGCCCGAGGTGAGTTCGAAGCGGTTGGTCACCTCCAAGGTCTTCCCGTTCTTCATGGCGGTTCCCTTCCAGGTGCCCACCAGGCCCTTCAACTTGTCGAACTCCGCCGGCATCTTGGGCGGCTCCATCCCCTTCTTGCTCTCGTCCATATCGGCCCGCAAGGCCTGAACGGCGCCCAGCCCCAACAGCAACCCCAGGGCCAGCATCCCTTTCATCCCATTCTTCATCGCTTGCCTCCTGAAATATTTCTTGTCTTGCCCGTTCCCGGGTGCGTCGATCCCATCGCCCTTTTCGCCAGGTACTTCGTCATCGGCTTCCAGTAGTAGTCCCGCCAGCCCTGGGCCAGGTCCCCCATGCGGTCCGGGAGCAGGGCGTGGACCATGGTCAGGACCGCTCCCCTTCCCTTTTTTTGGAAATCGAGCAGGAGAAGGGAATCCAGCTCGCCCTTCTTGAAATCCAGGTTGCGCCAGCTCTGCACGATCCGGCGGCCCGGCACTAGCGCCAGGTTCTTCCCCCAGTGGTATCCGTTCCAGGCCTTGAAGGACCCGCCCACCTTGGCGCTGGCGGTGGCCTTGCCGCCGGTGGCCTCGGTGTGCTTCTTCGAATCCAGGAAGATGTCGTAGAGCTCCTTCGGCGTCGCCTGGAATATCACCTTCTGTACGATGGTTCTCATGTTTTTCCTTTCGGTCCTGTCCTATGCGGTCCTTTTCGAGTCTTCGTGGTTCAAACCGCCTGGTCCTTCATCCAGCTCTCCAGACTGTCCACGCAGCCGATCCAGCCGCCCTGGTGCTTGTTGTACCAATCCTGGTCCCGCAGGCCCTCGTGGGTCAGGGTCATCTCGGTGAATCCATCCGAGATTTTCTTGAACCGCAGGGTCACCTTGGTCTCGTAGTCGGCCATTCCCATGGGATGCCAGGTGAAGACCAGCTTGTTCGGCCGGTCCAGCTCCAGGTATTTGCCGTTATTGGGGAATTCCTTTCCCTCGTCGGTGCGCATGACCACCTTCCAGGGGCCGCCCACCTTCAGGTCCGCCTCGGCCACGGGTGTCGTCATTTTCTCCCGAGCGCGGAACCACTGGCGCATCAGCTCCGGCTTCGTCCAAGCGTCGAAGAGCCGCTCCGGCGAGGCCTTGATCTTGCGCTGGACCACCAACACCAGGTTCTCTTGCGTCATGATCCCAACCTTTCTTGGACCAGCCAATTCGACAAAGTCCCCAATATCTCGTCCCAACCCTCCTGGTGGCCCTGGAAGTCCCCGTCGCGGAGGCCCTCATGGGTCAGGGTCATCTCGGTGTACCCGTCGGAGAGCCCCTTGAACGACAGGGTGACCTTGGTCTCGTAATCCCTCAGGCAGGGGATCCAGGTGAGGACCAGCTTGGTCGGGCGTTCCAGCACCAGGTATTTCCCCCGGGTGACCCGGCGCTCGTTCACGTCGGCATGGTCCATGGTCAGGCTCCAGGCCCCACCGACCCTTAGGTCCGTCTCGGCCTGGGACGTGTTCATTTTCTCCCCCGCATGGAACCACTTCATCAAGAGCTCGGGTTTCGTCCAGGCGTCAAAAAGACGTTCCGGGGAGGCCTTGAGCTTGCGCTGCACCACGAGGACCAGGTTCATTGCGCTCATCATCCATTCTCCTTTCCCGGCTCCGGATTCTCCTCCAAGAACTTCTCCAATTCATCGAACCGGTCGTTCCAATATTGCCGGTGCTTCTCCAGCCAATCGGTGGCCTTGTCCAGCTCCTTGGCGCGCAGGACCAGCACCTGGGCCCGTCCGTCGGTGGCATGGTCGCGGCGCTCGATCAGCTTCCCCCGCTCCAGGACCTTGAGGTGCTTGGAAATGGCCGGCATGGACTGGTCGAACCGACCCGCCAGGTCGGAGGCCTTCGCTTCGCCCTTGGAGAGGACCGCCAGGATCCCCCGACGGGTGGGGTCGGACAGGGCGTAAAAGATATGGTCCAGCGGTGCCGTGGCTTGTTTGGATCGCACAGGGGCTCCTTTTCATATGGTTAACTATATAGTTAACTAAATGGGCGTGCAAGTAAAATCTTCGGACATTCCCAAAAAATCGCTCCACTCAGTCCGAGGCTCGCCTTTTGTAAGACGGGCGTTTTACACCTATCGGTTATACTGGTATTGTTTTAATCAAGGTTTTGAGGTAAGGATGCGATTCTATTTTCATTTTTTATTTTGCTTAACGATTCTGGTCGTACTTGCTCTCGGGCCCTGGTCTTGCGGCGGAAGTACTCCTGTGTCCGGCCCGGTTACGATCTATTACGTCCCTGTGACAGCCACTCCAACCCTCACCCCGACCCCAGACTCCAGCTGGACCCCCACGCCGACCATCACTGCCACCCTAGCCATCCCACATCCCTACATTACTCAATGGGGCAACGCCGGGACTGGCCCTGGAGAATTCTTGGGGCCCCAGGGTATTTGTGTGAATTCCGCCGGGACCACCGTCTGGGTCGTTGATTCCAATAACTACCGCGTCCAGTATTTCTCTGGCTCGGGTACCTACCTGGGCCAATGGGGATCCTATGGCACCGCCGACGGCCAGTTCTATTTCCCTTCGGCTATCTGTGCGAATTCCACAGCCACCACTTTCTATGTCACGGATTCCACCAAAAACAATGTCCAGTACTTCTCACCCACGGGCACCTATCTGGGGAAATGGGGCACCGGGGGGACAGGGCCGGGTCAGCTCTTTGGGCCTCGAGGCATCGCAACAGATTCGGCCGGGACAACGGTCTGGGTGGCGGACAGCTACTACCGTGTGGAATACTTCAGCGGGACGGGCAGTTATCTGAACCAGTGGGGCGTAACGGTGGGTACTACGACCGGGTGGCCGATCGGCGTCGCCGTGAACAACGCGGCCACTACGGTCATCGTGACGGACGCCACCAATGACCGCATCCATTTTTACGGGCCCACCGGAATCGAATACTACCTTCAGGGAACATCCGGAAGCGGCAATCTTCAATTCGAGTTTCCCTTTCTGTTGGGAATGGACCCGTCCGGAAACTTTCTTTATGTGGCGGACTCTAACAACAACCGGATCCAACGCCTTCTCTCCTCCGGAGCATATGTGGATCAGATCGATGGGAGTTCCAGCGGTTATCCATTCAATGAACCGACGGGCGTCGCCATCGATGCCTCCAATTATCTCTATGTGGCCGATAACAACAATTGCCGCATCGTGAAGTTCGGTCCTTGACCTTGGCCAGAACTTAAGCTCTCTGGCCTTCCAGAAAATAAAAAAGCACCCCGCCCAGGGAGGACGGAGTGCTTTGAGGCCGTTTTAAAAGGGACTACTTCTTGGCAGGGCCGAGGATGGCTTCCTTCATATCCTTGGTCACGCGGAGCTTCACGACCTTCTTGGCCGGCACCTTGACCATCTCGCCGGTGCGGGGGTTGCGGGCCAGGCGGGCCTTGCGGTCCCGGAGCTGCAGGATGCCGAGGCCTTCCAGCTTGATCTTCTTCTCTTTCTTCAGCGTCTTATAAACGGTCGTCACCAGGGCTTGCATCACGTTCGTCACTTCGGTCTTCTTGAGCCCCGTCTGCTCGGCCAACGCGGACAACAGTTCGCTCTTGGTCACTTGATTCCTCCAGGGATGGAACGGCGGCACATTATTGAGCCGAAAAGCCCCGCCGCCAAGTGCTAAGGCGCCGGGCGATCCCTAGGGTTTCCAGGCTTCCTGCTCCGCCTGGAAAAGAGGGTTATCAGGGTTCAGGACCCGCCCCTTCCGCAGGGCTTCCTCGAAACCGGCCCTGTCATTCTGTTTGCGGTAGGCCTTCGCCAGCCAGTAATAGGCCTCATCCATCTTGGGATCCAATGCCAATGCCCCTTCCAAGGTGGCGATCCCCTTCTTCACATCCCCCCCGCCGATAGGAGGCGCCATCACGTATTGGATGCCCAAGGCCAGTTGCACCTGCGGGTCCTTGGGCCCCAGTTCCAGGGCCTTGCGGTTCTCGGCCCCCGCCTTGGGGCCGATATCCATCCCGGTGAACATGTCCCCGAAGAGGAGCTTCTGCTCATAGAGGCGGGCCAGGAGGGCGTGGCTGTCCGGGGAATCGGGCATCAGCGATACCGCCGCTTGGGCGCTTTGGATCCCGGCCGTCAGCGCCTTCTCCGCCTGGTCTCGGTGCTTTTGCAGGTCGAGGGCCCGGACCAGGTAAAGGCCCGCCTCGGCCGCCCGGTAGGGACAGGGATAGGCATCCTTCTTGTGGGCGGGACAATCCTGGAAGACCCGCAGGGCCTCGGTCAAGGCCTCCCGGTCCAGGCTCCGGGAACCTTTCTTCAAAAGCTGGAGCGCCTGCGCATAGCCGATCTTGGGAGTGGGCGTCGGACTTTGGGCCCAAGCGCCCCAGCCCATGCCGAAAAGTGTCCCGACTAGGAGGAGCGCGAAATTTTTCCTCACTTTTCCTCCTTCCGCGTCGCCAGGAAGAACAGCCCCAGGATCAGCGCGAAGAGCGCCACGATCACCACCGGAATGGCCTCCAACGACACCCGCCGTGCCAGCACACCCATAAGGGAGGGCAACGCCGCGGCGCCGGTGCCCGCGGCGGCCATTTGCATGCCGATGGTGTTGCCCGCGTGACGCGCGCCCACCCGCGCCTGGGTGCTCGACACCAGGCAGGGAAAGACCGGCGCGATCACGAAGCCGGTCAGGATGATGCTCACAAAGCTGGGCAGCGGGCCCAGGTTGGCCCAGAGGAGGATGGCCCCGGCCAGCGCCAAGAAAAGGCTCCCGAGAAGCAGCCTTCGGGTGGAGATCTTCTTGATGAAGAACCCGGAAAGGATCCGGCCGACGGTGAAGAAGCCGAAGAAACCGCCCATCAGGATCCCCGCCAGGGTCGTCGCCACGCCCCGGGATTCGGTCAGGATCGTATAGGACCAGAGCCCCAACCCCACCTCCGCGCCCGAATAGAGGAAGAAGAGCAGCATCCCCGCCCAGGAAGGGCCGTGCCGCAAGGTCTCCCCCATGGGCGTGCGGTGCCCGGTGAGCTTCCGGCGGGCAGGTTCCCGTCCCTGGCTTCCCTTCCCCCCGCCCCTGTCGAACTTTTTCCACTTCGGCCCGGTGAGGACATAGGCCCCCGCGATCGCCAATTGGAGGGGACCCATGATCCAATAGGCCGGCCGCCAGTCCCCGAAGGCGTTCAGGATGGCCGTCATGAACCAGGGCCCCAGGGTCGCGCCCAGGCCATAGCAGGCGTGGAGCCAGTGCATCTCCCGTTCCCCCAACCGCAGGGCCACGTAGGTGTTGAGCCCCGCGTCGATACCCCCGGCGCCGAACCCGACCGTCAGGCCCAAGGCCGCGAACCAGGTCCAGGAGGGCACCAGGCAATTGCCCAGGAAGCTCAACCCCACCAGGGTGCAAGAGAAGGCCAGGAGGTGATGAACGGCGAAACGCGCGAGCAAGCGCCCCACGAAGAAACTGCAAAGCAGGTAACCCGTGGTGCCGAAGGCCATGGCCAGGCCGATGGCGTCGATGGGTACGCCGAAACCCTGGCGCATCGTGGGCCAAGCCACGCCGAACATGCCATCCACCCCCCCGATCCCGGCCAATGGGGCGTAGAGGAGGAATAGCAGCAGGAATCCGGGGTGGGCGGGGGCCTTGGGGCGTTTCATGGGCCCCGATTCTAACATCGGCGGCCTCAGTGGCTCATTCGTCTTTATTCTCCCCCGTGCCTATCTATCCCGTCCCAAAAGACCTAACTTGGGGAGGCGCCCCTCAAGCCCCATCCAATGACCGGCGCCGAAGGAAACCCCATGGACGCCCTCCAGAAAATGAAGACCGAGAATAAATTCGACGAGAACGGGGTCCCCTCCGGCGGCACTGTCCGGGGGATCGGCCTCACCGTGACCTGGCAGGAAGGCCCTCTGGGCCGGCCCGAAGCCCGCAAGGAACAGAATGGGGCCCTGGTGGAGGACCTGCTGCAGGTCTGTTTGGACCGATTGAAGCTTTTCCAGGACACCCGGTTCAACTGCCCGGAAAACGTACTGGCCGCCAGCTCCATCGAGGAAGCCCTCAAGTGGCTGCAAAAGCGCACCGAGGACCGGGAAAAGCGCCTGGTCGATGGGACCTTCGAGGTCTGAGGACCGCCGCCCGTCCCTTCCCCGTCTTTCCCGTGCATTTCCTCAACTAAAAGACCCTTCCTTCCATTTAAAGCAACACGGACCCTGAAAAAGGACTATCGTGGATGAATGGCCATCTTCAAAGCCGAACCCCCCACCCAGGATCCACCTACAGCGCTCACCAAGGACGAGGTCCTTTCCCGCATGAAATCCCCCGAGGCGGTCCTGCTCAATGTCCTCTCCGGGGATGATTTCGAAAGGATCCACATCAAGGGCTCCCAGAACCTGACGCTGGGAAAGAACATCCGGTCCTTCGGCATCTCGGCCCAAAGAAAGTTCAAAAGGGAGACCTACTTCATCACCTATGGGCTGAACGGGGAGACCACCTTGGGGCTCAACGCCGCCAAGATCCTCGTGGGGGAAGGCTTCAAGGCGGACCATTACCCCGGTGGGTTGGTGGATTGGGTCGCGGCCGGATTGCCCACGGGCGGAACGGAAAAAGCCACTCCGAACAATCCCGCCGCGATCCTAGGCAAGAAAAGATAACGACCCGCCGATCCCTTCTCCCCTCCCTTGAGGCATCCCATGAGCAGAATAGAAACCCGGTGATCCATCTCCCCTTGCCCAATGGCCGCTCCATGCCCGCCCCAGGGCTCGGGACACCTGCCACTCGGCCCACCAGCCGAGTGGCTTTCTTGGTTGTGCCGAGTCGCGGCGCCGTCGCTTGCGACGGGCGCCAAAACCGGGCGGGCA